>NZ_JBIVLH010000022.1:0-147260 GCF_044751185.1 Streptomyces sp. NPDC088733
CGGGAAGCCTGCTTCGAGATGAGGACTCCCACCCCCTTGAGGGGTTAAGGCTCCCAGTAGACGACTGGGTTGATAGGCCGGATGTGGAAGCCCAGTAATGGGTGGAGCTGACCGGTACTAATAAGCCGAGGGCTTGTCCATAGGTTGCTCGCGTCCACTGTGTAGTTCTGAAACAACGAACCCCGGTTCGTACAGTTTCATAGTGTTTCGGTGGTCATAGCGTTAGGGAAACGCCCGGTTACATTTCGAACCCGGAAGCTAAGCCTTTCAGCGCCGATGGTACTGCAGGGGGGACCCTGTGGGAGAGTAGGACGCCGCCGAACAATTCTTCAGCCGTGCCCCCGGACTTCTGTCCGGGGGCACGGCTATTTGCGTGGGCAACACCCGTTGTTCATGTTGAGATCAGCATCCACTCACCGGTCACCGTAATCCTGGCGTTGACGGGCAAGTGGAGGTGGGCCTGATGCAGCAGTTCCTGGATCGGGGTGCTGAAGTCGCGGCGCTCGAGGACGAGTTCTCCTCGGCGGTGGACGATCGCCATACCGTCGCGGTGGATTCCGCGACCTCCGCCCTTCACCTTGCGCTGCTGTCGCTGGGTATCGGTGCCGGCGAGGAAGTGATCCTCCCGTCGTTCGCCCCGGTGGAGACCGCGGACGCGGTCCGGCTGGTCGGCGCGGTGCCCGTGTTCGCGGACATCGATCCGCTCACCTTCTGCCTCGACCCGGAGGCCGTCGCTGCGGCGATCACGCCGCTGACGGTGGCGATCCTGCCGGTGCACCTGTTCGGTCATCCCGCGGCCGTCGACCAGCTCGCGGACCTGGCGGCGCGGCACGGCCTGGCGATCGTCGAGGACGCCACCCAGGCGCAGGCCGCGACGCTTGCCGGCCGGCGGGTCGGCACGTACGGCGCGCTGAGCGTCTTCGCCCTCGCGGAGGGCGCCGTGGTGACCACGGAGCACCCCGAACTGGCCTCCTGCGTCAAGCGTTTGAGGGACGGTGCGCACTCGGCGGCGCGACTCGCCGACAACCGGGCCGCGAGCGGACGCGCCGCGCTGCGCAAGCTGGAGGGCTCGATCGCGCGGCAGCGGGCCCACTGCCGGTACCTGGACTCCGCCCTGACGGGCGTGCTGGTGCCGTACGTCGAGCCGGGCGCGCACCACGTCTACCACCGCTACACGGTCCGCATACCGGGCAACGGCCGCCCCGACCGCGACGCGTTCGCGATGGCGCTGGCCTCCCGCGGCGTGCGGGCCGATGTGAGCATCCCGACCCCGGTGCACCGGATGCCGAAGTACCGGTCGCAGTCCTTCCTGCCGCGGACCGAGGCGGCCTCCGGCGAGACGCTGTCCCTGCCGGTCCACCCCGGGCTCACGGAGAAGGAGTTGAAGCGGATGGCCGAGGCGTGCAACACCCTCGGCGGACTGCTCTGAGTGGACGCCGGGCGGATTTCCGAACCCGGCGGTCGATGGGTTAAGATCCTTCACGTCGACGCGCCCCAATAGCTCAGTCGGCAGAGCGTCTCCATGGTAAGGAGAAGGTCTACGGTTCGATTCCGTATTGGGGCTCAGAGAAAGAAGGCCCCCGCCATTCGGCGGGGGCCTTCTTCATTTTGGTGCTTCATTTTGGTGTTCGTCGGTGCAGGGCTACGCGGGCAGTTCCGGAACGCGCATGGCGAGAATGGCCATGTCGTCGGAGGGCGCGTCGGAGGCGAAGCGCTCCACCGCGCGCTGGATACGGGCTGCGACGGCACCGGCGGTGAGGCCCGTGCAGGTGGCCAGGACGTCGGCGAGGCCGTCGTCACCGAGCATGCGGGTGCCCTCGCGGCGTTCGGTGACGCCGTCGGTGACGCAGAGCAGCACGTCACCGGGGGCGAGAGTGACGTTCTGCTCGACGAGTTCGAGGTCCTCGATGACGCCGAGCAGGGGCTGGGGCTCGGCCGCGGGCTCGACGGCGCCGGTCTGGCGCAGACGGAGCGGCAGCGGGTGGCCGGCGCAGACGACCTTCAGTTCGGCGCTGCCGTCGGCCTGGGGCCACAACTCGCCGTACAGGAGGGTCAGGAAGCGGCTGCGGGAGCCCTCGTCGAGGATGGCCGCGTTGAGGCGTTCCAGGACGGACGGCCCGCTGAAGCCCTCGCGGGCGAGCAGGCGCAGCGCGTGCCGGGCGAGGCCGGTGACGGCGGCGGCCTCGGGGCCGGTGCCGCAGACGTCGCCGATGGCGAAGCCCCAGCAGCCGTCGCGGATCGGGAAGACGTCGTAGAAGTCGCCGCCGACCTCGTTGCCCTCGCCGGCTGCGCGGTAGACCACCTCGACCTCGACACCGGGGATGACCGGCAGGCCGGGCGGCAGGAGGCTGCGCTGGAGGGACTGGCTGATGGCCGTGCGCTCGCTGTAGAGGCGGGCGTTGTCCAGGGCGAGGGCGGCGCGGCGGGAGAGGTCCTCGGCGAGTTCGAGGATCTCCTGCCGGAAGCGTTCGTCGGCGGCCCTGCCGAGGGTCAGCATCCCGATGACGCGGTTGCGGGCCACCAGGGGCAGCACGACGGTCTCGCCGCCGACCGCGGCGGCGGTCGCCAGGGCCGTGCCGGGGCCGGCGGCGGGCCGCCCCGTCTCGCCGAGCCCGAGGCTGCGCAGGGAGGCGCGCAGGGCCGTGGAGTGGGCGGCGTCGGACGGGGCGGTCCAGATGCGTGCGCCGGGCGTGGGGTCGGGCCGGGGCGGGGCGAGGCGGGACAGGAGCGCCTTGATGCCGTCGATGCGGTCCTCGTCCTCGTGCAGGACGAAGGCGAGTTCGGGCTCGGAGGCCTGGTCGGCGATGGTGTAGACGGCGCACCAACTGGCCAGGGTGGGCACCGTCATCTGGGCCATCAGCGCGAGGGTCTGGTCGCGTTCCAGGGTGCCGGCCAGCAGGTCGGAGGCCTCGACGAGGAAGGACAGCGAGCCGCGGCGCAGGCGTTCGAGCTCCGTGAGCCGGGCGCTCTCGACGGCGAGGGCGATGCGGTCCGCGGCGAACTGGAGCCGCAGGGCCTCCTCGTTGCTGTAGCGGCCGGGGGTCTCGGCGGCGACGCCGAGGGATCCGGTGAGGCGTCCTTCGACCTTGAGCGGCACGGTGATGACGGACCGCATGCCGGTGCCGGCGAGCAGCGGGACGGCGCCGGGGACGGCCGTCAGGTCCTCGTGGACGGCGGGCATGCGGGCGCTGCCGTAGCGGCCGGTGCCGGCCTCCACGGGGACGCGGGCGAAGCGCTGACGGGCCGAGGGGAGGCCGGTGGAGGCGCGTACCTCCAACTCGGTCTCGTCGTCGGTGGCGAGCAGCAGGTAGGCGGCGTCGCCGTCGAGCATGTCGCGGGCGCGCTCCACGGTGCGCTGGAGCAGGCCGTCGAGGTCGTCGGGCGCGGGGGAGCCGATGAACGACTCGAAGGGGTCGGCGGCCTTGCCGCGGTCCATGCCGCCGTCGGCGGAGACGCCGCCGCCGCGTCCGGGGTTCTGCAGCACGGCACGCGCGTCCTCGCGCACCAGCAGGCAGACGGTGGAGGGCTCGCCGGAGGTGTCGCGGACGCGCAAGTGGGTGCCGTACACCGGCATGATGCGGCCGTCGGCGCCGCGGACGCCGTAACTGCCCTCCCAGCGGGAGAGCAGCAGGGCCTCGGCGATGCCGTGGCCGGTGCCGGGGGTCTGCGGCCAGGCGGCGAGATCGCCGAGCGGCTTGCCGACGATCTGCTCGTCGGGGTGGCCGAAGAGTTCGGCGGCGTCCTGGTTCCAGCGCGTGATGATGCCGGCACGGTCGACCTGGACGACGGCGACACGGACCTGCTCGTCGGCGAGCGGCAGGGCGGCGGCGGGCAGGGCCGGTCCGGCGGAGCGGGTGCCGGCGGGGCGCTGGGGCAGGTCCAGGTGGAACCAGACGTGCTTGTTGGCCGGCGTGTACTCCACGCCCCAGCGGGCGGCGAGGGCCGAGCACAGGAGCAGGCCGCGGCCGCCCTCGTGGTCGGGGTGGATCTGCTTCTTGGCGTCGTGCAGCGGCAGCTCGCGCTCGGGGTAGCGGTCGGCGACCTCGATGCGGACGGCGGATTCGTAGCGCAGGCACTGGACGTCGGCGGCGGTTCCCGCGTGGACCACGGCGTTCGTGACCAGTTCGCTGGTGAGGACGACGGCGTCGTCGACGACCTCGGCGAAGCCCCAGCCCTGGAGCGTGTCGCGGACGAAAGCGCGTGCGGTGGCGACCGAGCGTCCCACCGGCTCGAAGGTGGCCGCTGCGCGCGCCGTGATCACAGATCTCCTTGTTTGTCCGGGGACGTCACCATGTGTCATCCGCTGTACTGTCACCACCGGCCCCCACTTCGAGGTGTACGCCCGGCCCAAGGTGGGCAACCGCATGCCAGGTTACTTACCCCCGGCGACCACGCGTGTGCCGGTTGGGGGTGTTCCTGCCCCGATCGTGGCGACGGTCATATGCGATGCTGCCGAACTGTTATGGCCGGGTGCGGGCATGGTGAAACACTGGGCATGCCTGAACGAGGCACATGCAGTTCGGTCGACCCTCCGGGAGGGACACGGTGGAGTCTGGCGCATCGGCGCGAGGCGGCGCGGCACCCGCGGCGAAGCGGGGTGGTTCCGCGCGGGTGAAGCATGCGCGTTCGCGCACCAATGGGACCGTCGAGGTGGACTCGGCCGCACTGCACAGATTGCTGTCCGCCCTGGAGTCGATGCGGGACGGCAACTTCCGCAAGCGGCTCACGGTCACCGGCGACGGCGTCATGGCGGAGATCGCCGCCGTGTTCAACGAGGTCGCCGACCGCAACCAGCACCTCACCGGTGAGCTCGCCCGGGTCCGCCGGGTCGTCGGCCGGGAGGGCAAGCTCGCGGAGCGCCTGGAGACGGGGGCGTGCGAGGGCTCGTGGGCGGCCGCCATCGACGCCTCCAACGCGCTGGTGGACGATCTCGTGCGGCCCATGTCCGAGGTCGGCCGCGTGCTGTCGGCGGTCGCCGAGGGCGACCTGGAGCAGCGCATGGAGCTGCGCTCGCAGGGGCCGGACGGCGCCGCGCACCCGCTGCGCGGCGAGTTCCTCAAGGTCGGGCGCACGGTCAACGGGCTGGTCGACCAGCTGTCCACGTTCACCGACGAGGTGACCAGGGTGGCCAGCGAGGTCGGCACCGAGGGCAAGCTCGGCGGCCAGGCCCGGGTGCGCGGCATGGCCGGCTCCTGGAAGGACCTGACCGACTCGGTCAACACCATGGCCTCCCGGCTGACGGCGCAGGTGCGCGACATCGCGCTGGTGACGACGGCGGTCGCCAAGGGCGACCTGTCGCGCAAGGTCACCGTGCACGTGGCCGGCGAGATGCTGGAGCTGAAGAACACCGTCAACACGATGGTGGACCAGCTGTCCTCCTTCGCGTCCGAGGTGACCCGGGTGGCCCGCGAGGTGGGCACCGAGGGCCAGCTCGGCGGCCAGGCCAAGGTGGCCGGCGTCGACGGCGTGTGGAAGGACCTGACCGACTCCGTCAACCTGATGGCCGGCAATCTGACGGCCCAGGTGCGCGACATCGCGCAGGTCACGACGGCGGTCGCCAACGGCGACCTGTCGCAGAAGATCACCATCGGCGCGCGCGGCGAGGTCGCGCAGCTCGCCGAGACCGTGAACGCGATGACCGAGACCCTGCGCACCTTCGCCGACGAGGTGACCCGCGTCGCCGGCGAGGTCGGCGCGCAGGGCCGCCTCGGCGGCCAGGCGCAGGTGCCGGGCGCCGCGGGCATCTGGAAGGACCTCACCGACTCGGTGAACATGGCCTTCCGCAACCTGACCGGCCAGGTGCGCGACATCGCGCAGGTGACGACGGCGGTCGCCAACGGCGACCTGTCGCAGAAGGTCACCGTGGTCGTCTCCGGCGAGATGCTGGAGCTGAAGAACACCGTGAACACGATGGTCGACCAGCTGTCGGCCTTCGGCGCCGAGGTGACCCGGGTGGCCCGGGAGGTCGGTGTCGAGGGTGAGCTGGGCGGCCAGGCGCAGGTGCCGGGTGCGGCGGGTCTGTGGAAGGACCTGACGGATTCGGTGAACACCGCCTTCCGCAACCTGACCGGCCAGGTGCGCAACATCGCCCAGGTGACGACGGCGGTCGCCAACGGCGACCTGTCGCAGAAGGTCACGGTGGACGTCTCCGGCGAGATGCTGGAGCTGAAGAACACCGTGAACCGGATGGTCGACCAGCTGTCCTCCTTCGCCAACCAGGTCACGCGCATGGCGCGCGACGTGGGCACCGAGGGCCGGCTCGGCGGTCAGGCGCGCGTCGACGGCGTGAGCGGCGTGTGGAAGGAGCTGACGGACTCCGTCAACTTCATGGCGGGCAACCTGACCTCGCAGGTCCGCCAGATCGCCCAGGTGACGACGGCCGTGGCCCGCGGTGACCTGTCGCAGAAGGTCGACGTGGACGCGCGCGGCGAGATCCTGGAGCTGAAGAACACCATCAACACGATGGTCGACCAGCTGTCGGCGTTCGCCGAGCAGGTGACCCGGGTGGCCCGCGAGGTGGGCACCGAGGGCCGCCTCGGCGGCCAGGCGCAGGTGCCCGGCGTGGCCGGTGTGTGGCGCGACCTGACGGACTCGGTGAACGGCATGGCCGGCAACCTCACCGCCCAGGTGCGCAACATCGCCCAGGTCGCGACCGCGGTGGCCCGCGGTGACCTGTCGCAGAAGATCGACGTCGACGCGCGCGGCGAGATCCTGGAGCTGAAGAACGTCCTCAACACGATGGTCGACCAGCTGTCGGCGTTCGCCGACCAGGTGACCCGGGTGGCCCGCGAGGTGGGCACCGACGGCATCCTGGGCGGTCAGGCCGAGGTCAAGGGCGTGTCGGGTACGTGGAAGGACCTGACCCAGTCGGTCAACTTCATGGCCAACAACCTGACCATGCAGGTGCGCAACATCGCCGAGGTCACCACGGCGGTCGCGCAGGGCGACCTGTCGAAGAAGATCACCGTCGACGCCAAGGGCGAGATCCTCGCCCTGGTGACGACCGTCAACACGATGGTCGACACGCTGTCCGCCTTCGCCGACGAGGTCACGCGCGTGGCCCGCGAGGTGGGCACCGACGGCATCCTCGGCGGCCAGGCCCGGGTGCGGGACGTCTCCGGCATCTGGAAGGACCTCACCGACAACGTCAACCTGATGGCCAACAACCTGACCGGTCAGGTGCGTTCGATCTCCTCCGTGGCCACGGCGGTCGCCAACGGCGACCTCACCAAGAAGATCACCGTCGAGGCGCGCGGCGAGGTCGCCCAGCTCGCCGAGACCATCAACACGATGGTCGACACGCTGTCCGCCTTCGGTGACGAGGTCACGCGAGTGGCCCGCGAGGTGGGCACGGACGGCATCCTCGGCGGTCAGGCCCGCGTGCCGGGAGTGTCCGGCTCGTGGAAGGACCTCACCGAGTCCGTCAACAACATGGCGTCCAACCTGACCGGCCAGGTCCGCAACATCGCGATGGTCACCACCGCGGTGGCCCGCGGCGACCTGTCCAAGAAGATCGACGTCGACGCGCACGGCGAGATCCTGGAGCTCAAGACCACCATCAACACGATGGTCGACCAGCTGTCCGCCTTCGGTGACGAGGTCACGCGAGTGGCCCGCGAGGTGGGCACCGAGGGCCGCCTCGGCGGCCAGGCGCGCGTGCCGGGTGTCTCGGGCATCTGGAAGGACCTCACCGAGTCCGTCAACCTGATGGCCAACAACCTGACCCGTCAGGTGCGCAACATCGCCCAGGTGGCCACCGCGGTGACCCGCGGCGACCTCAACATCCGCACGGACGTGGACGCGGCCGGCGAGATCCTGGAGCTGCAGGACTACATCAACACCATGATCGTCCGGCTCCGCGAGACCACGCTCGCCAACAAGGAGCAGGACTGGCTGAAGGGCAACCTCGCCCGCATCTCCGGTCTGATGCAGGGCCGCCGCGACCTCAACGACGTCGGCGGCCTCATCATGAGCGAGCTGACGCCGGTCGTCTCGGCCCAGCACGGTGCCTTTTTCCTCGCCGAGGAGCCGGCCACCGAGGACATCGCCGAGGAGTACGAGCTGCGCCTGATCGGCAGCTACGGCTTCTCGCCACGGACGATGCCCACCGTCTTCCTGCCCGGTGAGGGCCTGATCGGCACGGCCGCGGTGGAGAAGCGCAGCATCCTGGTGGAGAACGTGCCGCCGGGCTATCTGCGGATCTCCTCCGGGCTCGGAGAAGCGCCCCCGGCGCACGTCATCGTGCTGCCGGTGCTGTTCGAGGACCGGGTGCTCGGGGTGATCGAGCTGGCCTCGTTCCAGCCGTTCACGCAGATCCAGAAGGACTTCCTCGGCCAGATCACCGACATGATCGCGGTGAGCGTCAACACCATCAGCGTCAACACCAAGACCGAGTACCTGCTCAAGCAGTCCCAGGAGCTGACCGAGCAGCTGCGGGAGCGCTCCGCGGAGCTGGAGAACCGGCAGAAGCAGCTCCAGATCTCCAACACCGAGCTGGAGGAGAAGGCCGAGCTGCTGGCGCGTCAGAACCGCGACATCGAGGTGAAGAACACCGAGATCGAGGACGCCCGCCAGGTGCTGGAGGAGCGCGCGGAGCAGCTCGCGGTCTCCATGCGGTACAAGTCCGAGTTCCTGGCCAACATGTCGCACGAGCTGCGCACCCCGCTCAACTCGCTGCTCATCCTGGCCAAGCTGCTCGCGGACAACGCCGAGGGCAACCTGTCGCCGAAGCAGGTCGAGTTCGCCGAGACGATCCACGGCGCGGGCTCCGACCTGCTCCAGCTGATCAACGACATCCTCGACCTGTCGAAGGTCGAGGCGGGCAAGATGGACGTCAGCCCGACCCGGATCGCCCTCGTGCAGCTCGTGGACTACGTCGAGGCCACCTTCCGGCCGCTGACGGCCGAGAAGGGCCTGGACTTCTCGGTCCGGGTCTCCCCGGAACTGCCCGCGACGCTCCACACCGACGAGCAGCGGCTGCTCCAGGTGCTGCGCAACCTGCTGTCCAACGCGGTGAAGTTCACCGACAGCGGGTCGGTGGAGCTGGTGATCCGCCCGGCCGGCCAGGAGGCGCCGCAGGCGATCCGGGAACAGCTGCTGGAGTCCGGTTCGCTGCGGGCCCCGGACGAGCCGCTGATCGCCTTCTCGGTCACCGACACCGGCATCGGCATCGCGGCCAGCAAGATGCGGGTCATCTTCGAGGCGTTCAAGCAGGCCGACGGCACCACCAGCCGCAAGTACGGCGGCACGGGCCTCGGCCTGTCCATCAGCCGGGAGATCGCGCGGCTGCTCGGCGGCGAGATCCACGCCGACAGCCAGCCCGGCCGCGGCTCGACGTTCACCCTCTACCTGCCGCTCAACAGCGGTGAACTGCCGCCGCACGGCTACGCGCAACTCCCGCCCGGCGAGCCCTTCGCCGAGCCGGACGCCTACGCCGAACCGCTGCGCGGCACCGGTCCCGCGCACACCGGCGGGCGGCGCGGCGGCGCGGGAAGCAGCCTTGCGCGGCTGCGCCGCCGCTCGGCCCTCACCGAGCGGCCCATCGCCCAGGGGCAGCCGGACCGGCAGCCGCCGCCGGCCGCCGAGTCGTGGGTGGACGGGGCGCACTCCGACGCGTACACCGGCTTCGCGGGGGGATTCAGTGGCGAGAAGGTGCTCATCGTCGACGACGACATCCGCAATGTCTTCGCATTGACCAGCGTGTTGGAGCAGCACGGGCTCACGGTGCTGTACGCGGAGAACGGCCGGGAGGGCATCGAGGTGCTGGAGCAGCACGACGATGTCGCGGTCGTGCTGATGGACATCATGATGCCGGAGATGGACGGGTACGCGACGACGGCGGCGATCCGCAGGATGCCGCAGTTCGCGGGGCTGCCGATCATCGCCCTCACGGCAAAGGCGATGAAGGGCGACCGGGAGAAGAGCATCGAGTCCGGTGCGTCCGACTATGTCGCCAAACCGGTGGACACCGACCACCTGCTCGCGGTGATGGAGCAGTGGATGCACGCGCGGTGACGGAGCGTCGGACGACGGACGCGGTGACCGCCCGTGCGGTGGTCACCGCGGCGGTGCGGCCGGCCGCGGTCATGACACGGAGTGCTCACGGAGGTGTGAGGGTGCGGGAAACGGGGAACCTTCTGGTCCCCGCTTGCGTTTCTGCTACGTGCACAGTGACATGGCGGTGACAGGGTGTGGCGGACAGCGGGGTGCGGCTACCATGACCGGCACAAGGACGGACGGCGCTCAGGAGTCGTCCATGGGGGCGGCACCCGGTGCAGTGCCGGGACGAGGAGGGCGGGCCATGGTGCAGAAGGCCAAGATCCTCCTGGTCGATGACCGGCCGGAGAATCTGCTGGCGCTGGAGGCCATCCTCTCCGCGCTCGATCAGACACTGGTGCGGGCATCGTCCGGGGAGGAAGCGCTCAAGGCGCTGCTCACCGACGACTTCGCGGTGATCCTGCTCGATGTCCAGATGCCGGGCATGGACGGGTTCGAGACTGCGGCGCACATCAAGCGCCGGGAGCGCACGCGGGACATCCCGATCATCTTCCTCACGGCGATCAACCACGGTCCGCACCACACCTTCCGCGGCTACGCGGCCGGCGCGGTCGACTACATCTCCAAGCCCTTCGACCCGTGGGTGCTGCGCGCCAAGGTCTCGGTCTTCGTCGAGCTCTACATGAAGAACTGCCAGTTGCGCGAGCAGGCCGCCCTGCTGCGGCTGCAACTGGAGCAGGGCTCCCGGCAGGGTGCGGGCGGCGCCAAGGAGCCGGTCGGCCTGCTCGCCGAGCTGTCCGCGCGGCTGGCGGCGGTGGAGGAGCAGGCGGAGGCGCTGTCCAAGCAGTTGGACGAGTCGGCGGACGCGGCGGCGGTGGCGACCGCGGCCCATCTGGAGCGCAAGCTGACCGGACTGCGCCGGGCGCTGGACGCGCTGGAGCCGGGCACCGGCTCGGGCGACAAGAAAATTCCCTCGCAAGAGTGACTCCTGCCGGTCCTTTGACGGCCCGTCACCCTTGACGCGTACGGGGCGCGACACGAACGGGCGTATGTGCGGCCACGGGTGTCGCGCACGGGACGGAACGGTAACCTCGCACCATGGCCCCACGTACGTCCGGCACCGCGAAGAAGGCTGCCGCCAAACCTGCGGCCAGGCCCGCGGCGAAGAAGGCCGCCGCCAAGCAGCCGGCGGCGAAGAAGGCACCGGCCAAGAAGGCCCCCGCCAAGAAGGCGGCACCCCCCGCCAAACCCGCGCCCAAGCCCGCACCCTCACCGACCGGGGCCGTCTACCGGCTCACCCGGGCGCTGTGGCTGGGCCTCGCGCACGGCGTCGGCGCGCTCTTCCGGGGCGTGGGCCGGGGCGCGCGCGGTCTCGACCCGGCCCACCGCAAGGACGGGCTCGCGCTGCTGCTGTTCGGCCTCGCGCTCGTCGTCGCCACCGGGACCTGGTCCGATCTGCAGGGTCCGGTGGGCGACCTGGTCGAGATACTGATCACCGGGCTGTTCGGCCGGTTGGACCTGCTGGTGCCGGTCCTCCTGGGTGCCGTCGTCTGGCGCCTGATGCGCCACCCCCAGCAGTCGGACGCCAACGGGCGGATCGTCATCGGCCTGTCCACGCTCGCCGTGGGCGTGCTCGGCCTGGTGCACATCGGCTGCGGTTCGCCGGGCCGGGGCCAGGGCGCCGACGCGATCCGGGACGCCGGAGGGCTCATCGGGTGGGCGGCCTCCGCGCCGCTGCGCTACACGGTGGGGGCCCCGCTGGCGGTCGCCCTGCTGACGCTGCTGACCTTCTTCGGCCTGCTGGTCACCACCGCGACCCCCGTCAACGCCATCCCGCGCCGCCTGCGGGAGGCCGGCGTACGGCTCGGCCTGGTCGAGGTGCGGCCGGAGGATGAGCCCGACGAGGACGCCGTCCCGTTCGGCGACCTGTTCGAGGACGAGCCCGCCGCCGGACCGGGCGGCCCGGAGGCCGCGCCCCGGCGCCGCGGCCGGCGCCGCCAAGAGCAGCCCCCGCTGCCCGACCTGACGCCCGGCGGCCTCGGCACCGTCGACCTCGCCTACGGCGTCGCCGCGGACCTCGACGGCGCGCTGACGTACGGCGTGCCCGGCTCCTCCGTCGTCGCGGACCTCGTGCACCAGTCGGTGCCGCCGGCCCGGGACGACGGGTCCGCCGACACCGCGGAGGCCACCGGCGACCGCTCCGGGCGCTCCGTGCCGGACCTCACCAAGAAGGCGGCGCCCGACGCCGGGCAGCCCCTGCCGCCGCGCGCCGAGCAGTTGCAGCTGTCGGGCGACATCACGTACTCCCTGCCCTCCCTGGACGTGCTGGAGCGCGGCGGCCCCGGACGTACCCGCAGCGCCGCCAACGACGCGGTGGTGGAGTCGCTCAAGAGCGTCTTCTCGCAGTTCAAGGTCGACGCGGCGGTCACCGGCTTCACCCGGGGGCCGACGGTCACCCGCTACGAGGTGGAACTCGGACAGGCCGTCAAGGTCGAGCGGATCACCGCGCTCGCCAAGAACATCGCGTACGCCGTCGCCAGCCCCGACGTGCGGATCATCAGCCCGATCCCCGGCAAGTCCGCGGTCGGCATCGAGATCCCCAACAGCGACCGGGAGATGGTCAACCTCGGCGACGTGCTCCGGTCGGCGGACGCCGCCGGCGAGGAGCACCCGATGACGGTCGCCCTCGGCAAGGACGTGGAGGGTGGCTATGTGATGGCCAACCTCGCGAAGATGCCGCACATCCTCGTCGCGGGGGCCACCGGCTCCGGCAAGTCCTCCTGCATCAACTGCCTCATCACCTCGGTGCTCGCCCGGTCCACGCCGGACGAGGTGCGCATGGTGCTGGTCGACCCCAAGCGCGTGGAACTGACCGCGTACGAGGGCGTCCCGCACCTCATCACGCCGATCATCACCAACCCCAAGCGGGCCGCCGAGGCGCTCCAGTGGGTCGTGCGCGAGATGGACCTGCGCTACGACGACCTTGCCGCCTACGGCTTCCGGCACATCGACGACTTCAACGCGGCGGTGCGCAGCGGCAAGGCGAAGCCGCCGGCGGGCAGCGAGCGCGAGCTGGCCCCGTACCCCTATCTGCTGGTGATCGTGGACGAGCTGGCCGACCTGATGATGGTCGCGCCGCGGGACGTGGAGGACGCGATCGTCCGCATCACGCAGCTCGCCCGCGCGGCCGGCATCCACCTGGTGCTGGCCACCCAGCGGCCGTCCGTGGACGTGGTGACCGGTCTCATCAAGGCCAACGTGCCCTCGCGGCTGGCGTTCGCGACCTCCTCGCTCGCCGACAGCCGGGTCATCCTGGACCAGGCCGGTGCCGAGAAACTCATCGGAAAGGGTGACGGGCTGTTCCTGCCGATGGGCGCGAACAAGCCGATCCGCATGCAGGGCGCCTTCGTCACCGAGCAGGAGATCCACGCCGTCGTGGAGCACTGCAAGGCGCAGCTGACGCCTGCTTACCGGGACGACGTCGTGGTCGGCACCGGCCCCAAGAAGGAGATCGACGAGGAGATCGGCGACGACCTCGACCTGCTCTGCCAGGCGGCGGAGCTCGTGGTCTCCACCCAGTTCGGCTCGACCTCGATGCTCCAGCGCAAACTGCGTGTCGGCTTCGCGAAAGCGGGCAGGCTCATGGACCTGATGGAATCCCGCGGGATCGTCGGTCCGAGTGAGGGGTCGAAGGCCCGCGACGTGCTGGTCAAACCGGACGAGATGGACGGGGTGCTCGCGGTCCTGCGCGGCGAGACCGGCGCGTAGCCCGTTCGTAGCCCATCCGTAGCTCACTCGTAAGTGGGCGGGGAGCAACCGTTTCTCCTGCCCGTACGTCAAGTTAGTGCAAGGGGAAGCCGTATGGCCGTCCGTCATCGGTGCCGGTCACGACGGCAATCCTGATGGCGGACAAACAACGTCCGCCCGCTTGCCCGACCTTTTGCAACCCCCCCTAGACTGAGTCTCCAGCAGGTGGCTACACGCTCGAAAGGCGCACCCGTGTCCATCGGCAACCCGCCCCCCGACGACCGTCCCTCGGTCGGTCGTGCCCTCGCCCGAGCCCGTCTCGACGCCGGGCTCACCGTCGACGAGGTCAGTTCCACCACCCGAGTGCGGCCGCCCATTGTCCATGCGATCGAACAGGACGACTTCTCCCGCTGCGGCGGTGACGTCTACGCCCGCGGCCACATCCGCGCGCTGGCGCGCGCCGTGGGCCTCGACCCCGAGGCCCTGGTGGCGCAGTTCTCCACCGAGCACGGCAGCACACCGTCCCCCACCCCCGTAGCACCGCTGTACGAGGCGGAGCGGATGCGGCCCGAGCCGCGCCGCCCCAACTGGACCGCCGCCATGGTGGCGGCCATCGTCGCGGTCGTGGGTTTCGTCGGCTTCACTCTGTTCAACGGCGGCGACGACAGCGGCAAGCAGCCCGTCGCCGGCAAGCCGTCCCCGCAGAGCCCCGCCGCCAAGCCCTCCGCGACCCGCAGGACCAGCCCCTCACCGGAGGCGACCGACAGCGCCATCGCCGCCGCCCCCGGTGACAAGGTCACGGTCAAGCTCACCGCCGACAACGGCAAGAGCTGGATCCAGGCCGTCGACAGCAACGGCAAGCAGCTGTACCAGGGCAGCCTGGAGCAGGGCGACGCCAAGACCTTCACCGACAAGAAGAAGGTCAACCTCATCATCGGCAACGCCGGCGCCGTCGACCTCTTCGTCAACGGCAAGGACCTGGGCCCCGCGGGCGACCCCGGTCAGGTCCAGCGGCTGACCTTCACCCCCGGCGACCCGGAAGCCGGGTGACGTCCGCCACCACGGGCGCGCGAGCACACCGCGGCGCCCGGCCCGGGGCACCTGGCCCCGGGCCGGGCGCCGCAGCGCGTCAGAGCCCCGTCAGGGACAAAGTAGGCTGAGCCTATGTCCGAACCCCGTACCGTCGCCCTTGTCACGCTCGGCTGCGCCCGCAACGAGGTGGATTCCGAGGAACTCGCCGGCCGGCTGGCGGCGGACGGCTGGCAGCTCGTCGAGGACGCCGCCGAAGCCGACGTCGCCGTAGTGAACACCTGCGGCTTCGTCGAGGCCGCCAAGAAGGACTCCGTCGACGCCCTGCTGGAGGCGAACGACCTCAAGTCCCACGGCCGTACACAGGCCGTCGTGGCCGTCGGCTGCATGGCCGAGCGGTACGGCAAGGAACTCGCCGAGGCGCTGCCCGAGGCCGACGGCGTGCTCGGCTTCGACGACTACAGCAACATCTCCGACCGCCTGCAGACCATCCTCTCCGGCGGGGTGCACGCCTCGCACACCCCCCGGGACCGCCGCAAGCTGCTCCCGATCAGCCCGGCCGAGCGGCAGTCGGCGACCGGCGTCGCGCTGCCGGGGCACTCCCAGGCCGCCGAGGACGCCCAGGCGGCCGCCTCCGCGCCCGCGGACCTCCCCGACGGCCTGGCGCCCGCCTCCGGGCCGCGCGCGCCGCTGCGCCGCCGTCTGGACAGCAGCCCGGTCGCCTCGGTCAAGCTGGCCTCGGGCTGCGACCGCCGCTGCTCGTTCTGCGCGATCCCGTCCTTCCGGGGTTCCTTCGTCTCGCGCCGCCCCTCGGACGTGCTGGGCGAGACGCGGTGGCTCGCCGGTCAGGGCGTCAAGGAGATCATGCTGGTCAGCGAGAACAACACCTCGTACGGCAAGGACCTCGGCGACATCCGGCTGCTGGAGACGCTGCTGCCGGAGCTGGCGGACGTCGAGGGCATCGAGCGGGTTCGGGTCAGCTACCTGCAGCCCGCCGAGATGCGGCCCGGCCTGATCGACGTGCTCACCTCCACGCCGAAGGTCGCGCCCTACTTCGACCTGTCCTTCCAGCACTCGGCGCCCAAGGTGCTGCGGGCCATGCGCCGCTTCGGCGACACCGACCGCTTCCTGGAACTGCTGGACACCATCCGCTCCAAGGCGCCGGAAGCCGGTGTCCGCTCGAACTTCATCGTCGGCTTCCCGGGCGAGACCGAGGCGGACCTGGAGGAGCTGGAGCGCTTCCTGAGCGGCGCGCGGCTCGACGCGATCGGGGTGTTCGGCTACTCCGACGAGGAGGGCACCGAGGCGGCGGGCTACGAGGGCAAGCTGCCCGAGGACGTCGTCGCCGAGCGGCTGGCGCGGGTCTCCCGGCTCGCCGAGGAGCTGACCGCGCAGCGCGCCGAGGAACGCCTGGGCTCGACCGTGGACGTCCTGGTCGAGTCCGTCGACGAGGAGGACGGCGCTGTGGGCCGCGCCGCGCACCAGGCACCCGAGACCGACGGCCAGATCATCCTGACCTCGTCGGAGGGCCTGGTGGCCGGTTCGTTCGTCGCGGCGAAGGTGGTGGACACCGAAGGCGTCGACCTCGTCGCCGAGCCGCTGGGCACGGAGGAGGCGGACAGATGACGGGAGTACCGGCGTCCGCCGCGGGGAACCACCGTCCCGCCGCTTCCGCCCCGGCGGCAGGGGCGCCCGGGGCGGCGGCCGCGGCCAAGCCCAGCGTGTGGAACATCGCCAACATCCTGACGATGGTGCGGCTGGTGCTGGTGCCGGGCTTCGTCGTGCTGCTCCTGCACGGCGACGGTCACGACCCGGCCTGGCGCTCCTTCGCGTGGGCCGCGTTCGCCATCGCGATGATCACCGATCTCTTCGACGGGGAGCTGGCCCGCCGTTACGGCCTGGTCACCGACTTCGGCAAGATCGCCGACCCGATCGCCGACAAGGCGATCATGGGTGCCGCGCTGGTCGGGCTGTCCGCGCTGGGCGACCTGCCGTGGTGGGTCACCGTGGTGATCCTCTTCCGCGAGCTCGGCATCACGCTCATGCGCTTCTGGGTCATCCGCTGGGGCGTCATCCCGGCCAGCCGCGGGGGCAAGCTCAAGACGCTCACCCAGGGCGTCGCGGTCGGCATGTACATCCTGGTGCTGACCGGCCCGCTGGCGACGATCCGGGCGGTGATCATGGGCGCCGCGGTGTTCCTCACCGTGGTCACCGGACTCGACTACGTGCGGCAGGCCGTGGTGATGCGCCGGGCCGGGCTCGCGGCGCAGCGCGCGGCCGTCGCCAGGGCGGCCGTGGCGGCGGCCGTCGCCGTCCGGGAACCGGGGCCGTCCGGGTCCGCGGGGGAGCCGGGGCAGGACCTGTGAACGCCGCCGCCGAGGTCCTGGAGCTGCTGGCGAGCCGCTCCGCGACCCTGGCGGTCGCCGAATCGCTCACCGGCGGGCTGGTCGCCGCCGAACTGACCGCGGTGCCGGGCGCCTCCCGGAGCTTCCGCGGCTCGGTCACCGCGTACGCCACGGAGCTCAAGCGGGACGTGCTGGGCGTGGACGGGACGCTGCTGGCCGAACGCGGCGCCGTCGACGCGGGGGTCGCCCGAGGCATGGCGGAGGGCGTGCGGCGCGTGCTGCGCGCCGACTGGGGGGTCGCGACGACCGGGGTCGCCGGCCCCGATCCGCAGGACGGCCAACCGGTCGGCACGGTGTTCGTCGCGGTCGCCGGGCCCGGGGGGACGGTCAGCGAGAAACTGCAGCTGAACGGGGACCGCACCGCCATCCGTATCTCCTCCGTGGAGGCCGTACTCACCTTGTTGCACCAGAGTCTGGTGACGGGCGGGGGAACACCTGGCGAATCCGCGGCGGCCAAGGGTAGGGAAGAGAGTGGGGGGAAGGGATGTTTGCAGCCCTGAGTGAACACGTCATCGCTCCCCGCACGGCCGACGCCGGAGGCGGTACGGTGGGGCAAGAAGGTTGCGAATTCGCGGTCCGAGGAGGGAGCCACCGATGATTCTGCTCCGTCGCCTGCTCGGTGACGTGCTGCGTCGGCAGCGCCAACGCCAGGGCCGCACCCTGCGTGAGGTCTCCTCATCCGCCCGGGTCTCCCTGGGCTACCTGTCGGAGGTCGAGAGGGGGCAGAAGGAGGCTTCCTCCGAACTGCTCTCCGCGATCTGTGACGCCTTGGACGTCCCGATGTCCGAGGTGATGCGGGAGGTCAGCGACGATCTGGCGCTTGCCGAGCTTTCCGAGTCGGCTGCCGCTGTCGGATCGGCAGCCGCGCCTGTGCGGCCGCTGCTGGGCGCGGTTCCGTCCGTACCGTCCGGTCGTCCGGACGAGCGGGTCACCATCAAGGCGCCGAAGGCGCCCACCGAGGCCGTGGACGTCGTCGCGGCCTGAGGAGCGACACAAGCAGTTCCGGGACGAGGCCCCGGCCGGTGGACCGCCGGCCGGGGCCTCGTTCTTGCTTGGCACGCACGGTGGGACTGCTTTTGGGCGTGGGGGCGTTGCGGCCGGTCTGCGGGTGGGGGTGCGTGCCCGCGCGTGCCCGGGGAAGGCGTACGGATGTCGCCGGCGAGGCGATCTTCTGTGTCCGACCCGACCGACCTTGGAGGACGCATGACGAGCGTCGTTGTGAAGAGCACCCTGTCCGAGGAGGCCCGCGCGACCGTGGGCAACGCGCTGCAGCACACCCTGGCGGATCTGATCGATCTGTCGCTGGTCGCCAAGCAGGTGCACTGGAACGTCCACGGCCCCCGGTTCCGCTCCGTCCACCTCCAGCTCGACGACGTCGTGACCACCGCCCGGATCCACGCGGACACCGTGGCGGAGCGGTCCGCCGCGATCGGCGTGCCGCCGGACGGCCGGGCCGGGACGGTGGCCAAGTCCAGCCTCGTCCACGAGGTGCACGACGGCTGGATCCGGGACGGCGAGGTCGTGGACGTCATGGTCGAGGCGCTGGCGGCGGTCGTCCGGCGGGTCCGGGACGGCATCGAGGCGACCGGGGACGCCGACCCGGTCAGCCAGGACATCCTGATCGGCCTGGCCGCCGAGCTCGAGAAGCACCATTGGATGTTCCAGGCCGAGAACGCCTGAGCCCCGCGCCCGGCGACGGTCGCCCGCTGTGGACCTGAGCCCCGGGGTCGTCGCAGGCAGTAGCCGGTCGTGTACGCCAGTGGAGTGAACGTCGTGCCGGCTGGGACGGCAGAGGTCTAGGGATCTTGACGGACGGGGATCGCACTTCTGTACGGGGAAAGCCCGGGATCCGTCCCGGGTGATTCCCGCCGCAACCTCGGGGCTCCGAAGGAGGCGGCCATGTGCGTCACTCGGCTGTTTCAGGAGCTGTGGGCCCGGCGGCCCGTCCGCTGGGTCATCGCTTTCGTCGCGGGCGCCTTGTGGTGGTGGGCCATGGTCCGGCTCACCGTCCAGCCCGCCCAAGCAGGTCCCTTCGAAGGCCTCGTCGCAGCCGGCGGCTGGGGTCTGAGCATCATCCCGATGCATTCGGCGAGGTGGTCGCGGGGACCGGACGGCGCGGTGGTACCCGTTCGTGAGGACGGCACCCCCATGGGCAGATGGCCATGGGGGAGAGTACCGGGGCCGCGTAGCCGCTCCCTTCCAGGGCACGACGACTCCGCCGTCGGGCGGATGAATCTGGCCCGTCGTGACGGCTGAGGCCGCACGGGACGGGAACCGGCAGAGCCAGGAGGTGCAGGTGTGCGTCACGTCCCCGGGCCGCCCAGGCGGTCCGGGGACGCGGCGCACGCCACGGTCCGCCCATCCCGGGCGCGGGCCAAGGGGATGACGGACCCCGGGACTTGATCGCCGGGCCGATGTGCGGAAGACCTGCTGCCTGATGACCCGTCAGTAATGACGGGGGTCGGAGCGGGACGGCTCCGCCGTCTGCGGGGCCGGGCCGCGCTGGCAGCGGGGGCACCAGTAGGTCACCCGTGCCTGGCCGCGCGGGCCTTGGTCGGCGACGCGGATGGCGGTGCCGCAGCGCCGGCAGGGCTGATGGGCCCGGCCGTAGACCCAGTGGGTGCGGCCGCGGCGGGTGTCCCCGGTCGTGATGTGGCCGTGCCGGGTCCTGTTGGCCTCCAGCAGCCGCTGTGCCAGGTCCACGACCCGCTCGGGCGCCGGGACTTCACCGACCGGCATCCACGGGGTGACACCGCGCAGGAAGCACAACTCGCACTTGTAGACATTGCCGAGACCCGCCAGGTTGCGCTGGTCCAGCAGCGCTTCGCCCACGGGGCGGTCGGGCTGCGTCCCCAGCCGGTACGCGGCCTCGACGGGATCCCAGTCCGGGCCGAGCAGATCGGGGCCGAGATGGCCGACCGCCTTGTCCTCCTCGGCCGTCCGCAGCAACTCCAGCACCGGCAACCGGTAGCCCACGGCGACCTGTTCGGCGTTGGCCAGCACCGCGCGGATCTGGTGTTCGGGGCCGCCCCGCCAGCGCTCGTCCGGTCCGTACACCTGCCAGGAGCCGTCCATGCGCAGGTGGGAGTGGAGGGTCAGGCCGCCCTCGATCCGGGTGAGCAGGTGCTTGCCGCGCGCGACCACCTCCTCGACCCGCCGTCCGGTCAGATCGGCGGTCGCCAGGCGCGGCACCCTCAAGTCGGCCCGCAGCAGCACCCTTCCTGCCAGCGCGCGGTGCAGGCGGTGCGCCGCGAACCAGATCGTGTCTCCCTCGGGCACGGTGTCCCCCCGGTCAGGCCCGCAGCCGCAGGCCGCGGGGTGTGGCGTGGAATCCGGCCGCCTCCAGGGCGCTGCCGAGCGTGGAGGTGAGGGCCGGCTCGCCATTGGTGCGCTCCACCGTCAGGCGACCCAGCGCCCCGTCCCGTACCGCCAGCGCCAGGGCGTCGGCGGCGGCCTGGAGGCGTTCCTCGTCCTCGGCCCAGGCCAGCAGGGTCTTCCCGCCGCGCTCCACATAGAGCACGAGTTCGCCGTCGGCCAGCACGACCAGCGCGCCCGCCTTGCGGCCCGGCCGGTGGGTCACCCCGGCGGGCTGCTCGGGCCACGGCAGGGCGGCACCATAGGCGTTGGCGGGGTCGGCGGCGGCGAGCACGACCGTACGCGCCTTCTCCTGGCGGCTCCCCTCGCGGTCTCGGGCGTTGCTGAGGGCACGCAGCCGGTCCACGGCGCCGTCCATGGCGAACTGGGCTGCGCCCAGGCCCTCCACGACGTAGCCGCGGCGGGCCTGCCCGGTCTCCTCGAAGGCGGCCAGCACCCGGTAGGCGGCCGAGAAGCCGCCCTCGACGCCCTCGGCGGCCACCGCGCCGCGGGTGACGACGCCGTGCCGGTCCAGCAGGGTGTGGGTGAGGGCGTGCGCCCGGTGCGTGGGGTCGGTCTCCAGGTCCGGTACGAGGGACCAGCGGCCGGCCGTGGTCGGCGGGCCGCCGCGGGACGCCGTGGCCCGTGGCACACCGCCCGTCCGCGCGGTCAGGCCCCCGTAGCGGCCGCGCGGTACCGCGCGGGGTGCCCGGTGGGCGGTGGAGCCCGCGGTGCGGCCGGAACCGAGCAGTGCGCGCAACGGCGCGAGGGTGTCGTTGGTGAGCCGGCCCGACCAGGCCAGGTCCCAGACCACCTCGGCCAGTTCGGGGTCGCCCGGCTCGTGCCCGGCGGCCCTCACCTGGTCGGCGATCTGCCGGAAGAACAGCCCGTAGCCGGCCGACAGCGCCTCCAGGACGGCACGGTGGAGCGGGGAGAGCTCCAGCGGCTGGGGCTCGGGCAGCAGCAGGGGCGCGGTCTCGGCGAGGTACAGCGACACCCAGCCGTCCTTGCCGGGCAGGGCGCCGGCCCCCGACCACAGCACCTCGCCTGCCGAAGTCAGTTCGTCCAGCATCGCCGGGGTGTAGCCGGTGACACGGGCCGGCAGCACCAGCTTCTCCAGGGCCGAGGCGGGCACCGCCGCGCCTTGGAGCTGTTCCACCGCCCGGACGAGCCCGTCCGTGCCGCGCAGGCCGTGGGTGCCCACGTGCTGCCACTGCGGCAGGAAGGACGCCAAGGTGGCCGGCGGCACCGGCTCCAGTTCGTGGCGCAGCGCGGCGAGGGAACGGCGGCGCAGCCGGCGCAGCACGCCCGCGTCGCACCACTCGTGCCCGGCGCCCCCGGGGCGGAACTCGCCCTGGACCACGCGCCCGGACGCCGCGAGCCGGTGCAGTGTGCCGTCCGCGACAGCGGTGCCCAGGCCGAAGCGGTACGCCGCCTCAGCGGAGGTGAAGGGGCCGTGGGTACGGGCGTGCCGGGCCAGCAGGTCCGCCAGCGGGTCCTTGACGGGCTCGGTGAAGGCTTCCGGCACGCCGACCGGGAGCGCGGTGCCCAGCGCGTCCCGCAGGCGCCCCGCGTCCTCCACGGCCGCCCAGCGGTCCGCGCCCGCGATGCGCACCCGGATCGCGCGGCGCGCGGTCTCCAGGTCGCCCGCCCAGCCCGGGGCGGCGCCGCGGGCCGCCAGTCCGGCGTCGTCGAGCGGCCCGAGCACGCGCAGGAGGTCGGCGACGCCCTCGGCGTCCTTGATCCGGCGCTCCTCGGTCAGCCACTGCAACTCCCGCTCCAGCTCGGCCATCACGTCGGCGTCGAGCAGTTCGCGCAGCTCCGCCTGGCCCAGCAGCTCCGCCAGCAGGTGCGAGTCGAGGGACAGCGCCGCGGCGCGCCGCTCGGCGAGCGGGGAGTCGCCCTCGTACAGGAACTGCGCGACGTAGCCGAAGAGCAGCGACTTGGCGAAGGGCGACGGCTCCGGGGTGGTGACCTCGACCAGCCTGACCTTGCGCGACTCGATGTCGCCCATCAGCTCGACCAGTCCGGGGACGTCGAAGACGTCCTGCAGGCACTCGCGGACCGCCTCCAGGACGATCGGGAACGAGCCGAACTCCGAGGCGACCTGGAGCAGTTGCGCGGCGCGCTGCCGTTGCTGCCACAAGGGGGTGCGCCTGCCGGGGTCGCGGCGCGGCAGGAGGAGGGCGCGGGCGGCGCACTCGCGGAAGCGGGAGGCGAACAGCGCGGAACCGCCCACCTGGTCGGTGACGAGCTGCTCGACCTCGCCCTTGTCGAACGCCACGTCGGCGGCGCCCACCGGGGACTGCTCGGTGTCGAACTCGGCACCCTGGCGGGCCGGGTCCACGTCCAGCAGGTCCAGGCCCATCAGGTCCGCGTCGGGCAGGCGCAGCACGATGCCGTCGTCGGCGTGCATCACCTGTGCGTCGAAGCCGTACCGCTCGCCCAGGCGGGCGCCCAGGGCCAGCGCCCAGGGGGCGTGCACCTGGGCACCGAACGGGGAGTGGATCACGACCCGCCAGTCGCCGAGCTCGTCGCGGAAGCGCTCGACCACGATCGTGCGGTCGTCCGGCACATGGCCGCAGGCGCGGCGCTGCTCGTCCAGGTAGGCCAGCACATTGTCGACGGCCCACGGGTCCAGGCCCGCGGCCGACAGCCGCTCGCGTCCCTCGGCGGGGTCGAGCCGGCCGACCTCGCGCAGGAACGCGCCCACCGCCCGGCCCAGTTCCAGCGGGCGGCCCAGCTGGTCGCCCTTCCAGAACGGCAGCCGCCCGGGCACACCGGGAGCGGGGGAGACCAGCACCCGGTCGCGGGTGATGTCCTCGATGCGCCAGGAGGTCGTGCCCAGCGTGAAGACGTCCCCGACACGGGACTCGTAGACCATCTCCTCGTCGAGCTCGCCGACCCGGCCGCCGCCCTTCTTCGGGTCGGCGCCCGCCAGGAACACCCCGAACAGGCCGCGGTCCGGGATCGTGCCGCCGGAGGTCACCGCCAGCCGCTGCGCACCGGGGCGGCCGGTCACCGTGTTCGCCACCCGGTCCCACACCAGCCGCGGCCGCAGCTCGGCGAAGGCGTCCGAGGGGTAGCGGCCCGCCAGCATGTCCAGCACGGCGGTGTACGCCGAGTGCGGCAGCGCCGCGAAGGGCGCGGCCCGGCGGACCACCGCCAGGAGTTCGTCCACGTCCCAGGTGTCCAGCGCCGTCATCGCGACCAGCTGCTGCGCCAGGACGTCCAGCGGGTTGGCCGGGATGCGCAGGGCCTCGATCGCGCCCTCCCGCATGCGCTCGGTGACGACGGCCGACTGCACCAGGTCACCGCGGTACTTGGGGAACACCACACCCGTGGAGACCGCGCCCACCTGGTGCCCGGCGCGGCCCACGCGCTGGAGCCCGGAGGCCACCGAGGGCGGCGACTCCACCTGTACCACCAGGTCGACCGCGCCCATGTCGATGCCCAGCTCCAGGCTGGACGTCGCCACCACGGCCGGCAGCCGGCCCGCCTTGAGGTCCTCCTCGACCAGGGCGCGCTGCTCCTTGGAGACCGAGCCGTGGTGCGCCCGCGCCAGCACCGGCGGCGCCCCGTGCGCGGCACCCGACTGCGCCATGATCTCCGCGGGCGGCGCCCCCTCGGGCAGCTGCTCGCCCGTGGCGCGCTCGTACGCGATCTCGTTGAGGCGGTTGCACAGGCGTTCCGCCAGGCGCCGGGAGTTGGCGAAGACGATGGTGGAGCGGTGGCTCTGCACCAGGTCGGCGATCCGCTCCTCGACGTGCGGCCAGATCGACGGCCGCGGGTCGTCGGTCTCCGACGCGGGGGACCCGCCCAGCTCGCCCAGGTCCTCGACCGGGACGACCACGGACAGGTCGAATTCCTTCTGCGAGGGCGGCTGCACGACCGTCACCTTGCGCTGCGGGGACAGGAAGCGCGCCACCTCGTCCACCGGGCGCACGGTCGCGGACAGGCCGATACGGCGGGCGGGCCGCTCCAGCAGCTCGTCCAGCCGCTCCAGGGACAGGGCCAGGTGCGCGCCGCGCTTGGTGCCCGCCACGGCGTGCACCTCGTCGAGGATCACGGTCTCCACGCCGCGCAGCGCGTCCCGCGTCGAGGAGGTCACCATCAGGAACAGCGACTCGGGCGTCGTGATCAGGATGTCCGGCGGCCGCGTCGCCAGCGCCCGGCGCTCGGCGGCCGGGGTGTCGCCGGAGCGGATGCCGACCCGCACCTCGGGCTCCGGCAGCCCCAGACGCACCGCCTCGTGCCGCAGGCCCGTCAGCGGGCTGCGCAGATTGCGCTCGACGTCGACCGCGAGGGCCTTCAGCGGCGAGACGTACAGCACGCGGCAGCGGCGCTTGGCGTCGGCGGGCGGCGGTGCCGACGCCAGCTGGTCGAGCGCGGCCAGGAACGCCGCGAGGGTCTTGCCCGAGCCCGTGGGGGCCACCACAAGGACGTCGGACCCGCCGGCGATCGCCTGCCAGGCCCCCGCCTGGGCGGCCGTGGGCGCGTGGAAGGCGCCCGTGAACCACGCCCGCGTGGCCGGTGAGAATCCGTCGAGCGCCCCGGCCGTGTCCGCCTCCTCCGGTGCGCCCCCGCTGTTCCGTCGCGACATGCCATCCATCCTGCCTCGCACCACTGACAACGCGCCCTCGTCCGTGCGGACCCGGGCCGCGCGGGTCGGCCTTGCGGCGGACGGTTCCGGTACGCAGGTGACGCATGTGCTCGGTGGGACGGGCGGGTGCGGCGGTGGCGGCGGCCGCCCCGCAGGGATCCGGGCGGCGCAGAATGGGGGCATGGCAGGGGAGGAGCGGGCACGGCACTGGCGGCATCCGGGACTGCCGGACGTCGACCTGCTGCGGGCGCGCTATGTGCGCAAGACGTTCGTGCGGCACACGCACGAGTCGTTCGTGATCGCGGGCATCACCGGAGGCGTGGAGGCCTTCCACCACCACGGCAGGGTCGAGCGGGCCGGCCCCGGCGCGCTGGCTCTGATCAATCCGGGGGAGGTGCACACCGGCCACGCGGGGGTGCCGGAGGGATGGGCGTACAGCGTGATCTATCCCGGGGCGGACGTGGTGGCCGCCGTGGCCGCCGAGACGACGGCGATCCGGGGCTCCGCCCGCTTCGCGACGTCGGTGGCCGACGACCCGCAGTCGGTGCGCCTGGTCACGGAGGTGCTGCGGGCGGCCGAGGCCCACAACGCCCTCGCGGCCGACACCATGATGCGCCGGGTGATCGCCCGCCTCCTGCGGGACCACGGCGGCACCATGGCGGCGCGGGTGCCGCTGACGGCCGGGGCACGCAACGCCCAGCGTGCCCGCGAGCTCCTGGAGGCACGGCTGGCCGATCCGCCGCCCCTGGCCGAGCTCGCGGCGGCCCTGGACACGAGCCCCTTCTCCCTGCTGCGTGCCTTCCGCGAGCTGTACGGGATGCCGCCGCACACCTGGCTGACCGACGCACGGGTGCGCCGGGCCCGCCGTCTCCTGGACGCCGGCACGGCCCCGGCGGAGGCCGCGGTGGCCGTCGGCTTCACCGACCAGCCGCACCTCAACCGGCACTTCACCCGCATCGTCGGCGTCCCGCCCGGCGCCTACCGGCGCGAGCGCAATAACGTACAAGACGGCCCCCAGGGCGCCGCCTAACGTCGGACGGGTGACCGCAGCACCCATGGACGCCGAGAACACCCAGAACACCCAGAACACCGAGAACATCCAGAACACCGCGCCCGAACGGGCGCGCCCCGCACGCCCGCGTGCCGCCGTCGTCCGCGACGCCCTGGGGGTGGGCGTCGCGGTGGGGCTGTCCGGATTCGCCTTCGGCGTGACCTCGGCGGGAGCCGGGCTGAGCCTGCTCCAGACGTGCGCGCTCAGCCTGCTGGTCTTCACGGGCGCCTCGCAGTTCGCGCTCGTCGGCGCCCTGGGCGCCGGCAGCGGTGCCTACGCCGCGGCCGCGGGTGCGCTTTTCCTCGGTGTGCGCAACGCCTTCTACGGGCTGCGGCTGTCCGGACTGCTCGGGCTCCCGCGCGCCCTGCGCCCGTTCGCGGCGCAGTGGGTGATCGACGAGACCTCGGCAGTGGCGCTCGCGCAGCCCGACCGGGCGAGCGCCCGCCTCGGATTCACCGTCACCGGCGCCGCCTTGTACGCGTTGTGGAACCTGACCACCTTCGGGGGCGCCATGGGCGCCGCCGCGCTCGGCGACCCCGCCGACTGGGGTCTGGACGCGGCCGGTCCCGCCGTCTTCCTGGCGCTGCTCGCGCCCATGCTGCGGGGCCGCCGCGAGCGTGCCACGGCCGCCGTCGCCGTCCTTCTCGCCCTGGTCTGCCTGCCGTTGCTGCCGGCCGGGGTTCCCGTCCTGGTCGCGGCGCTCGCCGCGCCCCTCGTCCTGGCCGCCACCCGCCGCAAGGAGAACGACCGTTGAGTACCTGGCTCGCCGTCGCGGCCACCGCCCTCGGCTGCTACGCGATGAAACTGCTCGGCCTGTCCGTCCCGGCCGGATTCCTCGAACGGCCCCTGGTGCGGCGGCTGGCCGCGCTGCTCCCCATCGCGTTGCTGGCGGCGCTGACGGCACTGCAGACCTTCGGTCAGGGCCGCACCCTGGTGCTGGACGCGCGGGGGGCCGGACTGGCCGCGGCCGCCGTGGCGTTGCTGCTGCGCGCGCCGTTCCTCGTGGTCGTGGCGGTGGCGGTCGTCGTGACGGGATCGCTGCGGGCCGTCACCGGATGACGGGTTAGTGTGACCCGTCGAACCGTTGCGGAAGTGGGGGTGGGGACGATGGCGGCCGACGCCCTGCCGGTCCTCTCCGACGCGGCCCGCGCTCTCGCCGCGCGCTGCGAGTCCAAGGTGGGCGATCTCGCCCGCCGGATCACCGAGGCCGGACCGACCGGCCCTCCCGCGCCCGCGGAGCTCGCACCCGAGGCGAAGGACCCCCGCATCGCGGCGGCCGCACGGCACGGGCTGCGCTGGCTGATCCGGCGCGCCGTGCGGGGCGACCGCGGCGACACACGCCTGCTGCGGGAACGCGCCGCCCAGCACGCCGACGACGGGCTGCCGCTCCACCTCCTGCTCCGCGGCCAGCTGCACGGCACGCACGCCCTGTGGCGGTCGCTGCGCGCCGCCGCGCGCCCCGGCGAGGAGGACGCGCTGATCGAGCTGGCGGGCTTCCTCCTGGCCGCCCAGGAGTACCTGGTCGGGGCGGTGTCGGAGACGTACGTCGACGAACGGGCCGCCCTCGCCGCGGAGGAGCGCGAACGCGACCGCTCCCTGGTGCGGGCGCTGCTCGACGGCTCGCTCCCCGCCGACCGCTTCCCCGCGGCCCGGCTCGGGCTGGCGGACGGCGCCCTGGTGCTGGCCTTGCGGCTGCCGCCCGGCGACGGCCCGGTGCGCGCCCCCTTGGCGGTGCGGCGGGAACTGCGCCGTGTGCAGGCCGCGCTCGACCGCACGTACGGCACGGACGTGCCCGCCGTGCTGGACACCGGCGGCGGCCACGCGGTCGTGCCCGGCCACGCCGTGCCGCACGGCACCGACGAGGACCTTCTGGCGCGGCTGAGGCACGCCTGCTCCCCGGAGATACGGGTGGCAGCGGTCCCCGCCGCCGATCCTGGCGCCATCGCCGGAGCGGCCCGTACGGCCTCCGAGATCCTGCGGGTGGCACGGGCCGGCGGACTCGCCGCGGGACTGCACCGTCTCGACGACGTGCTGCTCGAGTACCACCTCGCGCACCGCGACGGCAGCGGCGAGCGGATCGCCGCGCTGCTCGACCCGATCACCGGGCGACCGGACCTGGTGGAGACCCTGCGCACGTACCTGGGCAGCCGGCAGGAGCGCCGCAGCACGGCCCGGCAGCTGGGACTGCACCCCAACACCGTCGACAACCGGCTGGCCCGCATCACCGAACTCACGGGCCTGGACCTCGCCACGCCCCACGGCACGGCCCTGGCGCTGGCCGCGCTCCTGCTGCGCGACGCCGCCGCGGCCGGCTGAGGGGGCCGCGGACCCTTCAGCCGTCCAGGGACCGGCCGTAGGCCCGCAGCGTGCGCAGCGCGTCGACGGTGACCACCGGCCGTGACTCCAGCGCCGTCCCGGGTGCCCACGCGTGCCACCGGACCGGCCAGCCGCCGTCCTCCTGCTGCTGAGCCGCGAGGAAGTCCAGGGCCGCGTCCGTCTCGGCGTCCGAGAACCACTGGCGGGCGAGGGAGTCGGGGCCGGTCGCGTAGTCGTACGCGAAGTGGTGCTCGCCGGGCGCGTAGCCGGACGGTACGGGCACGTCCCCCGCGCGCCGCGGGTCGAGCACGACGAGGCGCTGCTCGCGCACCAGGCGACCGATCCGCGCGGCAGCCTCCCGGGCCCGCATCCGGTCCGGCGCGTTGTCCAGGAACGCCAGGGCTGCCACGACCTCGTACGGATGGGTCTTGTCCAGCGCGTCGACCGCCTCCCAGCAGAAGTCCGTCGCCCGGAACAACCAGGCGTGCCACACCCCGTTGCGGTGCAGCGTCCCGACCACCGGCGCCGTGGTGAGCAGGTCGCCCGGCGGGTCGTCCACCACCGGAAGCCAGGGGGCGGCGGGATAGCCGCGCACTGAGGGGTGCACGGCCGGCAGCGCGCCCTCCGCGGTCGAGACGGCGGTCAGGTAGCGGCAGATCCGCTCGGCGCGCTGGCTGCCGCACCTGCCGATCTCGTCGAGCACGCGCAGGGCGCGGGCGACGTGCAGCGGCTGGCTGACCGGACCGCGCAGGTCCGGCTCCAGCGCGTGCCCAAAACCCTCGTCGTCGTTGCGGTACGCGGTCAGCGCGGCCTCCACCGCGTCCGCCGCCCCGTTCCTGAAGTGGTACGCGAACCTGCGCTGCTCGAGCACGCGTGCGGTCAGCCACACGAAGTACTCGGCGCGCTCTAGCGGGGTTGCTGGCATGTGCGCACAGTAGGACTCCGTGCGCTCTCTGCATACGGCTGCGCCCTTGGAGCACCCTGCCGTGCGACCACGCGCCCCCTGGCGCGGGACACCTGGTGCCGGAGGTTGACGTTCCGTACGAATCGCGCGGTTAATGTGCCCCGGAAACGGCGGAGACGGGAGTCGCAATGGGGGATCCACTGCTGTGGAGGGCGGGTTCGGGAGATCTGGCGACGTGGCTCGGGGGCGTGCAGCGCCTGCTCCTCGGTGAAGCGGTGGCGGGCTACACCGTGCGGAGCGGGCCGGTCTTCCCCGACTACGGCGACGTGATCCACCAGGCCGCGGACACCGGCGACCTGGCGCGTTTCCTCGCCGGGCGGGGCGTGGACGCCCTGCGGGCCACCACCCGCCGCGGCGCGCGGCAGGACGAGCCGGCCGTCGAGTACCTGGTCGAGGGCCGCACGGGCGCCGGCGCACTGCGGGTCACATCCTCCGGGGAACGCGCCGGAAGCGTGCGCCTGCACGCGCCGGTGACCTCCCCCGCGGCCCTCGCCGACTGGCTGCACCGGCTGTCCCCGCTGCTCCCCGTCCCCGTGCCGCGCCGGTCGTGGTCCGCGACGCCCCTCGCGGAACCGCTCGCCGTCACCCTCCACCAACGCGCCGGGACGATCGTCGTCGCCCTGGAGAGCCTCGACACCGGGCCGGGGACGGGCGGCGTCCGCCCGTCCGACGACCGGCTGCTGGTCACCTCCCGCCCGCGGGCCCTCGCCGAGGACACCGCCCTGCTCGCCTCGCCCGCCGCCCTGGAGCGCCGACGGGTCGGCACGGGCGGCGACCTCGGGCAATGGCTTGCCGCACTCGACGGTGCGACGCCCGCCCCGACCGGCCGCGCGGCGCGCGCCGCGCTTCCCAGGACCGGCATGCGGGCCCAGGTGTGGCGGATCGAGCACGGCACCCCGCTGCTCATGATCGGCCGCGCCGGCGGCCCCGAGGTGATGGCCCGCGGCCCCGTGGACACCTTGCAGGCATGGTCCCGTCCGCTGCTCTCGCCGGCCGTCCACGGCCGTGCGGCCGCCCCGACACGGCGCCGTCTCGCCGCGTGGCTGCGCGCCGTGGGGGAGGCCGTCTTCGGCGGCCCCGCCGCCTGGAGCTTCGGCGACGCGCCCGCCCCCGTGGGCACCGACGACCTCGCCGTGTCGCTCTCCCGGGCCGCCGACCCGCGCGCCCCCGGCGTCGACCGGCTCGCCCCCGGCAGCGTCACGCTCAGGGGTGCCGTCACCGCCGCCGGGCCTGTCGGCGTCACCGGCCGTCCCGCCCCCTGAGCCACCATCACCCGCCCCGGTGGCGTGCGCCCGGTGGCACCCGGGGGTTTGAATGGGAGGGAAGTCCAGGAAAGCGGGCGCATGGGTGAGCACCCACCACACCGATCTCCGCAATCTCCGAGCGCTGCCCGACGGCGGCGGCGCCGTGCTCGTGGTCGACGCGCACGGCAGCATCGTCATGTGCAGCGAGGCGGTGCGCGAACTCCTCGGCCTGACACCCGGGGACCTGTGCGGCCGCCCGGTCGCCGACCTGCTCGCCGACGCCGGCATGTGGCCCCTGAAGGGGATGCACGGCGACCTGGAGTTGCGCCGCAGGGACGGCACGACGGTCATGATGTGCCTGGAGGCGCTGCCCATGATGGCGCCCGGCGGCGAGGGACTCGTCGTGCACATGACGCCCCTGCAGCTCGCCCTTCGCCGCCAGGAGGACGAAGCGCTGGTCAGGGCCCTGTTCCGGCAGCAGCGGGTGGGGCTGGCGATCCACAGCATGGACCTGACCACGACCCGCCTCAATCTCTCCTCGCACCACCTCGGCACGGCGGAGGTGGGGGCGGAGGGCGACACGGACCCGGCGTCGGCGTACGGCCGCTGCGTCGAGGAGACACTGATCCCGGCGGACGCCGAGGCGGTCCTCGCACAACTCCAGCGGGTGGCGGAGACGGGCGAGCCGATGGTCGACTGGGTGCACAGTGCCCGGCTGCGGAGCGAGCCCGGGCGGGAGCGGGCCCAGTCCTTCTCCGCGTTCCGGCTGCATTCCGCCACCGGGCGTGCCATCGGTGTCGCGGTGGTCTTCACCGACGTCACCCAGGAGCACGCGGCACGTGAGCGCATCTCGCTGCTCCAGGCCGCCGCCGAGGGCATCGGCCGCAGCCTGGCCGTTCCCACCGTCGCCCGGGAGCTCGCGGACGTCCTGGTGCAGCGGGGGTTCGCCTGTATGGCGGCCGTGGACCTCACCGAGGGCGTGCTGCTGGGGCAGGAACCCGGTGAGGCGGGGCCGGATACGGCCTTCCAGCGGGTCGCCGTCGCCTCCTCCGACGGGGAATGGCCCCCGGAGATCCACCCGTCGGGCGCCACCTTCGAGATGCCCGGCCTGGCGGAGGAGCAGGTGCGCCGGGGCACGGGCGGGCTCCGGCCGCGCCTGGACCAGTGGCGGGCCGGTCCGGTCCTCGACTCCGACGAGGCCCAGGTGCTGCTGCCGGACGCCGCCGAGTCGTTCCTCCTGGTGCCGCTCAGCGCCCGCGGCCTGGTGCTCGGCACCTTGATGCTGTGGCGCACCGCGGCCGTCGCCCCCTTCGGCGAGGACGACGCCGCCCTTGCCGAGGAGATCGCGTCACGGGCCGCCCTCGGGCTGGACAACGCCCGCCGCTACACCCGCGAGCACCGCACCGTCGAGGCGCTGCAGCGCAGCCTGCTGCCGCCCGCCGTCACCGAGACCCGGGCGGCGCGGACCGCCGGCAGCTACGTCCCGGCCGGCAGCACCGAAGGGGTCGGCGGCGCCTGGTTCGACGTCATCCCGCTGTCCTCGTCGCGGCTGGCGTTCGTCATCGGCGGTGTGACCGGCCACGGACTCAACGCGGCCGCCACCATGGGGCGGCTGCGCACCGCCGTGCAGACGCTCGGCGACCTCGACCTGCCCCCCGGCGAACTCCTCGCCCATCTGGACGACCTGGTGGTCCGGCTCGGCGACGTGGAACCGCCGCCCGGGGACGCACCCGGGGACGCCCTGCCCACCGCGACCGGGGCGACCTGCCTCTACTGCGTGTACGACCCGTTGGCGGGGCGCTGCGAGATGGCCAGCGCAGGGCACCCGCCGCCGGTCTTCGCCGCCCCCGGCGTCCCCGCCGAGGTCGTCGACGTCAAACCCGGGCCGCCGCTGGGCGTGGACAGCCTGCCCTTCGAGCCGGTGGGCTTCGACATCCCGCCCGGCAGCATGCTCGCCTTCTACAACCTGCCGCTGCTGTCGCAGCCCGACGGCACCCCGGCGGAGCGCCTGGCCCGCATGCGCGCGGTACTCGCCGCCGACGCGTCGGAGGGCACCACGCCCACCCGCACCGGCCGCACCCTCCTGCGCGACCTGCTCCCCGGGCCGCCCGACGACGACGTGACCCTGCTGGTGGCCCGCATGCGGCCGCTGCCCCCCGACGCCGTGGCCACCTGGCGGTTCCCCGCCGACCCCGCGGTGGTCGCCGAGGCCCGCACCGCGGTGGAGGCGCAACTGGAGCGCTGGAACCTGACGCACCTCGCGTTCCCCACCGAGTTGATCACGAGCGAACTCGTCACCAACGCCATCCGCTACGGCGGCGCCCCCGTGGGCCTGCGCCTGATCCGCGACGAGAACCTGGTGTGCGAGGTCTCCGACGCCAGCCAGACCCAGCCGCGGCTGCGCCGGGCGCGCCTTTCCGACGAAGGAGGGCGCGGCCTGTTCCTGATCGCGCAGCTCTCCAGCCGCTGGGGGAGCCGCTACACGGACACCGGCAAGACGATCTGGGCGGAGCAGCCCCTGGGGGACGCCGGGCGGTGACCGCGGCGTTCACTATTGCGGGTGAAACGTGCGGACCCGCGCCCTGGGTGCCCCCGGTTCGGCGCTGCCGGGAGGTTCCCTCGTAGCAGGAACACGAGGGGGTCCCCATGCGGCCTGTCGCCGGTACCCGCCGCCCCACGCGGCGCGGCATGCGGTGCGCGGCGCTCCTGTTCGCCCTGTTCGCCCTCCTGCACACCGCTTTCACGCCCGCCGGGGCCCATGCCGCCGACATCGGGACCGGCCGCTGCGCCGCGCCCGCGTGCGCTCCCCTCCAGCCGCTGGCCGCCCCGGCCGACAACGGGCACCACGGGGGAGGCCCGGACTCCTGCCACATCGCCGCGCCGCACCTGCGGTACGGGCACGCCGTGCGCGACCTCGCGGCCGCCGTGACGCACGACGACGGTGCCCCGGCCGCCGTGCCGGACGACGGCGCCCGCTGCGCCGCTGCCGCCGCCCAACCGCCGAACGCCCCCTCGGCGCCTCCCGTTCCGCGCTGCTGACAGGGCCGGGGCCGTCCGCCCCCGCGCGGGGACGCGTCCCGTCCCCGGTCCGCCCGGCCTTCCTGGGCTCGGCACCCCCTGTCCGCGTTCCGCAATGAAGGTGTACGCCATGCCTCCTGCCGTCCCGTCCGTCACGCGCGTCCTGCGCACCGATGTCACCGCGTCGCTCGTCGTCTTCCTCGTCGCCCTGCCGCTCTGCGTGGGCGTCGCCGTCGCCTCCGGCGTCCCCGCGGAGCTGGGGCTGGTCACCGGCATCGTCGGCGGCCTGGTGACCGGCCTGCTGCCCGGCAGCAGCCTCCAGGTCAGCGGGCCGGCCGCGGGCCTCACGGTGATCGTCCACGAGGCCGTACGGGAGCACGGCGCGGCCGCGCTCGGCGTGGTCGTCCTCGCCACCGGTGTGCTGCAACTCGCCCTGGGCGCGGCCGGTCTCGGCCGCTGGTTCCGGGCCATCTCGGTGTCGGTGGTGGAGGGCATGCTCGGCGGCATCGGCCTGGTGATCATCCTCGGGCAGCTGTACGCGATGGCCGACCATGGGGCACCCGCCTCCGGGCCCGGCAAACTGGCCGGTCTGCCCGGCCTTATCGCGCACGCGGCGACCGAACCGCGGGCCCTGTCGGCCCTGGCCGTCGGGGTGGGGACGATCGCGGTCATCGTGCTGTGGCAGCGGCTGCCGGCCAGGGCCAGGGTGGTGCCCGGGGCGCTCGTGGCGGTCGCCTGCGCCACGGCGGCCGCGGCGCTGCTGCACCTGCCGCTGAAGACCGTCCAGGTGCGGGGCCTGGCCGACGCGCTGCGGCTGCCCGGCGCGGACGCCCTCGGCGTGCTCGCCTCGCCCGCCGTGCTCGGCACCGTCGTGGCGTTCACGCTGATCGCCTCCGCGGAGAGCCTGTTCAGCGCGGCGGCGGTGGACCGGCTGCACGACGGCCCGCGCACCCGCTACAACAAGGAACTCGTGGCCCAGGGCGCGGGCAACACCGTGTGCGGGCTGCTGGGGGCGCTCCCCATGACCGCCGTCATCGTGCGCAGCTCCGCCAATGTGCACGCCGGGGCCCGCACGAAGGCGTCCCGCGTCCTGCACGGGGTGTGGCTGCTGCTGTTCGCCGCGCTCCTGCCGGCCGTCCTGGAGTACATCCCGCTCGCCGCCCTGGCAGGTGTCCTGGTGCACGCCGGCGTCAAGCTGCTGCCGGTCGCCCCCTTGCGGGCGCTGTGGTCCGCGCACCGGGGCGAGGCCGTCGTCCTGGCGGTGACCGCCACGGCCATCGTGACGGTCAACATGTTCGAGGGCGTGCTCATCGGGCTGGGGCTCGCGGTCGCCAAGACGGCCTGGGAGATCTCGCGGGTGCACGTGGCCGTCACCGACCACGGCCAGGGCGCCATCACGGTGCGGCTGAGCGGGAACGCAACCTTCCTGCGCCTGCCGAAGATGCTCGACGTCCTGGAGGCCCTGCCCGCGCACCGGCCCGTCGAGCTGGACCTGACGGGGCTGCGGCACCAGGACCACGCCAGCGGCGTCGCCCTGCGCTCCTGGGCGGAGACCCGTACCGCCCCCGGGACGGCCGCCGTACGGCCGGCACCCGCCCTGTGACCCGGGCCGTGCGGCTCAGGCGAACGGCGGCGGTGCGTTTGCCGATGCCACGGCACCGGCGGAGCGTTGCCGTACACACCCCGCGGCGCGTGGCCGCGACGCGGTGGCGAGGGAATGGGAAGGGAAGGGGCCGGCGATGAAGGACACCAGGGCCCGGCGCATCGCGGAGTTCATCGAGCCGCTGCGTGTGGCGCCCGGGTCGAAGGTGGACCTCGCCGAGGACTTCGACCCCCGCTACAAGGCCCACCTGACCAAGCCGGAGGGCGTGGAACTGCTCAAGGCGGGCGTGGCACTGCTCGCCGAGTACCAGGCGCGGCTGGCCGCCCAGGACACCTACGGCGTGCTGCTGTGCCTCCAGGCCCTGGACGCCGGGGGCAAGGACGGGACGATCCGCCACGTCATGAGCGGCGTCAACCCGCAGGGGGTGAAGGTCAGCAGCTTCAAGGTGCCCTCCGCCGAAGAGCTGGACCACGACTACCTGTGGCGCTACGCCCGCAGGCTGCCGGCCCGCGGGGACATCGCGATCTTCAACCGCTCGCACTATGAAGAGGTCCTCGTCGTACGCGTGCACCAGGAGGTCCTCGACCGCCAGCGGCTCCCTGGCGCCCCGCACGGCAAGGCGCTGTGGAAGCGCCGCTACCGGGAGATCAACGACTGGGAGCGGTACCTCACCGACAACGGCTTCAAGGTGGTCAAGGTCTTCCTGAACCTCTCCAAGGAGGAGCAGCGCGCCCGATTCCTCAAGCGGATCGACCTGCCGGAGAAGAACTGGAAGTTCTCCGCGGCGGACGTCCGCGAACGGCGCCACTGGGATGCCTACCAGGAGGCGTTCTCCGAGATGCTGTCGGCCACGAGCACCACGTGGGCGCCCTGGTACGTCGTCCCGGCGGACCGCAAGTGGTTCGCGCGGATCTGCGCGGCCGCCGTGCTGGCGCACATGCTGGTGGAGATCGACCCCCGGTACCCCACGGTCGGCGCCGAGGCCCGCGAGGAACTCCTCACCGCCAGACGGGAACTCGAAGCCGAAGCCCCCGAGGGCGCCCCCGCAGACCCGTACGCGGCGGGCCACCCGCGCGACGGGCACGGCTCGTGACCGGCTGATCGGAGGCAGGAGATGACGGAGGAGCCCCTTCCCGCGCCACCAGGTCCCGATGCCCCGGACGACTGGTACGCGCGTGCTCCCGAGGACGTCGCAGCGCTCCTCGGGGTGGACCCGGCGGCCGGCCTGTCAGCGGCACGGGCCGCCGAACTGCTCCTCGCGCACGGCCCGAACGCACTGCCCGAGGAGAAGCCCCCGCCGGCCTGGCGCCGGTTCCTCGACCAGTACCGCAGCTACATGCAGATCATCCTGGTGGTCGCGGCGGTGGTCTCGTTCCTGATCCAGCAGTGGAGCACCGGCATCCTGCTCGTACTCCTCACCCTGCTGAACGCGGTCGTCGGACTGCGCCAGGAGGGCAAGGCCGAGAGCGCGATGAACGCGCTGAAGTCCATGATGAAGGTGACGGCACGGGTCCGGCGCGGGGGCGCGGAGTCGGAGGTGCCGGCCGAAGAGCTCGTGCCCGGCGACGTGGTGCTCGTCGCCGCCGGCGACCAGGTCCCCGCCGACGGGCGCCTTGTCGAGGCGCACGCGCTGCAGATCGACGAGTCGGCGCTCACCGGCGAGAGCGTCCCCGCGGTCAAGGACGCCGGCACACTGCCGCGCGGCACGAGGCGCCCGGGGCCCGGCGACCTGCCGAACTCGGCGTTCATGAACACGACCGTCACGCACGGCAGCGGGGTGCTGCTCGTCACCGGGACGGGCGCGGACACCGAACTGGGCAAGATCTCCGGGATGCTGTCGGCCACCGCCAAGGAGCAGTCGCCGCTCACCCGGGAGCTGAACAACCTCACGCTGTGGATCGCCGCCGCGGCCGGCCTGACGATGATCGTGATGTTCGCGCTCGGCCGGACCCGCGGCCAGGCCTGGGACACGCTGTTCGTCAGCGCGGTCTCGCTGGCCATCGCCGCCATTCCCGAGGCACTGCCGACGGTGACCCAGGTGATCCTCTCCGTCGGCAGCCTCAACCTGGCCCGGCGCAGCGCGATCGTCAAGGAGCTGCCGTCGGTGGAGACGCTGGGCTTCACCTCGGCGATCAACTCCGACAAGACCGGCACCCTGACGCTGAACCAGATGACCGCCGTGGAGGTGGTCACCCCCACCGACCGGTACACCGTCTCGGGCACCGGCTACGCACTGGAGGGCCGGATCCACCACGCCGCGGGCTCCTCCGCGGGCATCGAGGACGCGATCCTGCCCTACCTGGTCGCCAGTGACGCCGGGCTGGTGGACGGCGAGGTCGTGGGCGACCCCACGGAGGGCGCGCTGCTCGTCCTCGGGCACAAGGCGGGTCTGGACATCGACGGGACCCGTGCCCGGCTGCCCCGGATCGCCACACTGCCCTTCGACCCCGACTACAAGCTGATGGCCACCTTTCACACGGCGGCCGACGCGTCCGGCCGCCCGGTCGTCCGCTGCTTCGTGAAGGGCGCCGCGCCCGCGGTCACGTCCCGCGCCGCCACCGCGCTCTCGGCGGGAGAGGGCATCCCCTGGGACGCGGAACTGCAAAGTCGCGCCCAGGAGCAGATCGAGCGCATGGGCAGTGAGGGACGCCGGGTGATGGCCGCGGCCACACGCGATCTGGACCCCGCGGCCTTCGACCCGGACGGCGACCTGCTCGCCCTCGTCACCGGCCTGCGCATGACCAGCCTCGTGGCCATGGTGGACCCGCCTCGTGAGGAGTCGCGGACCGCGGTCGCCGAGGCGCAGAAGGCGCACATCCGCGTCCGCATGGTGACCGGTGACGACGTGACCACCGGCGCGGCCATCGCCCGGCAACTCGGCATCCCGGGCGAGGCGATCCTCGGCGCGGACTTCGCGGCGCTTCCCGAGAGCGAGCAACTCGCCCGCATCGACGGGATCGGAGTGGTGGGGCGTGTCGCTCCCGAGCACAAGGTGCTGCTCGCCGACACGCTCAAGAAGAAGGGCGAGGTCGTAGCGATGACCGGCGACGGCGTCAACGACGCGCCCGCCATCAAGGCGGCCGACATCGGCATCGCCATGGGCAGCGGCACGGACGTGGCGAAGAATGCCGGCCGCATGATCCTGTCCGACGACAACTTCGCCACGATCGTCCACGCCGTGGCCGAGGGCAGGAAGCTCTACGACAACCTCACCAAGTACATCCGCTTCGTCCTCCTGCTGCTGGTGGCCTTCGTCCTGACCTTCCTGGGCGCCACGGTGCTCAACATTGCCGCCGGCGAGCCGTTCAGCCCGGCACAGGTCCTGTGGGTGCACTTCGTCGTCAACGCGCCGTTCGGCTTCGCCCTGGGCTTCGACAGGGAGAGCCCGGGACTGATGAGGCGCATGCCGCGTCCCCGCGGGGAGTCCGTGCTGACCCGGCCGGTCCTGGTCACGGTCGGGCTCGGTGGACTGGCCCTGACCGTCCTCCTGCTCGCGCTCATCAAGGTGGGCGAAGCCCGTTTCGGCAGCGCCGGGACCGGCAATGCGATGGCGTTCACCGCCTTCGCGCTCTGCCTGATCGTGGCCGCCTTCGAATGCCGCAGCGAGACGGAATCGGTCCTGACGACGTCCACCTTCGACAGCAAGCAGATGAACCGGGCGGCGCTGTGCGAGTTCGTCCTCGCCGTGCTGGTGACACAGGTGGACGGATTCCGTTCCGTGCTCGGCACGACCCGGATCGATCTGCGCCAGTTCGGCTGGGCGCTCCTCGCTGCCGTCGTCCTCCTGCTGCTGTGGGAGGCGGGCAAGCTCCTCGCGCGCAGGGCGCGTTCGCGCGCGGGCACGGTCGCGGTGCCCGATCCCGGGCGCGTGGCCGCGTAGGGCGGCTTCCGCCGCGCCGGGGCCGCCTCAGTAGTGCCGGAGGGTCTTGGCGCGCTCCAGGGCGGTGCGCACCGCGGCCGACAGCGTCTCGATGTCGTACGCGCCGTAGTGGCGGCGGCCGTTGATGAAGAACGTGGGCGTCCCGGAGACGTTGCTGAGGTCGGCGGACTCGGCGTCCTCCGCGACCCGCAGCGCGACGGGGCGGGCGTCCAGGTCGCGGCGGAAGCGTTCCATGTCGAGCTCGATGGCGGTCGCGAGCCGGTCCAGGCCCGGGCCGTCCAGGGACTGGGGGTGGGCGAAGATCTGGTCGTGCATCTCCCAGAAGCGCTTCTGGACCGCGGCGGCCTCCGCGGCGCGGGCGGCCATCACGGCGTTGGGGTGCACATCGGAGAGCGGCAGATGGCGCCAGACGTACCGGACGTCGCCGAAGTCCGCGAGCAGGTCGCGGATGACCGGCTCCGCCTCCCCGCAGTAGGGGCATTCGAAGTCGCCGTACTCGACGACGGTGACCATGGCGTCGTGGGGACCGCGGATGTGGTCCCGGTCGGGGTCCACGGGCTCGGCCAGGTCCTCCAGTTGCTGCGCCCTGCCGAGCAGCGCCCGGCGCCGCAGGGCCCGGGGCAGCCGGGCCAGTACGAGCGTGACGAGCCAGGTGAGGACGAAGGCCAGCAGGACGGCGCAGAGGATGCCGATCTTGGCCTCGGCCAGTTGCTGCCCCTCGAAGGCCCGGTTGGCGATGAGCAGCGCAATGGTGAAGCCGATGCCCGAGACGGCCCCGCCGACCGTCACCGAGCCCCAGCCGACGGGCGGGCGCAGCCGCCCCCGGCTCAGCCAGGTCGTCAGCGCGGAGCCGCCCACCATGCCGAGCGGTTTGCCGATCACATAGGCGGCGATGATGCCCAAGGTGATGGTGGAGGTGAACGCGGCCGACAACTGGGAGGCGTTCACGGTGATGCCCGCGTTGGCCAGGGCGAACACCGGCACGATCACATAGCTGGTCCAGGGGTGGAACAACTGCTGCAGCCGCGCGTTCAGCGACACCGACCTCGCCAGGCCGCGGCGCGCGGAGCGTTCCAGGCTCGGCGTCGGCTGCTCCCGGAACTGCAGGTAGAGCCGGCTCGCCCGGCGCAGGTCCTCGCCGCGGGCCGGGTAGTCGCACGCCATGAGGCCCAGCGCCAGGCCCGTCACGACCGGGTCCACACCCGACTCCAGCAGGGCGAACCAGACGGCGACGCCGGTCAGTGCGTACGCGGCGCCGCGCCACTCGCCGCAGACGCGCACCACGTAATTGGCGATCCAGATGCCCGCGGCGAAGAGGCCGATCGCGGCGAACAGCGCCGGCCAGGACACCCCGGTGGTGTAGGCGACCGCGATGACGGCGAGCGCGACGAAGTCGTCGACGACGGAGGTCGTCAGCACGAAGGCCCGTGTCGCGACCGGCAGCCGCCGCCCCACGAGGGCGTACATCCCCAGCGCGAACGCGGTGTCCGTGGAGATCACGGTGCCCCAGCCGCCCGCGCCGCCCGTGCCGTGGGTGAAGGCGAGGTAGATGGCGAGCGGCACGAGCATCCCGGCCAGCCCCGCCGCCGTCGGCAGGGTGATCCGCATACGGTCGCGGAACTCGCCGAGGTCGAACTCGCGCCGGGCCTCCAGGCCCACGATGAAGAAGAACAGCGTCATCAGGCCGCTGTTGATCCACTCGCGCAGGTCCAGGGAGACCTCGTTGGACCCCAGGGCCAGCGACAGATGGGTGTGCCAGACCGAGGCGTAGCTCCCGGGCGCGGCGTTCGCCCAGACCAGGGCGATGATCGTGGCGGCGAGCAGATAGGCCGCGCTCGCCGTCTCGGTCCGCAGGAACCGCAGCAGCGGCGCTGTCGTGCCGGCGCTGCGCGGCGTCTGCCCCGATGCCCGCAGGGACGAGAAGGCACTCACCCGGTCATCCTGGCACGTGCCGCCGGCGGCGGCCCGTCCTTCCGGCGAGGACGGCCTCCGGTTGTGCTCGCCGGAAGGACGGGCCGTCCCCGAGCGCGGCCGGACGCCGGGGTTCAGCGGGACGCGTCGCGCAGCAGTTCCCCGATCGCCCCGAGCACGGCGTCGGGGCGTTCCTCGTGGAGCCATCCGTGCCCGGCGGCGTCGAGGACGCGGTGGGTGCCGCGCGGCACCGACGCGGCGATCCGCGCGTGCAGTCCGAGCTTGGCGGCGTTCATCTCCCGCACCGTCCCCTCGGACCACAACTGCGCCTGGGTGGGGTCGACGCCCATGGCCGAGAGGACCGTCAGCGGCACGTCGGGCAGCTCCCGCGCCTGCCGGAGCTCGTCGGCGACCACGGTGTGCAGATTGCCGTCCTCCTCCCAGCCGGTGCGCCACGACACGAGGTGGTACTCGGCGAGGGCTTCCCGGACGTCCGGCGGCCAGGCGGCGAAGTGGCGCCCGAGCACCTCGCGGGAGCGGTCGATCTGTTCCTGCGTCGCCTCCGGGAGATCCGCCTTCTTCATCAGCTCCAGCTTCTCCCGGACTTCGGGCGGCGCCTGGGCGTACATGTCCTCGTGGAACGGGTCCAGCAGGAGCAGGCCGGCGGTGTCGGAGGGGAAGCGGTGCGCGAAGTGGCGTGCGTACGCGGCCCCGAGGGAGTGGCCCACCAGCAGGTAGGGGCCCGGGACGCCCGCCGTGCGCAGCAGGTCGCGCAGTTCGGCGGTGACGTCGGACGCCGTGCGGGGCAGTGCGGCCGGGGCGCTCCATCCCGTGCCCCCGCGGTCGTAGAGGACGCAGGTGGTGAACGCGGCCACGCGGTCGTGGAGGTTCAGGTAGTCCAGGCCGATCATGCCCGCTCCGGCGAGCAGCACCACGGCCGGGCCGCCGGTGCCGGAGCGGTGCAGCAGGAGCCGGCGCCCCGCGACGTCGTGGAACTCTCCGCGTGGCGGCTGCCGGTCGGCGGCGGGCCCGGTGCCGTCCGCGGCTCCCGGGCCGGCCGTTGTCCCGTGCGGTCGTTGTGTCATGCGGGCTGACTCCCTCCCCAACGTTCTCAACTTTGAGAAAGGTATCGGACATGAGATCGTGCGTCCATGGAACCGGTCGACCTGCTCCTGCACCCGGTGCGGCTCCGCATCGTGCACGCCCTGTCGGGCGGCCGGACCCTCACCACGACACAGTTGTGCGGCCTTCTCCCGGACGTCTCCAAGGCGACCGTCTACCGGCACGTCGGCCTCCTGGCCGACGGCGGCCTGCTGGAGGTCGAGGGCGAGCAGCGGGTGCGCGGCGCCGTCGAGCGCCGCTACCGGCTGCACCGCGCCCGCGCCACGGTCGACGCCAGGACGGCCGCGTCCGTCGGCCGTGACGACCACCGGCGGATCTTCGCGGTGGCCATGGCCACCCTCCTCGCCGAGTTCAACGCCTACCTCGACCGCGACGGCGCCGACCCGGCCGCCGACGCCGTGGGCTACCGCCAGCACGCCGTCTGGCTCAGCGAGGACGAACGCGCGGCGATGATCGACGAGTTGCGCGCCGTCCTCCTCCCGCGGCTGGCACAGGGCCCGGCGCCGGACCGGACCCGGCACCTGATCAGCCCGGTCCTGTTCCCCGCCGAGGAACCGCCCGGGCGCCAGGACCGCTGACGGACGTACGGCCCTGGACCAGGGCCTCCGCGGCCGGCGCGGCGGCGGGGGCGGGCAGGTCGTCGCCGTACTGGACGGCGATCAGCGCGATGTCGTCGTCGAGCTCCATGGGGGCGCCGCCCCCGACGTGGTGGGACAGGCCGTCCAGCACGTGCCGGAGCAGGTCCTCCGGCTGGGAGCCCGGCCAGGCGGCGACGTGCGCCCCGAGGTCGTAGAACTGGCCGTCGGAGTTGCGGGCCTCGATCGCGCCGTCGGTGTAGAGCAGCAGCGTCGCCCGGCGCGAGAAGGGGAACGTGTCCACCGCGTAGTCGCCGGCGCTCAGACTGCCCAGGCCCAGCGGCGGGGACGGCGACCTGGGCGCCAGCAGCAGGGTGTCCGCCCCGTGCGCCAGGTACGGCGGTGGATGGCCGCAGTTGACCGCCCGGACCGTGTCGCCCTGGTCCGGCACCTCCAGCAGCAGGGCCGTGATGAAGCGCTCCACGGCGTCGGCGTCCGTCAGACCCGCCTCCTCGAAGTGGCCGCGCACGCTGAACTCCAGCTCGGCGATCAGCTCCGGCAGCGACCGCGTCCTGCGGGCGCCGGCGCGGAACGCGCCCAGCAGCGCCTCCGCGTCCTCCACCGCGGGCAGGCCCTTGCCCCTGACGTCGCCGATGAGGATGCGCACCCCGGCCGCGCATCTGGAGACCGCGTACAGGTCGCCGCCGATCTGCGCGTGCGGATGCGAGGCGTGGTACGTGGCGCGGATCCGCAGATGCCCCACGTGCGGCGGCAGCGGCCGCAGCAGCACCCGCTGAATGGTGTCGGAGACGATCCGCACCTCGGTCAGCTCGCGCACACTGCGGTCGCGGATGCTGCGCGAGGCGATGACGAACGCGGAGATCAGCCCGATCTCCGCCAGGTGGACGACGGGGATCGAGGTGCCCAGGAGGTCGTCGTGGGCGTCCAGCACGAAGGCGGCGACGCACGACAGGGCGGCGATCACCGCGGTCAGCCGCGGCCCCGCCAGCGCCGCCGTCGTCGCGGGGACGACGGCCATCAGCGAGGCGAGGTGCTGCGTGGTCGGCACGACGAAACCGGCGATGAGGATGCCGGCGATCATCACCAGTGCCACGACGAGCGGTCCCGGGCCCTGCGCCATCATCATCCGCCAGGACCACGCACTCGGCGCGCCCGGAGAGGCGGTTCCCTGCGGCGGGTGCCACCGGAATCGGCGCCAGAAGGTGCTGCTCATCGCGGTCCCATGGCGTCAGAGGACCCGCAGCCCCGCTTCTCGGGCCGGCAGCCGCGCGCCGGCGGTTGGCTGTCGCATATGTCGAATGTACGCCCGACCGCTCCCCGGCCGTCGGAACGATCAGGACGGGCCGCGGCCCGGAGCCCGACGGCGGCCGATCCCGGCGCTGTCAGCGGGGCGTGCCAGGGTGTGGCCATGGTGGCGATCACGGTGCACACGGAGGACGGTCGGCGGCACGTCCGGCCGTCGGCGGCGGAGTTGGCGGGACTCGTCCGGCGGATCGGGCAGAAGGGCGACCGGTTCCTGGTCCTCCAGCGGGTGCCCGACCTTCCCGACGTCTTTGCCCAGGTCTGGCACGAGGCCGGAGGCGCATACGTACTGGAGCACCGGGACGGGGCCTTCGACCGGCACTTCCACGCGACCCTGGACGCTCCGGAGCCCGTGATCGCCGCACTCACCGGCTGGGCGTCCGGGGAGCCGGGCTGGGCGGAGGGCGCGGACTGGGCGCCGCTGGACCTCGGCCCGGCACCCGAGCCCGTACCCGAGCCGGATCTGAGCCGGCAGGACCGGGAGGTCCTGGAGGCACACGTCCGCGAGCTGCTGATCGGCGGTTTCGCCACGCGGGCCGAACTGGCGGAGACCGCGGAGGACCACCTCGTCTCGGGCGACGACCGTCCGGTCTCGCCCGAGCAGGCCCGGCAACTGGTCGACCGGATGTGGCGGGAACGGGTGGCGGAACAGGCCGGCTGGGACGGCGAGACGGACCCCGAGCGGCTGACCCGGGCCTTCGCGGCACTGGAGGCGTCGGGCGTCACCGCCCGCGAGAACTTCACCTGCTGCCATTCCTGCGGGCAGAGCGAGATCGGCGCGGCCGGGGCACCGGACGCCCGCGGCTTCGTCTACTCCCACAGCCAGTGCACCGGCTCCGCCGCGGCCGGGCGCGGGCTCACGCTGCTCTACGGCGGCTTCGACGGCTCCGAGGGGACGACGGCGGCCGTGGGCCGGGAGGTCGTGGCGGCGCTCACGGAAGCGGGGCTGTCCGTGGAGTGGGACGGGGACCCCGGGCGTGCGATCACCGTGACGCCCCTGGACTGGCGCCGGCGTCTCGTCGGCTAGCCGCGGAGCCACCGGACCGCGGCCGCGGCCCGTCGGCCGCCGGAGCAACGGTCAGCCGCGGCCCAGCATCCTGCGGAACCAGCCCGGGCGGCGCGGCGGCCGGGGCGGGACGACCACCACGCTGCCGCCGACGATGCGGCCGGTGACGACGATCCGGTGCAGGACCGGGCCGTCCTGCTGCTGCTCGCCCTTGCGGCGGCGTACGACGGAGCCGCCGCGGATCTCGACCCCGGCCGCGTCCACGTCGTGGCCCGCGGGGACGATCAGCCGCAGATTGCCGCCGCGGAGGGTCACATCGACCTCGGTGACCGGCTCGGTGACGGTGGCGGAGGTGAAGTCGAGGACCACATTGCCGCCGCGCACCTCGGCCTCCAGCCGCTTCGGCACCAGCCAGGCCCCCTCGCAGCGGAGGTTGCCACCCACCCGCCGGGTCCGCACGACGTCCTTCGCCTGCGGCTGCTGCGGCGGCTGCCGCACCAGGCCCTGACCGGGGAGGTCGGCGACGAGCGGGGCGAGGTCGGCGTAGGTGCGGGCCGTGTAGCAGGCCTCCAGCCGCTCCTCCAGTTCCTCCAGGCTCAGCCGGCCGTCCCCGGCGGCGACCCGCAGGACGTCGGATATCCGGTCGCGGTCCTCGTGCGAGGCCCGCTGCTCCAAGGGGCTCTTGGGTTCCCACGGGGTCGGATGGCTCATGACCGGCACCTTATGGCAGGACGCGCGGGTGGTGTGCGCGCGGCCGGTGGTCGCGGTCACCGGCGACCGGTCGTCAGCGCCAGGACGTGGACCGGGCCGGTGCCGGGCGCCCGTCGTCGCGTCCCGAGGAGCGGACCAAGGTGCCCTCCCGCGCGCGGTGCTCGTGCACGAGGCGGATCGCCATGGCGCCCTCCCCGGCGGCCGCGGCCACGCGTTTGACCGAGCCGCTGCGGACGTCCCCGGCGGCGAACACCCCGGGCAGGGTCGTCTCCAGCGGCAGCGGGCCGCGGCCGAGCGGTGCCCAGAGCTCGGGGTCGGCCGCCGCCTCGGCGGCGGGACCGGTGAGGACGAAGCCGTGCTCGTCCAGGCCGACCGCTCCGCGCAGCCACGCCGTGCGCGGGCGGACGCCGATGAGGACGAACAAGGCCCGCGCGGGGATCCGGCGGGGCACGCCGGTCACGGTGTGCTCCACCGTCACCGTCTCCAGCGCGTCCGTCCCGGAGACCGCGCGGACCTCGGTGTCGAGCAGCACCTCGATCCGCGGGTGGCGGCGTACCCGGTCCACCAGGTAGCGCGACATGTCCCGGCCGAGGTCGCGGCCGCGGACGACGAGGTGCACGCGGGGCGAGCACCCGGCGAGGAACAGCGCCGCCTGGCCCGCGCCGTCGCCGCCGCCGACGACGGCGACAGGGTCCGCCCCGCAGCGGCCCGCCTCGTGGGCCGTTGCGGCGTGGAAGACGCTGCCGCCCTCGAAACGCTCGATGCCGGGGACGTCGAGCCTGCGGTAGCGCACGCCCGGCGCCAGGACGACGGTTCCCGCGCGGCTGCGCGAGCCGTCGGCGAGGACGACCGTGCAGTGGTCGTCGCCGGCCTCCAGCGCGGTCGCCTCCGCGGGCACCGTCAGCCGCGCCCCGCACCCGCGTGCCTGGAGCGCGGCGCGCTCGACGAGTTCGCGCCCCGAGATGCCCGAGGGGAAGCCGAGTTGGTCCTCGATGCGGGAGGCGGTGCAGGCCTGGCCGCCGGTGGCCACCGCGTCGACGGTGACCGTCGTGAGCCCGTCGGACGCGCCGTGCACCGAGGCGGCGAGGCCCGCCGGGCCCGCGCCGATCACGACGAGGTCGAGGACGGCGGGCCGCCGGCCGGGTGCGGGCAGCCCGATGAGACGGGCGAGTTCGGCGGGGGCGGGGTTGCGCAGCACCTGCTGCCCCTCCCAGATGACCATCGGCGTCTGCTCGGGACGGATGCCGAACCGGCGCAGCAGCGCCTCCGCCTCCTCGTCCCTCTCGAGGTCGGTCCACCGGTGGGGCAGCCGGTTGCGCGCCGCGAACTCGCGCAGCCGCAGCGTCTGCGGCGAGTAGCGGGAGCCGAGGACGCGGAAGCCGCCGCCGGGCCCGACGAGCAGGGAGCGGCGCCCGAGGTGGGCCCGCAGCACCAGGTCGCCGAGGACCGGGTCGCGGGCCACCAGTTCGCGCTGGCGGGCGACCGGCACGGCGAGGATCTCGCCGGGCTCGCGGACCACGGCCGTCTCGAGCGCCGCATGCCCTTCGAGCAGGCCGAGTTCGCCGAGGAACCGGCCGGGGCCGTGCACGGCGACCGTCCGCTCGTCCGGTCCTCCGCGGTCGTGGAGGATCTCCACGGTGCCGCCGAGGATGGCGAGGAACTCGTGGAGGGGCTCGCCCTCGCGGAACAGCAGCTCGCCGTCCTGGGTCCGCCGGCGTTCGCCGTGCGCCGACAGCTCGCCGAGCTGTGCCTGCGTCAGCCGCGGGAAGGCGCCGTAGCGGTCGGGTGTCTCACGCGCGACCCGGCGCGCGTGGGTGGCCGGGGTGTCCATCAGACCGCGGCCGGGTCCGTCGGCGGGACCGGGTCCGGGGCCGGGCGCGGGTCCGGTTGCGTCACCATGACAGTGCTCCTTCCGCCGGCCGGGCGGCGTCAGCCGCGGTCCGCGATGTTCTCCTCCACCCATCGGCGCAGTTCGTGGTCGGGCGCCGCGCCCGCCCGCCGGGTGATCTCCTTCCCCTGGCCGAGCAGGACCAGGGTGGGCACCGCCATCACCTGGAAGCGCTGCGCGAGCGCGGGCGCCCGGTCGATGTCGACCTTGACGAGCTTGATCCTTCCGGCGAGCTGCCGGGCGACCCGCTCCAGGGCGGGGCTCACCATGCGGCAGGGACCGCACCAGGTGGCCCACAGGTCCACCAGCACGACCGGGCCGGTCTTCGCCGCGATCTCTGCGATCTCCGCGAAGTCCTCGTCGCCCGCGTCGACGATCCACGGCAGCGCCGCGCCGCAGGCGCCGCAGCGGGGACGCCCCTGCGCCGCCGCCGGCACGCGGTTCGTGCGCCCGCACGTGCCGCAGGCGACGGTGGTGCTCCGGTTCACGGACGTCACGGACATCGTGTTCCCGCCTCCCGTCGGCCGTTCATGAGGCCAGCCGGTTCCGGGCGGCCGCCTGGGGGCGGTCGCCGTAGGTCACCACCAGCTCGCCGTCCCGGGCGTCCACCCCGATCGTGGCGCCGTCCTGCACGTCGCCGCGGATCAGGGCCCGGCCCACCAGCGTCTCGACCTCGTGCGAGATGTAGCGGCGCAGCGGCCGGGCGCCGTAGACCGGGTCGAAGCCCTGCTCGGCGATCAGCTCGCGGGCGGCGTCACTGAGTTCGACGGTGATCCGCCGCTCCGCCAGCCGCCGGCGCAGGTCGTCGATCTGCAACTCGACGATGCGCTCGATCTGCTTCAGGCCGAGCGGCCTGAACAGCACGATGTCGTCGACGCGGTTGAGGAACTCGGGCCGGAACCGGCTCTGGAGCTCGCCCATCACCAGCGCCCTCGCGTCGGGCTTGACCTCGCCGTCGGGGGTGACGCCGTCGAGCAGGTGGGCCGAGCCGATGTTGGAGGTCATGATGACGATGGTGTTGCGGAAGTCGACGGTGCGGCCCTGGGCGTCGGTGATCCGGCCGTCGTCGAGCACCTGGAGCAGGGTGTTGAACACGTCCGGGTGGGCCTTCTCGATCTCGTCGAAGAGGACCACGGAGTACGGCTTGCGGCGCACGGCCTCGGTGAGCTGCCCGCCCTCCTCGTAGCCGACGTACCCGGGAGGAGCGCCGACCAGCCTGCTGACGGTGTGCCGTTCCTGGTACTCGCTCATGTCGAGCCGGACGATGTTCTCCTCGGTGTCGAAGAGCGTCGCGGCCAGGGCCTTGGCCAGCTCGGTCTTCCCGACGCCGGTCGGTCCGAGGAAGATGAACGAGCCGATGGGGCGCCGCGGGTCGCGGATGCCCGAACGGGCCCGGATGATCGCGTCGGTGACCAGCCGGACGGCCTCGTCCTGTCCGATGACGCGCTCGGTGAGGATGTCGTCCAGCCGCAGCAGCTTCTCCCGTTCGCCCTCCTGGAGCCTGGCCACCGGGATGCCGGTCCACGCGGCGACGATCTCGGCGATCTCGTCCTCGGTGACGACCTCGTGCAGCAGACGGCTCTCGCCCTGCTTCGCGGCGAGCGCGTCCTCCTCTGCGGCGAGCCGGCGTTCGAGGCCGGTGAGCGTGCCGTAGCGCAGTTCCGCCGCGCGGTTGAGGTCGTAGGCGCGTTCGGCCTCCTCGGCCTCCTGGCGGACCTGCTCCAGCTCCTGGCGCAGCTGCTGCACCCGCCGGATGGCCTGGCGCTCGGCCTCCCACTGGGCCTGCATCGCGTCGGCCTGGGCGCGCAGGTCGGACAGCTCGCGGCGCAGCTCCTCCAGGCGCTCGGCGCTGGCCGGGTCGGTCTCCTTGCCGAGCGCCGCCTCCTCGATCTCCAGGCGGGTCACCCGCCGTGTGATGCCGTCCAGTTCGGCCGGCATGGAGTCGATCTCGGTCCGCAGCCGGGCGCACGCCTCGTCCACCAGGTCGATGGCCTTGTCCGGCAGGAAGCGGTCGGAGATGTAGCGGTGGCTCAGTGTCGCCGCCGCGACCAGCGCGGTGTCCTGGATCTTCACGCCGTGGAAGACCTCCAGGCGCTCGCGCAGCCCGCGCAGGACGGACACGGTGTCCTCCACGCTCGGCTCGTCCACCACCACCTGCTGGAAGCGGCGTTCCAGGGCCGCGTCGGACTCGACGTACTTGCGGTACTCCTCCAGCGTGGTGGCGCCGATCATGTGCAGTTCGCCGCGTGCCAGCATCGGCTTGAGCATGTTCCCGGCGTCCATGGCGCCCTCGGACCCGCCGCCCGCGCCGACCACCGTGTGCAGTTCGTCGACGAACAGCAGGATCCGGCCCCCGCCGCCCTTGACCTCGCTCAGCACGGCCTGCAGCCGCTCCTCGAACTCGCCGCGGTACTTGGCGCCCGCCACCAGCAGGCTCATGTCGAGGGAGAAGATCGTCCTGTCGCGCAGGCCGTCGGGGACGTCGCCGCGGACGATCCGCTGCGCCAGTCCTTCCACGATCGCCGTCTTGCCGACGCCCGGATCGCCGATCAGCACCGGGTTGTTCTTCGTCTTGCGGCTGAGGATCTGGACGACCCTGCGGATCTCCTCGTCCCTGCCGACGACCGGGTCCATCCTGCCGCTGCGGGCCTCGGCGACCAGGTCGCGGCCGTACTTCTCCAGCGCCTCGTAGGAGGCCTCCGGAGTGGCCGAGGTGACCCGCTGGTTCCCGCGGATCCGCGTCAGCGCGGTGAGGAACCCGTCCTCGGTGATGCCGTGCTCCTTGAGCAGCCGGCCCGAGGCGGTGCGGGAGCCCTCGCCGGCCAGCGCCAGCACCAGGTGCTCCACGGACACGTACTCGTCCTTGAGCCGCTTGGCCTCCTGCTCCGCGGTGTCCAGCAGCCGGGCCAGGCGCTGCGTGATGTACACCTGGCCGGGAGCGGCGCCCGGGCCGGTCACCTGGGGCCTGCGCGCCAGCTCCTGCGACAGCTCCTTGCGCAGCGCACCGACCTGCGCGCCGGTCTGCTCGAAGAGCCGGGGCACGAGCCCCTCCGGCTGGTCGAGGAGGGCGAGCAGCAGGTGCTCGCCGTCGACCTCGCTCTGGTGCAGCCGGCCGGCGATCGTCTGCGCCTCCTGCAGCGCCTCCTGGGACTTCTGGGTGAGCCGGTTCATATCCACGATTCATCACTCCTGGAGCCGGCGTTCGCCCTCCTCAGGGCGGCCTCGAGTTCGGCGATCCGGTCGAGCAGGTCGAGCACCACACCCAACGAGGCGTAGTTCAGGGGCAGTCCGGCCCGCAGCCGCTGGACACGGGCCAGCTTCGCCGGGACGTCCGGCGCGAACCACAGCCGCCCGCCCGCGTCCCGGTCGGCGTCGACCAGGCCGAGCGCGACGAATCTGCGCACCAGGTCGGGGTGGAGGCCGGAGCGCCGTGCGACGAGCTCCAGGTCGAGCCGGCGGACCGGGACCATGGCCGTACCGCGTACGACGACGTTGAGCACCGGACGGTGCGCCGGGGCGGCCGCCCTGACGACCGGGGCCGGCCGGCGGGCGGCGGCACGCGGCCGCGGATCGCTGGTCATCCCCGCCTCCTCGGGTCGAAGGAGGAGACGCCGGCCAGCTCCTCGTAGAGCCGGCGCTCCTGGTCGCCGACATCGGGCGGCACCATGATGCGGACCTCCGCGTACAGATCGCCCGCGGCGCCGCGCGGATGCGGCATGCCCTCGCCGCGCAGACGGAGCCTGCGCCCGCTGGACGAACCGCCCGGGACCGTCACCTTGGCGGTGCCTCCGGGAGTGGGGACCGGCACTGTCGCGCCGAGCGCCGCCTCCCAGGGCGTGACCGGCAGGACGACGTGGATGTCCCGGCCCTCCAGGCGGAACCGCGGATCGGGGGTGATCCGCACGCGCAGGTACAGATCGCCCGGCGGGGCGTCGCCGCTGCCGCGGCCTCCCTGACCGGCCAGCCGGATGCGCTGGCCGTCGGTCACGCCGCGGGGGATCGTCACGTCGTACGTCCGCTGCCCACCGGGCCCGCCGAGGGTGATGCCGCGCTTCCCGCCGTGGTAGGCCTCCGCCACGCCGAGCCGGATCTCGGCCTCCTGGTCGGCGCCGGGCACCGGGCCCCGGGTGCCGCCGCGGCCGAACATGCCGCCGAACAGGTCCTCGAAGTCGACCCCTTCGAAGCCCTCGCCGGCGTCCGAGACGAAGCGGACCCGGCCGCCGTCGCCGCCGCCTCCCGCGCCGCCGGGCCGGCCGCCGCGGGCCCGCGCCCCCGCACCGACGCCCGCGCCCACACGCTCGTCCCAGTCCTCGGGAACGCGGCGGAAGTCCTCGCCGAAGCGGTCGTAGCGCCGCCGCGTGGCGGGGTCGGACAGCACGCCGTACGCCTCGTTGAGCTCCTTGAAGCGCTCCTCCGCGCCCGGGTCCTTGTTGATGTCCGGGTGGAACTTGCGGGCCCGGGAGCGGAACGCCTGCTGGATCTCCTCGGACCCCGCGTCATGCGCCACCCCGAGCACCTCGTAGTAGTCCCGTGCCATCGGACGTCACTCCTGACGCCTGGCGACCACGACGGACACCGGGCGCAACTGCGTCTCGCCCTCGCCGTAACCGGGACGCACCACCTGCACCACGGAGTTGGGCTCCGCCTCTGGGTCGTCGACGACCCCGACGACCTCGTGCAGGGCCGGGTCGAAGGGCACGCCGGTCTCCTCGTGGCTGGGGAACCCCAGGCCGCGCAGCACCTGCACGGCCTGGTCGCGCACCGCCTTCACGCCCTCCAGCACGGCGGAGCAGTCGGACCCGGAGTGGGCCAGGGCCAGTTCGAGGTTGTCGACCACGGGCAGCCAGGCGGCCGTCGTGCGGGCGCGCTCGGTGAGCCGTTCGCGCTCCAGTTCCCTGCCGTGGCGCTTGCGGAGGTTGTCGAGGTCGGCCAGGGCGCGGCGCCAGCGGTCCTGCAACTCCTCCAGCGCGGCGGTCCGTTCGTCCGGCCCGGGGGCGGCACCGGGAGCGGCCGCCCCCGGCACCTCCTGCGGGGCCTGCCCGCGGACCCCGTCGGGTACGTCGACCGGTGCGGGTCCGGCCGGGGGCGTCGTCGGTTCCTGTTCGGTGGACATGAGCGCGCATCAGCCCTTGTCGAACTCGGCGTCGATCACGTCGTCGCCGGCCCCCGCGCCACCGCCGACGGGGCTCTCCTGCCCCGCGCCCGCCCCGGCCGCCGGCTCCTGCGCCCCCGGACCCGTGGAAGGCCGGGCCGCGGCCAGCGAGGCATGGACCTGCTGCAGGTCCGAGGTCAGCGACCGCACCCGGTCCAGCGCCGCCTCCTGCTTGACGGCCTCCCTGGCGTCGGCCACGAGCATCTCCGCCCGCGCCTTCTCGTGGGCCGGGGCGGACTCGCCCAGCTCGTCGAGCCGGCGCTCCACCTGGTAGGCGACCGCGTCCAGCTCGTTGCGGGCGTCCACGCCCTCGCGCAGCGCCTTGTCCTCGCCGCGGTGCTGCTCGGCCTCCCGGACCATCCGCTCGATCTCGCCCTGGGCCAGGTTGGACCCCTCGCTGATGGTGATGCCCTGCTCGGCGCCGGTGTCCTTGTCGCGGGCGGTGACGTTCAGGATGCCGTTGGCGTCGACGTCGAAGGTGACCTCGACCTGCGGCTCCCCGCGCGGTGCCGGCCGGATGTCCCCCAGCTGGAAGCGGCCGAGCACGCGGTTGTCCGCCGCGGACTCGCGCTCGCCCTGGAGCACCACCACGTCCACCGCCGGCTGGCTGTCCTCGGCGGTCGAGAACGTCTCGGCACGGCGCACCGGGACGGTGGTGTTCCGGTCGATGATCCTGGTCATCACGCCGCCGCGGGTCTCCACGCCGAGCGACAGCGGGGTCACGTCCAGCAGCAGGACGTCCTTGACCTCGCCCTTGAGCACGCCGGCCTGGATCGCGGCGCCGAGCGCCACGACCTCGTCCGGGTTGACGCTCATGTTGGGTTCCTTGCCGCCGGTCAGCCGGCGGACCAGCTGCTGGACGGCGGGGATGCGCGTGGAACCGCCCACGAGGATGACCTCGTCGATGTCGTTCTCGCCGATCTTGGCGTCGGACATCGCCTGCTTGACCGGCCCCATGGTGCGCTCGACCAGGTCGGAGGTGATCTGGTCGAACGTGGAGCGCATGACCGTCTCGGTCAGGTGCTTCGGGCCGGACGCGTCGGCGGTGATGAACGGCAGGCTGACCTGCGTCTGCGTCACCGAGCTCAGCTCCGTCTTGGCCTTCTCGGCGGCCTCGAAGAGGCGCTGCAGCGCCTGCGGATCCTTGCGCAGGTCGATGCCGTTCTCCTTCTGGAACCGGTCCGCGAGCCAGTCGACCAGGCGCCGGTCGAAGTCGTCGCCTCCCAGGTGGCTGTCGCCCGCCGTGGAGCGCACCTCGACCACGCCGTCCCCGACGTCGAGCAGGCTCACGTCGAAGGTGCCGCCGCCCAGGTCGAACACGAGCACCGTCTCGTGCTCCTTCTTGTCCAGGCCGTAGGCGAGCGCGGCGGCGGTCGGCTCGTTGATGATGCGCAGGACCTCCAGGCCGGCGATGCGGCCGGCGTCCTTGGTGGCCGTGCGCTGGGCGTCGTTGAAGTAGGCGGGCACCGTGATGACCGCCTCCGTCACGCGCTCTCCCAGCTGCTTCCCGGCGTCGTCGGCGAGCTTGCGCAGCACCAGGGCGCTGATCTCCTCCGGCGCGTAGAGCTTGTCGCGGATCTTGAAGCGCGCGTTGCCGTGCTCGTCGGGCACGACGTCGAAGCCGACGGCCTTCGCTTCCTCCGGGATCTCGTCGTAGCGGCGGCCGATGAAGCGCTTGGCCGAGTAGATGGTGCCCTTCGGGTTGAGGATCGCCTGCCGCCGGGCGAGCTGGCCGACCAGGCGCTCGCCGGTGTCGGTGAACGCGACCACTGACGGGGTCGTGCGGCTGCCCTCGGAGTTGGGGATCACCGTCGCCTCCCCGCCCTCCCAGGCGGCGATCACCGAGTTGGTGGTCCCGAGGTCGATCCCGACTGCCTTGGCCATGGGGTGCTCCTTAACGTCGCGGGCTTCCCGCCCGTCCGCGCGCTGCGCTGCGGGCCGGCACCGGGGCCGGCGGCCGCCCCGCAGGAGACCTGTGGGCGCGGAGCGGCCTCGACGGCCCCCGGTGCCGGCATCGGCTCCAGCGTCCCGGCCGGAACCGGTCGGCGGCCTGCGCCTGCGAGGACCAAATCCGCGGTGTTTCTCGTCCTGGCATCACAAGGTGTCGATTGGGTACAAAAGTCAGCAAGTCGTGCACATCGTGTATGCCCCGGCCAGGAGCGGCGACGGGGCGTGCGGAAGCGGTTCGTCGACGAGGAGCCGGCTCACCATGAGCGTTTCCACGAGCGGGACCGGCCGGGCCCCCGAGGTCCGCACCAGGAACTGGGACCGCGAGCACCTGGCGAATCTCTACAGCCTTTTCGTGCTCTCGATGATCATGAACGACGGCCGGGACGAGGCCGACATCATGCGGCTCGCCCTGACGTCCGTCGCGGCACTCGGCCCCTGCCGGGCGGAGGCCGGTCACCTCACCTCCGAAGGGTCCCACGCCGGCGTCCCCGCGGCCGGGCGGTCCGCGGTGCCGGGACTCGGCGACCGGCTGCGGCAACTGGACGGCAGGGAAGGCCCCGTCCTTGTGCGCGGGCGCGCCTGGGGCTGGGCCTTCGCCCTGCACACCCGGGGCGGCGGCATCGGGCACCTGGTGGTCAGCGCTCCCGCGACGCCCACCGACGACGAGCGCTTCCTGATCCATGTGCTCGCCCAGCAGACCTCCGCCGCCCTGGCGAACGCCGCGGCCCGGCGCCGCGAACGCGAGCACGCCGAGGAGCTGCGGCGGCTCAACGAGGAACGGGAGAGCGTGAACGCGCGGCTCGCCGCGTCCGTCGCCGAGCTCACCTACCAGCGGACCGTGCACGAGGTGCTCAGCGAGGCGACGGCGAGCGGCAGCGGCGCGGCGGGCATCGCCGCCGCCGTCCACCGGCTCACCGGCTGCCCCGTGGCCATCGAGGACCGCTTCGGCAACCTGCGGGCCTGGGCCGGACCCGGCCGCCCCGACCCGTACCCCAAACCCGACGCCACCCGGCGTGAGCAGCTCCTCCAGGAGGCCGCCCGCCGGCTGCGGCCGCTGCGCGTCGGCGACCGCCTCATCGCCGTGGTCCAGCACCGCGGCGAGGTCCTGGGCGCCATGGCGCTGGTCGCCGCGGCGGACCGCCGCGGCGAACAGGACGAGTTCACCCTCGACCACGCGTGCACCGCGCTCTCCCTGGAGCTGGCCCATCAGCACAGCCTCGCCGAGGTGGAGCTGCGGCTGCGCCGCGAACTCGTGGAGGACCTGATCGCGGGCACCGACGACGAGAGCGCGTACGCCCGCGCCGCCGCGATCGGGCACGACCTGCACGGTCCCCACTACCCGGTCGCCGTCCAGTGGGAGGGCCGGGCGGCCGACGACGCCTTCGTCCAGGCGGTCGGGCGCGCCGCCGCGGGACTGCGCCTGCGGTGCCTGCCGGCGCGACGGTCGGGCATGGCCGTGCTCGTCCTCCAGGGGCGGCCCCCCGCGGACGCGCTCTATCGGGCGGTCTCCCGCGAACTGGGCACCTCCGCGGGCGCGATCGGCGTCGGAGGCCGCTGCGACGCCCCGCGCGACCTGCCGCGCTCGTTCCAGCAGGCGCTCAGGGCCCTGGAGGTCCGCTGCCGCTCCCAGTGCCCGAACGGTGCCACGACCTTCGACGACCTGGGCTTCTACCGCATCCTCGGGCCGGTGGACGGCGACGACCAGGAGGTCAGGCACTTCGTCAGGGAATGGATCGGCCCGCTCCTGGACTACGACGTCGCGCACCACTGCGATCTGGCCCGCACCCTTGCGCAGTACTTCGAGTGCGGGGGCAACTACGACCAGGCGGCCGCCGCCCTGGGCATCCACCGCAGCACGCTGCGCTACCGGCTGCAGCGCATCCGCGACGTCGGCGGGCACGACCTCACGGACGTGGACAGCCGGCTCAACCTGCACGTCGCGACACGGGTGTGGCGGGTCCTGGACGGCGGCGGCCCGTGAGGAGGAGCGCGCCATGGACGGGGAACGGCACACCGCCGGCGGGACGGCCCTCGTGACGGCCTCCGCCACCGTCGCCACGGTGGGCGGCACGCCCCTGCGGCAGGGGGACCACATCTGCGCGTTCTACCGGGGACACGCGGAACGCGACCGGCTCGTCACCTCCTTCCTCGCCGAGGGCCTGCGCGCGGAGCACGTCTGCACGCTGCTGGCCGCGCCGGAGGACGCCCGGGCGTACCGCGACGCGCTGGAGGCCGAAGTGCCCTCCCTGGTGCGGGCGGGCGGCCGTCTCGTGGTCGGGGACCCGCAGGACACCTATCTGCGGAACGGCGCCTTCGACGCGGACGGCATGCTGGCGTCCCTGCGCGGCTGGGTCGCCGAACTCCTCGACGGCGGCGGGGCCGCGGCCGTCGACGGCCGGGGGAGGCGCCGTCCCCGGCTGCTGCGGATCGCCGCGGACATGAGCTGGGCGCACGCCCTGGTGCGGCCGGGCTTCGTCCGCGAGCTGGTCGCGTACGAGACGCGCGCCACCTCCTGGCTGAGGGCCTGTCCGCAGGTCGGCGTCTGCCTGTACGACCTCGGGCTCTTCGGCGGGGACCTGATCATCCCCATGGTCAAGGCGCACCCCAGGGTGTGGCTCGGCGGCATGGTGGTCGAGAACCCGTACTACCTCGACCAGGAACCCGGTCCGGGCAGCGGCGCCGGCCCCGCGGGGGCCGTCGTGAACTGACGGCCGCGGCGCCGGACGGCCCGTCCGAAGCCCGTCCGCGGTCCGTCCGCGGCACGCGGGATACTGGCCGCATGAAGCTGACGGTGTTCTGGGAGCGGATGCACGCGCACTTCGGCGACATGTACGCCGACTCTTTCGCGCGTGACCATGTCATGTCCGAGCTGGGCGGCCGGACCGTGTACCAGGCGCTGGAGGCCGGCTGGGCGGCGAAGGACGTCTGGCGCGCGGTGTGCGCCGCCATGGACGTACCGGCCTCGCGGCGCTGACCGCTGCGCGAGACTGTGCCCGTGGCAGGAAGCGACGAGACGACGATCGGCACACCGGCCGACTTGGCAGAGCCCGCAGTCCCCGGAGAACCCGGCGGCCCCGCCGGGCCGCCCGGGGACCAGGGGGAGGGCTCCCGGGAAGGGGCGGGGATACCGAGGATGCCCCGGTGGCTGCCGCGGGCCATGGTGCTGGCGGTGGCGCTGCTGGCCGCCCTCCAACTGGCCGAGTGGGCCTTCCACCAGGTCATCGGCCTGCTGGTGAACATCCTGCTGGCCTTCTTCGCCGCCCTGGCGATCGAGCCCGCGGTGGACTGGATGGCCGCGCGCGGCATGCGCCGGGGGCTGGCGACCGGGCTGGTCTTCCTGGTGGTCCTGGCCCTGGGCGGCGTCTTCGTGGTGGCGCTCGGGTCGCTGCTGGTGGACCAGATCACCTCGATCGGCCGGAACCTGCCGGAGTACGTCGACGACGTGGTGCTGTGGGTCAACCACGTCTTCGGCACCGACCTGTCCGTCGGCAAGCTGCAGCAGAACGTCCTGCACTCCGACTGGCTGCGCAATTACGTGCAGAAGCAGGCGGGCAACGTCTGGGGGCTGTCGGCGACCGTCCTGGGCGGGGTCTTCCAGGTGCTGACGATCACCCTGTTCACCTTCTACTTCGCGGCCGACGGGCCCCGGCTGCGGCGGGCGGTGTGCTCGGTGCTGCCGCCGGCCCGGCAGGCGGAGGTGCTGCGGGCCTGGGAGATAGCCGTCGCCAAGACGGGCGGCTACCTCTACTCGCGGGCGCTGATGGCACTGATCTCGGCGGTCGCCCACTACGTGCTCTTCCAGATCCTCGGCATCCCGTACGCCCCGGCGCTGGCGGTGTGGGTCGGCGTGGTCTCGCAGTTCGTGCCCACGGTCGGCACCTATCTGGCCGGGGCGCTCCCGATGCTCATCGCGTTCACGCAGGACCCGTGGGACGCGGTGTGGGTGCTCGGGTTCGTCGTGGTCTACCAGCAGTTCGAGAACTACCTGGTGCAGCCGCGGATCACCGCGCGCACCGTCGACATACACCCGGCGGTGGCCTTCGGCTCGGTCATCGCGGGCACCGCGCTGCTCGGCGCGGTGGGGGCGCTGGTGGCGATCCCGGCGACGGCGACCCTGCAGGGCTTCCTCGGGGCGTACGTGAAGCGGTACGCGGTGACCGACCCGCGGGCCCACGAGCCGCAGCCGCGGCGGATCCGGTGGTCTGGGTGGTCCCGGTGGTCCGGGTGGTCATGGCCGCGGCGGACGGGCTCCGGCGGGGGCGGCGGAGGCGACCGGGACGGTCGTGGTGACGGCGCCGGCGGCGGTGACGGCGGTGGTGACGGCCGCGACGGCTGAGTCGTGCGTGTCGCTTGACACGCAAATCGAACATCCATTCTTATGAGTGTGGCGGGCCGGTTCTCCCGGAGTTATCCACAGGCCCGAGCGACGCCGGGACGCATTGTCAGTGGCAGGCAGTAGCGTCTTGGACGTGAAGCGAACGACTCAGACACCCAGGGTGGAACCCATGGCAGGAACCGACCGCGAGAAGGCGCTCGACGCCGCGCTCGCACAGATTGAACGGCAGTTCGGCAAGGGTGCCGTCATGCGCCTCGGCGACCGGCCGAACGAGCCCATCGAGGTCATCTCGACGGGGTCCACCGCCCTGGACGTCGCGCTCGGCGTCGGCGGCCTGCCGCGCGGCCGCGTGGTCGAGGTCTACGGCCCGGAGTCCTCCGGCAAGACGACCCTGACGCTGCACGCGGTGGCCAACGCCCAGCGGGCCGGGGGCAAGGTCGCCTTCGTGGACGCCGAGCACGCCCTCGACCCCGACTACGCCAAGCGCCTCGGCGTGGACGTGGACTCGCTGCTGCTCTCCCAGCCGGACAACGGCGAGCAGGCGCTCGAGATCACCGACATGCTGATCCGCTCCGGCGCGCTGGACCTCATCGTGATCGACTCCGTGGCGGCCCTCGTGCCGCGGGCCGAGATCGAGGGCGAGATGGGTGACTCCCACGTGGGTCTCCAGGCCCGACTGATGAGCCAGGCACTGCGCAAGATCACCGGTGCGCTCAGCCAGTCCAAGACCACCGCGATCTTCATCAACCAGCTCCGCGAGAAGGTCGGCGTCATGTTCGGCTCGCCGGAGACCACCACCGGTGGCCGTGCGCTGAAGTTCTACGCCTCCGTGCGTCTGGACATCCGCCGCATCGAGACCCTGAAGGACGGCACCGACGCGGTCGGCAACCGCACCCGGGTCAAGGTCGTCAAGAACAAGGTCGCGCCGCCCTTCAAGCAGGCCGAGTTCGACATCCTCTACGGCCAGGGCATCAGCCGTGAGGGCGGCCTGATCGACATGGGCGTGGACCACGGCTTCATCCGCAAGTCCGGTGCCTGGTACACCTACGAGGGCGACCAGCTCGGCCAGGGCAAGGAGAACGCGCGCAACTTCCTGCGCGACAACCCCGACCTCGCCGACGAGATCGAGAAGAAGATCAAGGAGAAGCTCGGCATCGGCGTCCGGCCCGAGGCCCCGGGCGAGCAGCCCGGCGCGGACGCCGCCGGTCCCGCCGCGGAAGCCACGGGTGACGCTCCGGCGGCCGCGGCCGCGACGACGGCCCCGGCGGCCAAGACCGCCAAGGCGACCAAGGCCGCGGCGGCAGCCAAGGCCTGACGGTGGCATCCGGGCACAAGGATCGTGGTGGCTCTTTCTCGTCGAGGGCCGAGCAAGAGCCGCCACTTGACCCCGTGGAGCAGGCGCGGGCGCTCTGTCTGCGCCTGCTCACGGGGACTCCACGCACCCGCAAGCAGCTCGCGGACGCCATGCGCCGCCGGGACATCCCGGAGGAGGCGGCGGAAGAGGTGCTGGAGCGGTTCGAGGACGTGGGGCTCATCGACGACCAGGCCTTCGCCCACGCATGGGTGGAGTCCCGGCACCACGGCCGGGGTCTCGCCCGGCGCGCCCTCGCCCAGGAACTGCGCACCCGGGGTGTGGACGCGGAGGCGATCGGCCATGCCGTCGGGCAGCTCGACGCCGACCAGGAGGAGTCCACGGCCCGCGCCCTCGTCGACCGCAAGCTGCGGGCCACCCGGGGTCTGGAGCGGGAGAAGCGCATCCGCCGGCTCGCCGGCATGCTCGCCCGCAAGGGATATGCGGAAGGACTCGCCCTGAGGGTGGTGCGGCGTGCCCTGGAGGAGGAGGGTGAGGACCCGGAGGCGCTGGAGTACTACCTGCCCGACTGAACCATCGTTGAGGTTCCTTGACCGTGCCTCTGAGTCGACCTAGCCTCACAACGGGTGAGGGATCGCGGCCTCGCAGACACGGGAGTTGGTGCCATGGGCATCGCGCTGGGGACCGGATCCGTACTCACCGTCGTGGCCGCCTCCGTCACGGTCGTCGTCATTGCCGCCCTCACCGCGTACGCCCTGCTGTTGCGGGTGCGCGCGGAGCGCGAACGGCTCCGTGCCGCCGCCGAGCGCGAGGCCCGGGAGATCCGGGCCACCGCCAAGGAGGAAGTCCGCGAGATCCGGGCCGACTTGGAGCGCCGTGAGCAGCGGCTCATCGACCGTGAGGCCCGCATCGACGCCGAGTCCGAGCAACTGCACCGGCGCCGCCGCGAGGTGGCGGACGAACGCGACGAGCTGGACCGCCGTCGTGCCGAGGTGAACCGGCTGGAGGACGAGCGGCGGGCGGTGCTGGAGCGGGTCGCCGTCTACACCGCCGCCGAGGCCCGCGGCGACCTGGTCCGCTCCGTCGAGCAGCAGGCCAAGCGCGAAGCCGCCCTGATCGTGCGGGACATCGAGCGCGCCGCCCGCGACCGGGGGGAGGAGCGGGCCCGGCGCATCGTGGCCGCCGCGATCCAGCGGGTGGCGACCGAGCAGACCGCCGAGTCCGTGGTCTCCGTGCTCCAGCTGCCCGGGGACGACATGAAGGGCCGCATCATCGGCCGCGAAGGGCGCAACATCCGTGCCTTCGAGGCGATCACCGGCGTCAATCTGATCATCGACGACACTCCCGAGGCGGTGCTGCTCTCCTGCTTCGACCCGGTGCGCCGCGAAGTCGCCCGCCTCGCGCTGGACGCCCTGGTCACCGACGGGCGCATCCACCCGCACCGCATCGAGGAGGTCTACGAGCGCAAGGTCGCCGAGGTCGAGCAACTGTGCGTCCGGCACGGGGAGGAGGCGCTGACCGAGGTCGGCATCACCGATATGCACCCGGAGCTCACCACCCTCCTCGGCCGGCTGCGCTACCGCACCTCGTACGGGCAGAACGTGCTCGGCCATGTCCTGGAGTCCGCCCACATCGCCGGCATGATGGCCGCCGAGCTCGGCGTCGAGCCCGCCCCGGTGAAACGCGGCTCCCTGCTGCACGACATCGGCAAGGCCCTCACGCACGAGGTGGAGGGCAGCCACGCCCTGATCGGCGCGGACCTCGCCCGCCGGCACGGGGAGTCCGAGGACGTCGTCCACGCCATCGAGGCCCACCACAACGAGGTCGACCCCCGCACCGTCGAGGCCGTCCTCACCCAGGCCGCCGACGCGATCTCCGGCGGTCGCCCCGGCGCCCGCCGCGAATCCCTGGAGAGCTACGTCCGCCGCCTCAAGCGCCTGGAACAGATCGCGGCGGCCCAGCCCGGCGTTGTCAAGGTGTTCGCCATGCAGGCCGGCCGCGAAGTGCGGGTGATGGTGCGCCCCGACGACGTCGACGACGTCCAGGCCCAGGTCATCGCCCGCGACGTCGCCAAACAGGTCGAGGAGGAACTCACCTACCCCGGCCAGATCCGCATCACCGTCGTCCGCGAGTCCCGCGCCACCGAGTACGCCCGCTGAGCGGGCGGACCCGGTGGACCGCTGACCCGGTGGACCGGCGAGCGCCGCTCAGTGCGGAACGGGGTCCTCGACCGGGGACGGAGGACCGCCGCGGGCGAGGTCGGCATAGGCGTAGAGCTCGGTGGGGCGGCAGCCGGTCATCACCGCGACGAGGTGGCCGTCGGGACGGATCAGCAGCACGCTGTGTGCCGCGGAACCCGGATAGGCGTCCGTGACGAGCAGTTCGGCGCGCTGGGGGAGTGCGGAGACCGCCTTGGCGAGCCGGGGCATGAGGCCCGCGGTGAGCCAGTGCCGGCTCTCCCACACCCCGGTGCCCGGCGCGACGAGGACGACCAGCAGATCCCGGCCCAGGTGCTCGTACAGATGCCCCTGGGAGCCGTCGAGGGCCGTGACGGGGACGTCGGCCACGGCGCCGCCGGGCGGTGTGGCGCAGGCGGCGATCAGCGGGGACGGCGCGTCGGCGGGGCCGCCCGCGGCGGGCGGGGCGGAGCCGCGCGGCGCCGGCAGGGCCAGCGGGGACCGGGCGTAGACCGGCGAGGCCCCCAGGGGACCGCGTCCGATGTGGCTGTCGGTGAGGAGTTCCGCGTACCGCCGGGCGGAGCCGGACAGTACCGAGCGCCGCACCGTGTGCCAGACGCCGTTGGCCCGCAGCAGCGGCAGCACCTGGTCGGTGGCGCGCAGCCTGGCGCCGACCGCGCCGCGCCGTTCGGCCTGGTAGCTGTCGAGCAGGGTGTCGGAGGCGCCGTGGTGCCAGGCCAGCGACAGTTTCCAGCCGAGGTTGTCCGCGTCCCGCAGGCCCTCCTCGACGCTCTGCGCGCCGAGCGCGCCCGTCAGGTGGGCCGCGTCGCCCGCGAGGAAGACCCGTCCCGTGCGCCAGCGCCGGGCGAGCCGCTGGTGCACCGGGTACTCGGCGGAGCCCAGCAGCTCGTACGGCGGAACGCTTCCGCACCAGGCGGTGAGGGTGCCCCGGACGCGGGAGACCAGCTCGTCGGAGGTGAGGTCCGCGCCGCGTGCGGGCAGCAGCCAGTCCAGGCGCCACACGCCGTCCGGCAGCGGACGCGCCGTCACCTCCGGCCCGGCGCCCGGCCCCGGGGGTTCGCGGTGCAGCAGGGCCACGCCCTCGTCGGGGAGCGCGACCCTCAGCGCGGCGACCGCGTGCCGGTCAACGGCGGTGCGGCCCGGGAAGCGGACCCCGAGCAGCTTGCGCACCGTGGAGCGCGGTCCGTCGCAGCCGATCAGGTAACTGCCGCGCCACCAGGTGCCGTTGGCGCCGCGGGTGCGGACGCTCACCCCGGAGTCGTCCTGTTCCACGGCGTCCACGTGCGCCCCGGGCACGAGCCGGGCCAGGGCCTGGGCGCCGATCGCGGCGCGCAGGCCGTGCTCCAGCCGTTCCTGGGTGATGTGCAGGGGAGAGGGGCCCTGGCCGCCGTGCCCCTCGGTGCCGAACTCGACGCGGACGGTCTCCTGGCGGCGCCGCAGCGTGCGCCAGGCCGTCCATGTCGCGCCGTCCTGGTGGAGTCGGGTGTGGCCGAGCCGGGCGACCAGGGCGGCGGTCTCGGGCGTCAGGACGGCGGTGCGCTCCGGGGACGGGGAGGGCGCGTGGTCGTGCTCGTCCAGGACGATGCTCGGGACGCCGTGCCGTGCCAGGCAGAGAGCGAGGGCGAGTCCGGTCGGACCCGCCCCCGCGATGATCACCGGGTCCACGGTGCGGTCCCGGGAAGATGTGCAGTCACATTGCGTATGCAACCCACTGCGCGTGCGTGCGTCAAGTGACGACACCTGGCGGGGGGTGGTGCGCCTGGCGCACCGTCACTCCGCCGCGGCCTCCACGGCCTTGATGTCACCGGCCCTGGGCGGGGCGCCCTTGCGGCTGCGGCGGCCCTGGCGTTCGATCCAGTTGGCCAGTGCGCTCAGCGCGAGGCACATTGCGATGTAGATCGGCCCGATCACGATGATCATCGGGATGAAGGGGAAGCCGGCGCTGTTCTTGGCGATGAGGTTGCCCGTGTAGAGCAGTTCCTCGTAGGTGATGATGTAGCCGAGCGATGTGTCCTTGAGGGTCACCACCACCTGGCTGATGATCGAGGGCAGCATCGCCCGGACCGCCTGAGGGATCAGTACGGAGACCATGACCTGCGTCTTGCGCAGGCCGATCGCGTACGCCGCCTCGCGCTGCCCCTTGGGCACGGCGTTGATGCCGGCCCGGAAGATCTCGGCCTGCACGGAGCCGTTGTAGAGGGTCAGGCCGATCACCAGGGCCCACAGCGGGGCGGCGGTGAAGACGCCGACGTACAGCGCGAAGATCATGATGAGCAGCGGCATCGCGCGGAAGAACTCCACGACGACGGTGGCCGTCCAGCGCACCGGCGCGTGGTCGGAGAGCCGCCCGGCGGCCAGCAGCGCGCCCAGCAGCAGGGAGAGGACCACGGCCAGCGCGAACGCCTTCAGCGTGGCGAGCAGGCCGTCGACGATCCGCTGCTGGATGTCGGTGTACTGGAACGGTTCCCACAGGTACGAGGCGAACTGCCCGGAGTCGTCGAGCCGCCGGTAGACGAACCACAGCAGGGCGAGGATCGCCAGCGCGGCGACCGCGCCGACGACCCGGTTGCGGATCCTGGCCCGCGGGCCGGGCGCGTCGAAGAGGACGTTCGCGCTCATCGGGCCACCGCCAGCCGGGTCTCGAGCAGCCGGAAGACGGCGCTGATGAACAAGGTGATGATCAGGTAGGCGACCGCCACCCAGATGAAGATGGCGAAGATGTTGTAGCCCTTCTCGCCGAGCGTCTTCTGGACGCTGAAGAGCTCGAAGACGCTGAAGCCGCCGGCGATCGCGGAGTTCTTGGCGAGCGCGATGAGCAGGCTGCCCAGCGGCGCCACCACGGTGCGGGTGGCCTGCGGCAGGATGATCAGGCGCAGGGTCTGGCCGAAGGTCATCCCGAGGCTGCGGGCGGCCTCGGCCTGGCCCAGCGGCACGGTGTTCATGCCCGAGCGCACCGCCTCGCAGATGAAGGCCGAGGTGTAGCAGCTCAGGGCGAGCACGGCGAGCTGGAAGAAGCTCCAGGTGTTCAGCCCCAGCCGGGGCAGCACGAGCGCCGCGACGAAGAAGAGCAGGGTCAGGGGGGTGTTCCGCAGCAGGGTGACCCATACGGTGCCGAACCAGCGCAGCGGCGGCACGGGCGACACCCGGAACGCGGCCATGATCACCCCGAGCACCAGGGCGATCGCCCCGCTGAGCACGGTCAGCTCGACCGTGCCGAGGAACCCCTCGCGGAAGAGCGCGAAGTTGTCCAGCAGTACGTTCATCGATTCTCCGAAACCGATTCTCCGAAAGGGGCGCGCCGGCGGCCGCGCCGGGCCGCCGGCGCGTCAGGCTCGCAGGCTCGGGCTGTGCCGGGGGAAGGACGGGACCCGCGTGGGGGCCGGGTCCCGTCCGGAGTGGGGAGGGTCAGGACTGGAGCTGCGGGATCTCCGCGCTCACGCCGGACTTGCCGAGCGTGGCGTCGTAGGCCTTCTTCCAGTCGCCGTTGTCCTCGTGGTTCTTCAGGGCCTCGGTGACCGCCTTCTGCAGGACGGTGTCGTCCTTGAGCAGGCCGACGCCGTAGGGCTCCTCGGAGAACGGCTTGCCGATGACCTCGAGGGTGGCCGGGTCCTGCGCGGCGTAGCCCTTGAGGATGGCGTCGTCGGTGGTGACGGCGTCGACCTGGCCGGAGGCGAGGTTCTGCACGCACAGCGAGTAGGAGTCGTACTCGACGGTCTTGGCGCCGTAGCCGCCGTCCTTGATCCGCTGGATCGAGGTGGAGCCGGTGGCCGAGCAGACCTTCTTGCCCTTGAGGTCGTCGGTGCTCTTGATGCCGCTGCCCTTCTTGACCAGGAGGTCCTGGCCCGCGACGAAGTACGGGCCGGCGAAGGAGACCTGCTTCTTGCGCTCGTCGTTGATCGTGTAGGTGCCGACGTAGTAGTCGACCTGGCCGCCGGAGATGGCGGTCTCGCGGTTGGCCGACTGGATCGTCTTGAACTCGATCTTGCTCTCGTCGAAGCCGAGGTCGGCGGCGATCATCTTGGCGATCTCGATGTCGAAGCCGGAGTACTTCTTGCTGCCGGGGTCCTGGTAACCCAGGTTCGGCTGGTCGGCCTTGACGCCGATGACGAGCTTGCCGTCCTTCTTGACCCGGTCCCAGGTCTTGGACCCGGCCAGGTCCACGCCGGTCTTGACGGTGTACGAGGGCAGTTCGGCGGCGGCGGCGCTGCTGGAGCCGCCCGTCGGCGCGCTGGAGGAGGGCGAGCCCTCCTTGCCGCACGCGGTGGCGGTCGCGGTCAGTGCCAGGACGGCGAGCCCGGCGGCGGCAGTGGTACGGAACCTCATCGTCATCATCCTTAGGTCGGCAAACCTCAGTGGTGGAGGATCTTCGAAAGGAAGTCCTTGGCCCGGTCGCTCCGGGGATTGCTGAAGAACTGGTCCGGACTCGCCTGCTCGACGATCCGGCCGTCGGCCATGAAGACCACCCGGTTGGCGGCGGACCGCGCGAAGCCCATCTCGTGGGTGACGACGACCATCGTCATTCCGTCGCGGGCGAGCTGCTGCATGACCTCCAGCACCTCGTTGATCATTTCCGGGTCCAGCGCCGAGGTCGGCTCGTCGAAGAGCATCACCTTCGGCTCCATCGCCAGGGCGCGGGCGATGGCGACGCGCTGCTGCTGGCCGCCGGAGAGCTGGGCCGGGTACTTGTCCGCCTGGCTGCCCACGCCCACCCGGTCCAGCAGGGTGCGGGCGCGTTCCTCGGCGGACCTCTTGTCGGCCTTTCGGACCTTGACCTGCCCGAGGGTCACGTTCTCGAGCACGGTCTTGTGCGCGAAGAGGTTGAAGGACTGGAACACCATGCCGACGTCCGCGCGCAGCCGGGCGAGCTCCTTGCCCTCGGCGGGCAGCGGCTTGCCGTCGATGGTGATGCGGCCGGTGTCGATGGTCTCCAGCCGGTTGACGGCGCGGCACAGGGTCGACTTCCCGGACCCGGAGGGGCCGATGACGACCACGACCTCGCCGCGTCCGATGGTCAGGTTGATGTCCTGGAGCACGTGCAGAGCGCCGAAGTGCTTGTTCACGCCCTCCAGCACGACCAGGGCGTCGGCCGTGGCCGTGACGTCCTCGGTCACCGGAACCTCCGTCATCGGCGTGTGCTCCATCCTCGTCGGTTGACTCATCGGTTGACCAGACCTTGAAGATCGACCCTATTGACATCGGAGGAACCGAGTCACCCGATCTGAGGGGAACTTGAGCATCACGATCCGATTACCGATGGGCACAATTCCTGCACGCTGGGTGAGCATGCGGCCCGGTGGAGCGTACCGGCTCCGTAACAGTCGGCCCGTGGCGCCCGGAGCCGCTTGACGCGCGAGGCGCCGATCCGCGTGGATGCGGGGGACGGGTCGTCATTGCCGGAACATGGAGGCCCTGCGGCGGGAGGTGAACGGATGAGGCTGCTGCTCGTGGAGGACGACCACCGGGTCGCCGCCGCGCTGGCCGCCGTGCTCGGCAAGCACGGACTGCAGGTCACGCATGCCCGCAGCGGCGAGGAGGCCCTGCACGCCCTGCTGCCGGACCACGGTCCGGCCTACGACGTGGTCCTGCTCGACCTCGGCCTGCCCGACCAGGACGGCTTCGAGGTGTGCAGCAGGATCCGGCTGCGCACCGCCATTCCCGTGATCATGGTCACCGCCCGCGCCGACGTGCGCTCCCGCATCCACGGCCTCAACCTCGGCGCCGACGACTACGTGGTGAAGCCGTACGACACGGGGGAGCTGCTCGCCCGCATCCACGCCGTCTGCCGCCGCAAGGCCCAGGAGGTGTCCGGTGCCGAGGGCGAGGGCGGCGAGACCGCCGTGGACGGCGGCCCGATCCGGCTGGGTCCGGTCTGCCTGGAGCCGGCCACCCGCAAGGTGACGGTCGGTGAGGAGCCGGTGGCCCTGACCCGCAAGGAGTTCGACCTGCTGGCGATGCTCGCGCAGCGGCCCGGCGTGGTGTTCCGCCGTGAGCAGATCATCAGCGAGGTGTGGCGGACGAGCTGGGAGGGGACCGGGCGCACCCTTGAGGTGCATGTGGCGTCGCTGCGCTCCAAGCTGCGCCTGCCGTCCCTGATCGAGACCGTGCGCGGGGTCGGCTACCGGCTCGTCGTGCCGTCCTCCTGAGGACCTGCTCGGTGCGCACCCGGCTGCTTCCCCTGCTCATTGTGCTCATGGCCGGTGTGCTGCTGGCGCTCGGGTTCCCGCTCGCCGCCAGCCTGGCCGCCGCCCAGCAGCAGCGGGTCGTCGTCGACCGTATCGACGACACCGCGCGCTTCGCCGCGCTCGCCCAGTACGTCAACACCGACACCGGCGGTGAACGCGAGGGCACGCTCAAGGCCGACCTGCTCCAGTACCAGCAGGTGTACGGCATCCGGGCCGGTGTCTTCGGCCGCGACGGGCGGCCGATCGCCTCCGCGCCGGCGGGCTGGCTGCTGCCGGAGGGCGGCGAGGCCCGGACCGCGTACCGCGAGGCGCTGGCCGGGCGCCGCAGCCACGACCCCCGCCAGATCTGGCCCTGGCAGCACCGCCGGCTGCCGGTGGCCTCCCCGGTGGTGCGCGACGGCGATGTCGTGGCGGTCGTGCTCACCGATTCGCCGACCGGCGCGATGCGCTCGCGCATCCTGCGCGGCTGGCTGCTGCTGGCCGCGGGCGAACTCGCCGCCATGGCCGTCGCCGTGGTGGCGGCCTTCCGGCTGACCGGCTGGGTGCTGCGCCCGGTCCGGGTGCTCGACCGGGTCACCCACGACATCGCCACCGGCCGTATGAAGTCCCGTGTCGCGGCCGCCGGCGGGCCGCCCGAACTGCGTCGGCTGGCACGCTCCTTCAACGAGATGGCCGACAACGTCGAGGAGGTCCTCGACCAGCAGCGGGCCTTCGTCGCCGACGCCTCGCACCAGTTGCGCAACCCGCTGTCCGCGCTGCTGCTGCGGATCGAACTGCTCGGCCTGGAACTGCCCGAGGGACACGAGGAGATCGCCTCCGTGCAGGAGGAGGGCAAGCGCCTGGCCTCCGTCCTGGACGACCTGCTGGGCCTGGCCACCGCCGAGCACGCCGGGGCGCACCTCGCCCTCGCCGACGTCGCCGCCCTCACCGCGGAACGCGTCGAGGCCTGGCGGCCGGTCGCCGACCGCGAGGGGGTGGAGCTGTCCTACGACGGTGTCGCGGCGGCCACCGGGTGGGCGGACCGGGTCGCGCTGTCCAGCGCGCTGGACGCCGTCATCGACAACGCCCTGAAGTTCACCCCGAGCGGGGAACGGGTGCGCGTCGGCACCGCCGTGGCGACCCGTCCCGGCCGGGTCGAGATCACCGTGGCGGACGGCGGCCCCGGCCTGAACGGGGACGAACTCGCCCGCATCGGCGACCGGTTCTGGCGCAGCCCGCGCCACCAGAACGTGGACGGCTCCGGGCTCGGACTGTCCATCGCGCGGGTCCTGCTGACCCAGGGCGGCGGCGGCATCTCCTACGCCCCGAACGAGCCGCACGGGCTGCGCGTGACGCTCACCGTGCCCCGAACGGCTCCCTGAGGCCCGGACCGGCCTGACGGGCCAGCGGGTTGGACCCTATGGAGTTGTGGATGCTGAAGTTGACGGCGTCCGAGCGGTAGCGGTCGTCCGACCACTCGACGGGGCGGCCCTTCTGAGTCGTCGTCACCCGCCGCACCCGCAGCAGCGGGCTGCCGCGGCGCACACCGAGCAGTTCGGCGTCCTTGGTGCCGGCCGAGACGGCGTCGATCAGGTGCTCTCCGTAGGCGAAGACCAGGCCGGTGTCGTCGTACAGCCGCTGGGTCACCGACTCGCAGTCGGGCTCTATGCGCCGCACCGCGGGCGCGATCCAGTCCGCGTACACCGTGCGCTCGACCAGGACGTGCTCGCCGTCCAGCCCGCGCACACGCAGGACGTACAGCACGTCGGTGCCCGTGCGCAGGTGCAGGCGGGCGGCGTCCTCCGCGCCGGCCGGCCGGGTCTCGGCGGAGACCACCTCGCCGGAGGCGGCGCGGCCCATGGCGCGGGCCCACTGGGCGAAGCTGCGCAGCTCCGCGAAGCTCTGGCTGCGGCGGCTGGCCAGGACGACCCGGCGGGCGCCCTGCCGGGAGCCGATCAGGCCCTCGGCGGTGAGCGCCGCGATCGCCTGCCGCACCGTGCCGCGCGAGACGCCGTGGCGGGCGGCCAGTTCGGTCTCCGGGGGCAGCAGGGCACCGACCGTGTACTGCTCGTCGTCGATGGCCCGCCGCAGCTCCTCGGCGATCTCCTCGTGCCGCGCCGTCACCGCGTCCCCTTCCGTTCATTCGCCTGCCGTCTGCGCACAACAGGGGTCAGCGTAGACGAGCCGGATTGTTTCCGTCCGCGCGGGCATCGGTCAACTCCCTGACGAGACAAATCGGTTGTCATCAGCGACGTACTGTCCTTCGGCAGCTGTCCGGGGTTCTCGTTGCGTTAACGGAAAGGACATGGATGCCGGGCCTACTGGGGTCCACTTGTTCAAACAAGTGATGCCGGTCCTCGTACCCCCAGGACCCGACACCCCTACCCAGGAGAGTTCCGTGCCCGCGTCCCTCCCGAAGGCGGCAGCCGTCGCCGCCGGTCTTGCCCTGACCGCGCTGGCCCTCAGCGCCTGTGGCTCCGCCCCCGCATCCCAGACCTCCGCCGACGGCAAGAGCGCCGCCACCGCGACCTCCGCCGAGGACTTCGGCGGCATGGACGCCCTCGTGGCCGCCGCCAAGAAGGAGGGCACCCTCAACGCGATCGCCCTGCCCCGCGACTGGGCCAACTACGGCGAGCTGATCGACGGCTTCACCAAGAAGTACGGGATCAAGATCAACGACGAGACCCCGGACGCCGCCAGCCAGGACGAGATCAACGCCGTCACCTCCCGCAAGGGCCAGGACCGCGCCCCCGACGTCCTGGACCTCGGCACCTCCTTCGCGCTCAGCGGTGCCCAGCAGGGCCTGTTCGCCTCCTACAAGGTCGCCTCCTTCGACGACATCCCGGCCGCCCAGAAGGACGCACAGGCGCGCTGGTACAACGACTACGGCGGCTACGTCTCCATCGGCTGCGACGCCAAGGCGGTCAAGGTCTGCCCGACCTCCTTCGCCGACCTGCTCAAGCCGCAGTACAAGAGCCAGGTCGCCATGAACGGCAACCCGACCAAGTCCGGCTCCGCCTTCGGCGGCGTCTACGCGGCGGCCCTGGCCAACGGCGGCTCCTTCGACGACATCCAGGCCGGCCTGGACTTCTTCGCCAAGCTGAAGAAGAACGGCAACTACACGCCCGTCGAGTCCACCCCGGCCACCGTCGAGAAGGGCGAGACGCCCATCTCCATCGACTGGGACTACCTGAACGCCGGCTACGCCAAGGAGTTCGCCAGCAAGGGCCTGGACTGGAAGGTCGTCGTCCCCGAGGACGGCAAGTACGCCCAGTACTACTCCCAGGCGATCAACAAGGACGCCCCGCACCCCGCGGCCGCGCGCCTGTGGCAGGAGTACCTCTACAGCGCCGAGGGCCAGAACCTGTGGCTGAAGGGCTTCGCCCGCCCCGTCCTGATGCCCGCCATGGAGACGGCCGGCACCCTGGACAAGGACGCCGCCGCCAAGCTTCCCCCGGTCACCGGCACGCCGTCCTTCCCGACCGAGGACCAGCAGAACAAGGCCAAGGACGTCCTGGCCCAGGGCTGGGCCAAGGCCGTCACCTCGTGACCGTCACCGTCGCGTCCGCCGCCGACGCCGGGGAGAAGTCCCCGGCGCGGCGGCGCTCCGCCGGCTGGCTCGCGGTGGCCCCCCTGCTCGTCTTCGTGGCGATCAGTTTCGGGGCCCCCGCCCTGGCCATGCTGAACGGCGCCTTCACCGTCAAGGACCCCGCCACCGGGGCCTCCTCGTACACCACGGCCAATCTGACCCACTCGCTGCAGGGTGCCTACCTGACGGCCCTGTGGGGCAGCGTCAAGCTGTCCGCGCTCTCCGCGGCGATCGGCACCGTGTGCGGGCTGCTGCTCGCGCAGGCCGTGGTCACCTCGCGCTTCCGCGCGCTGCGCGAGGCCGTTCTGACCGCCTCCGGTGTGCTCGCCAACTTCGGCGGCGTGCCCCTCGCCTTCGCCTTCGTCGCCACCCTCGGCAACTCGGGCATCCTCACCCGCCGGCTGGGCCTCGCCGACAAGGGCTGGAACCTCTACAGCTTCTGGGGCCTGGTGATCGTCTACCTGTACTTCCTCATCCCGCTGATGGTGCTCACCGTGACCCCCGCGCTGGACGGTCTGCGGGTCCAGTGGCGTGAGGCGGCACAGAACAACGGCGCCACCGGCGTGCAGTACTGGCGGCACGTGGCGCTGCCGGTGCTGGCCCCCTCGCTGCTCGGCGGCTTCGTGCTGCTCTTCGGCAGCGCCTTCGCCGCGTACGCCACCGCCGCAGCGATGGTCGGCAGCTCGGTGCCGCTGGTCCCGCTGCAGATCGCCGACGCCATCTCCGGCAATGTGCTGGTCGGCCAGGAGAACGTCGGCCTGGCCCTCAGTCTCGACATGGTCGTCGTCGCCGGCCTGGTCATGGCGATCTACCTGCCCCTGCAACGACGGAGCGCGCGATGGCTCGTGTGACCACCGCACGGCTGCGGCCCGGCCGGACCCTCGTCCTCGCCTTCGCCGCGATCTACTTCCTGGTGCCGCTGGCCGCCTCGGTGATCTTCACCGTCGACGTCCCCGGCCAGGGCTTCACCCTCGACGCCTACGGGCAGATCTTCACCGCCGAGGGCTTCACCACCAGCCTGCTGCTCTCCCTCGAACTGGCCGTGGCCACCGTGCTCGTCGTGCTGCTGCTCATGGTGCCCGCCATGGTGGCGCTGCGGCTGTCGGTGCCCCGGCTGCGCCCCGTGGTCGAGGTGGTCTGCTCGCTGCCGCTGGTCGTGCCGCCGATCGCCCTGGTCGCCGGCGTCCGCACCGTCCTGGGCTGGGGCCCGGAGTACCTGTCCAGCACGCCCTTGTTCCAGACGTTCGTGGCCGTCCAGAACCCGGACTTCCCCGTGGTGCTGGTCCTCACGGACGTGGTGATGGCGCTGCCCTTCGTCTACCGGGCGCTCGACGCGGGCCTGCGGGCGATCGACGTGCGCACCCTGGTGGAGGCTGCCCGCTCCTGCGGGGCGAGCTACCCGCGCGCGCTGGTCAACGCGGTGCTCCCGAACCTGCGCGGGGCGCTGCTGAACGCCGCGTTCCTCACCCTCGCGCTCGTGCTCGGCGAGTTCACCGTCGCCTCGCTGCTCGGCTTCCAGCCCTTCGCCGTGTGGATCGTCACCGCCAGCGGTTCGCAGGCCCAGTTGTCCGTCGCCGTCTCGGTGCTCAGCCTGCTCGTCACCTGGGTGCTGCTGCTGGCCCTGACGGCGTTCAGCGGGCGCCGTTCCTCGACACGCACCGCCTAGGAGTGACCGACACCATGACCGACACCGTCCCTGCCCCGCCCACCGACGCCGTGTCGCGCGCCGCCGGCGGCGCCACCGTCGAATTCCGGGCGCTGCGCCGGACCTTCGGCACCACCACCGCCCTCAACGGGCTGGACCTGACCGTGCAGCCCGGCGAACTGCTCGCCCTGCTGGGCCCGTCCGGTTGCGGCAAGACCACCGCGCTGCGCATGCTCGCGGGCTTCGAGCACCCCGACTCCGGTCAGGTCCTGGTCGACGGCCAGGACGTCACCTCGACCCCGGCGCACCGCCGCGACGCCGGCATGGTCTTCCAGTCCTACAGCCTCTTCCCGCACCTCAGCGTCGCCGACAACGTCGCCTTCGGACTGCGCATGCGCAAGGTCGGCACCGCCGAGCGCCGCAAGCGCGCCGCCGAGCTGCTGGAGCTCGTCGGTCTGCCGAGCCACGCGGACCGCTTCCCGCACCAGCTCTCCGGCGGTCAGCAGCAGCGTGTGGCGCTCGCCCGCGCGCTGGCGCTGCGGCCGCGTGTGCTGCTGCTGGACGAGCCGCTGAGCGCCCTGGACGCCAAGGTGCGCACCAACCTCCGCGAGGAGATCCGCCGCCTGCAGCTGGAGCTCGGCATCACCACCCTGTTCGTGACCCACGACCAGGAGGAGGCGCTGTCCATGGCCGACCGCGTGGCCGTCATGAACGCCGGCCGCCTGGAGCAGTGCGCCGCCCCCGCCGAGCTGTACGACCGCCCGGCGACCGCCTTCGTCGCCGAGTTCGTCGGCACCAACAGCCGGATCCCGGGACGCCTGGCCGACGACGGGTACGTCGAGGTCCTGGGCCGCCGTCTGCCCGCGCAGAGCGGCACGCCCGAGGGCCAGGACCACCGTGACGGCCGCGACGTCGATGTGCTGGTCCGTCCCGAGGCGGTGAGCGTCGCCGCCGACCCCACCGGTGACGCGCACGTCGTGGCGACCGCCTTCCTCGGCGCGATCACCCGGGTGACCGTCCGGCTGTCCGACGGCACCGACGTCAAGGCCGACCTGCCCAGCACCGAGGCCGCCGTGCTGCCGCCGGGCGCGGCCGTCTCCCTGACCCTGCCCGACCGTCCCGTCCTGGTGGCCGCACGCGCCGCCTGACCCGACCGCACCCCCGACAGCACCGCCCATCCCCCCACACCCCGTTGAAAGAGAGCCCCGTGACCCACCCTCCGACCCACCCGCTCCAGGCCGTCCTGTTCGACATGGACGGCACGCTCGTCGACACCGAGCAGCTGTGGTGGGAGGCGGTCGAGCAAGTGGCCGCGGGGCTAGGGCACGTGCTCGGCGACGCCGACGTGACCGAGGTCCTCGGTCAGGCCGTCGAGCACACCGCCGCACATCTGGTGAGCACGACCGGGACGGCGACCCGCGCCGACGAGCTGGCCGCCGTCCTGCACCACGAGTTCGCGGCCCGGGTCCGGGTCCGTACCGTGCCGCGCCCCGGCGCGATCGAACTGCTCGACGAACTGGCCCGGCACGCCGTCCCCATCGCGCTGGTGTCGGCCTCGTCCCGCGAGGTCGTCGACATCGTCCTGGACGTCCTCGGCCGCGACCGCTTCGCGGTCTCCTTCACCGCCGACGACACCGAGCGCACCAAGCCCGCGCCCGACCCCTACCTCGCCGCGGCCCGCGCCCTGGGCGCCGACCCGGCCTCGTGCGTCGCCGTCGAGGACACCCCGACCGGCGTGGCCTCCGCCGAGGCCGCGGGCTGCCGGGTGCTCGCCGTGCCCTCCCTGGCGCCGATCCCGCCCGGCCCCGGGCGCCTGGTGCTGGACAGCCTGGAGCGGGCCGGCATCGCGGTGCTGCGGGACCTGGTGCACCGCGCGCCGACCTTCCTGGTCCCCGCCTTCACCACCCGCGCCGCCCGCGTCGGCGAGCCCTTCCGCGCCACCGTCGGCGGCCTGCTGCGCGGCGCCCCCGTGACGTGCGCGAAGGCCGCCGGTCCCGGCTGGGCCGAGGTCTCCGCCGACGGCACCGTGACCGGCACACCCGACGCGCCCGGCGAGGCCGAGGTCACCGTCACCGCCACCGACGACACCGGGCGCACCGCCTCGGTCACCGTCCGGGTGCCGGTCGCCGCGGCCGGCGAGCCCCTGGTGCGGCAACTGCGCGTCATGACGTGGAACCTGTGGCTCGGCGGCACGAGGGTCGACGACCACCGCGACAAGCAGCTGCGCGTCCTGCTGGACGCGGACGCCGACGTCGTCGGCCTCCAGGAGACCCGCACCCACTCCGCCAAGGAACTGGCCGAGGCACTGGGCTGGGACTACCACCAGGCCGGCGACAACCTCGGCGTCATCAGCCGCTATCCGATCGTCTCCCGCCACGGCCTGCCCGCCACCCCGTTCTACGGCGGCCTCGGCGCGACCGTCCGTCTCGACGCGGACCGCGACGTCACGCTGTGGAGCGCGCACCTGAACTACACGCCCTACGGCCCCTACGACGCCCTCCACGACCGGCTGCCGGTGGAGGCACTGGCCGAGCGCGAGGCGGCCTCGGGCCGCCTCGGCGAGATCCGGCGGATCCTGCACGACATGGCCGGCGACCTCGACGCCCGCGACACCACCCCGGTGCTGCTGGTCGGGGACTTCAACGTCCCCTCCCACCTGGACTGGACCGCCGCGGCGGCCCCGCTGCACGGCGGCCGCGAGGTGCCCTGGCCGGTCACCCTGGAGGCCGAGGCGGCCGGGCTGCGCGACTCCTACCGCGACGCCCGCCCCGACCCGGTGCGCGACCCCGGCACCACCTGGTCGCCGGTGAACCCCGAGCCCGAACCGCAGGACCGGATCGACTTCGTGCTCTACGCGGGCCGCGGGCTGGAGGTCCTGGACTCCACCGCACTGGTCACCGGCGAGCCCCGCCCCGAGCCCGACGTCGCCGGCAACGCGTGGCCCTCCGACCACGCCGCCGTCGTCACCACCTTCGCGCTGCGCTGAGCCCCGCGGGGCCGCCCGGGGACCCCGGCGCCGTCAGGCGCACTCCTCCATCTCCTCGGGCGGCCGCTGGTCCGCGAGCTGCTGCGGGGTGAGCGGCTTGAGGTGCTTGATGTACGACGCCCGCCAGGCACCCGAGGTGATCTCGTCCTGGATCGCGTCGCATATGGCGTGCTTCAGCGCGGGCTCGTTCTTCTGGATGCCCACGCCGTACTCCTCGATCCCGAAGGGCACGCCCAGCAGGCGCAGTTGCGCGGGGTGCTGGGCCCGGTAGCCGGCGAGGATGATGTCGTCGGTGGAGACGGCGTCGACCTGGCCTTTGAGCAACTCGTCGACGCAGATCCCGTACGACGCCTGCTGGTCGGTCTTTATCAGCGGGAACTGGTTCCGCAGGCGCTCCGCGGGCGTGGAGTCGGTGACCGTGCACACGGTGCGGCCGAACAGGTCCTGCGCGCCGTGGATGGGCGAGTTCGTGCGCACCAGGAAGTCCTGCGCCGCCTGGTAGTAGGGGCCCGCGAAGTCGACCTGCTTCTTGCGTGGTTCCGTGATCGAATAGCTCGCCACTATCAGGTCGACCTGGCCCGCCTTCAGGCGGTACTCGCGGGACTGCGTGTCCACGACCGTGAACTGGACCTGCTGGAACCCCAGATGACGGGCGATCGCCCAGGCCAGATCGATGTCGAAGCCCTCGTAGCCGCCCTTGGCGTTCGCCTGGCTCAGCCCCGGCTGGTCCTTCTTGACACCGACGAGCAGATAGCCGCGCGCACGGGCCGCCTGGTACGTCGGCGACCCGGCCAGCCGCAGCCCGTTGCCGTCCCGCAGCCCGTCGGTGGCGAACCAGCCCGCCGCCGCCAGCACCACCAGCCCCACGCCGCCCGCCAGCAGCGCGCGCCAGCGCCGCCACGCGGGGCGCCCGGCGGGCCGCGGGGCCGGCCCGGAGCCCTCCGACGCGGACGGGTCCGTGAGCTGCTCCTGGACCGGCGTCGACTCCGTCCCCGTGGCCTGCGGGTCGTAGTCGGTGAGGACGGGCAGAGGGAACTGCGGGGTCTCCTGCGCCACGTGCTGCAGCAACTGCTCGGCGCGCTGCGCCGTCATCCGCGCCGCCGGGTCCTTCATCAGCAGGCCGTCGACCAGGGGCCGCAGGGGCCCGCCGTGCGTCATCGGCGGCGGCTCCGAGGTGCGCACCGCCTCCAGCACCTCGTACGGCGTCGGCCCCCGGAAGGGCGCCCTGCCCTCGACCATCTCGTACAGCGTGACGCCCAGCGACCACAGGTCGGCGGCGGGCGTGGGGGGCTGCCGGTTGGCCACCTCGGGGGCGAGGTACTGCGGGGTGCCCACGGTCTCGTGCAGCCGCGTCACCTGGGCCGCGCCCTCGAAGGTGGCGATGCCGAAGTCCATCAGCACGGCGCGGCCATCGCGCCGGAAGAGGATGTTGTGCGGCTTCACGTCCCGGTGCAGCACGCCGGCCGCGTGCACCGCGCGCAGTCCGCGCAGCACCTCCAGACCGATCCGTGCCGCCTGCATCGCCGGCAGCCGGCCCCGCTCGCGCAACTGGTCCGCCAGCGAGTGCGGGTTGACCTGTTCCATGACGATCCAGACCTGGCCTTCGGCCTCGATCACGTCGTGCACCGCGACCACGTGCTCGTGCCCGATCCGGGCGATCGCCTGCGCCTCGCGGCGCGCCCGCTCCACCCACTGCGCCTGCGTCTCGGGGTCCAGCGCACCGCGGAACAGCAGTTCCTTGACGGCGACCTGACGGCCGAGCCGGTTGTCGTACGCCTCCCAGACCACGCCCATGCCGCCGCGCCCGAGCTGCCGGCGCAGCTCGTAGCGGCCGTCGATGAGGGTCTCCGGAATACCCTCAGTGCTCATGCCTGTGCCCCCATCGGTCCGTGGTCGGCTACAGGTTATGGGGCGGCGCAAGGGATGAACATCGGCCCCCGGGAAGGGAGATGATCACATGTCGGACGGAACGCCGCTTAAAGGGCCTGCTTCCCGCGCGCCGGGGCACGGCGCGATGCCGCGGGGAGCACGCCGGCGGGTCTACGGCTTCACGGAGCGGTAGTAGCGCTCGGCCCCCGCGTGCAGCGGGAGCGGGTCGGTGAAGACGGCCGTCCGCAGATCCACCAGCTGTGCGGCGTGCACCTCCTGGCCGATCCGGTCCCGGCTGTCGATGACGGTCCGGGTGAGCCGCTCCACCAGCCCGGTGTCCTCCCGGTCCGTGGTGATCAGCAGATTGGCCACCGCGATCGTCTGCACGGCCCGCCCGCCCTGGATCATCGGGTAGGCGTCCGCCGGCATCAGGGCCTGCCGGTAGTAGCCGGACTCGTCGCGCCCGGAGTGCAGCGCCGTTACGAGGTCGCCGAGCTGGACGAGCCTGATGTCGGAGCGCTCCGCCAGATCCGTCACGGCCTTGGTCGGCAGCCCGCCCGACCAGAAGAACGCGTCCAGCTTGCCCTCGCGGAGCAGTTGCGGCGCCGTGTCGATGCCGACGGGCTCCCGGTGCACGTCCCCCTTGTGCCCGAGGCCCGCCGCGGTGAGCAGCCGCCGCGCTATGAGGTTCACCCCGGAACTGGGCTGCCCCACCCCGACGCGCAGGCCCCGCAGGTCCTTCGCCGACCGCACCCGGGAGCCGGCGGGCACCACCAGCTGCATGTAGTCGTCGTACAGCCGGGCGCAGGCCCGCAGCCGCCCGGCCCCCGCGCCCCGGTAGTCCGCGACCGCGTCGGCCGCGGCGATGGCGAAGTCCGCCTTGCCGGTCGCCACCCGCCGCACGTTGTCCACCGAGCCCTCGGACGGCACGAGCCGCACCTGGACGCCCGGCAGATCGGTGCGCAGGTAGGGCTGGAGCCGCTTGCCGTAGGTCTCGTAGACCCCGTTGCGCGACCCGGTCGAGAACGACACCGTTCCCCGGGGGCGCGACGGCCCGTCGGCGGGCAGCAGCCACCACAGCAGCAGCGCGGTCGCCGCCGCGCTCGCCAGCACCGCCTGCACGGCCCGGCGCCTGCCGATCCGGGGAGCCTTCATCCGGGCGATACTGCCAGCCCCCTCCCGCCCTGGCCAGCGTGCGCCCGCTCCGCCGCGGGCCCGTCCGGGGGGAACGCGAGCACGAGCGCCTCCGGCGCCCCCTTACCCTGGACGGGTGCAGCGTGAAGAGCAGGATGTGAAGAGCTACGAGATCCGCACCTACGGGTGCCAGATGAACGTCCACGACTCCGAGCGGCTGGCGGGCCTCCTGGAGGCGGCCGGCTACGTCCGGGCGCCCAAGGACGCAGACGGCACCGTGGCCGCGGACGTCGTGGTCTTCAACACCTGCGCGGTCCGCGAGAACGCCGACAACCGCCTGTACGGCAACCTCGGCCGCCTGGCCCCGCAGAAGGCGGCCCGCCCGGGCATGCAGATCGCCGTCGGCGGCTGCCTGGCGCAGAAGGACCGCGACACGATCGTGAAGAAGGCCCCCTGGGTCGACGTCGTGTTCGGCACCCACAACATCGGCAGCCTGCCGGTGCTGCTGGAGCGCGCCCGGGTCGCGGAGGAGGCCCAGGTCGAGATCGCCGAGTCGCTGGAGACCTTCCCCTCCACGCTGCCGACCCGGCGGGAGTCCGCGTACGCGGCGTGGGTGTCGATCTCGGTCGGCTGCAACAACACCTGCACCTTCTGCATCGTCCCCGCGCTGCGCGGCAAGGAGAAGGACCGCCGCCCCGGCGACATCCTCGCCGAGGTCGAGGCCCTGGTCGCCGAGGGCGTCGTCGAGGTGACCCTGCTCGGCCAGAACGTCAACGCGTACGGCTCCGACATCGGCGACCAGGAGGCCTTCAGCAAGCTGCTGCGCGCCACCGGGAAGATCGACGGGCTGGAGCGCGTGCGCTTCACCTCGCCGCACCCGCGCGACTTCACCGACGATGTGATCGCGGCCATGGCCGAGACCCCGAACGTGATGCACCAGCTGCACATGCCGCTGCAGTCCGGTTCCGACACGGTGCTGCGCGCCATGCGCCGCTCCTACCGGCAGGACCGCTACCTCGGCATCATCGAGAAGGTGCGCGCGGCCATGCCGGACGCGGCCATCTCCACCGACATCATCGTGGGCTTCCCCGGCGAGACCGACGAGGACTTCGAGCAGACGCTGCACGTGGTGCGCGAGGCACGGTTCGCCCAGGCCTTCACCTTCCAGTACTCCAAGCGCCCGGGAACTCCCGCCGCCGAGATGGACGGGCAGGTGCCCAAGGCCGTCGTGCAGGAGCGGTACGAGCGCCTGGTCGCGCTCCAGGAGGAGATCTCCTGGGAGGAGAACAAGAAGCAGGTCGGCAGGACCCTGGAGATCCTGGTCGCCGAGGGCGAGGGCCGCAAGGACGACGCCACGCGGCGGCTGTCCGGGCGCGCCGGCGACAACCGCCTGGTGCACTTCGCGCCGCCGGCCGGGCCCGTGCGCCCCGGCGACATGGTGACCGCCGAGATCACCTACGCCGCGCCGCACCACCTGCTCGCGGAACGCCCCGCCTTCGCCGTCCGGCGCACCCCGGCGGGCGACGCCTGGGAGCGCCGCACCGCGGCCGCGGCCGCCAAGCCGGCGGGCGTGATGCTCGGGCTGCCGACGATCGGCGTCCCGGCGCCGGTGCCCGCGGCCGCGCCCGGCTGCGCCGCCCACTGACCCGCCGGGTACCCGGCGGCACAACAGCAGATCCAAGGGGGACGGCATGAGCCGGTGGGGACTGTTCGTCGAGGAGACCGCAGGCAGCGGCGACAGCAGGCGCTGGGAGTTCGACCTGCTCGGCCACGCCGACGGCAGCCGTGAGGACGCGCTGCGGGCCCTGGAGGGCGCGGCGCAGGCCTTCCGGCCCCGCAAGCCGCTGAGCGTACGGCGCACCTCGACCTACCGCACGGCCGACGGCCTGCTCCAGGTGAACGAGGGCATGACCACGACCTACATCTGCCGCTTCACCGTCGCCGAGCTGGTCGCCGACAGCAAGGACCCCTCGGTGGCGGCCACGCCCCGGGACCGTGTGCCCGAGGGCTGGTGAGCCGGCGCGCGTTAGGCTTCCGATCATGCTGGTCGCCGCCGCCGTGTGCCCCTGTCCGCCGCTGCTCGTGCCCGAGGTCGCCGCGGGTGCCTCCGCCGAGCTGGACGCCCTGCGCGCCGCCTGTGCCGACGCGCTGGCCGTCGTCGCCGCGGCCCGCCCGGACCTGCTCGTCGTGGTCGGCGCGGTCGCTGCGGGGGAGGGCTCGCACGTCTGGGAGGGCGGGGGCACCGGGTCGCTGCGCCCGTACGGAGTGAACCGCGCGGTGCGCCTGGGCGACGGCTCCGACCCCGAGCCGCTGGCTCCCGCGCTGACGGTCGCCGCCGTGCTGCTGGACGACGCCCGCCTGGCCGCGCCCCTGCACGGCTGCGCGGTGCCCGAGGACGCCCCGGTGGCGCGCATGCTGGAGCTGGGCCGGGGGCTCGCGGACCTGGCCGACCGGGTCGCGCTGCTCGTCATGGCGGACGGCACCAACTGCCGCACCCTCAAGGCGCCCGGCTACCTGGACGACCGGGCCGAGGCCTTCGACGCGTCCGTCGCGCGGGCACTGGGCGGCGCGGACACGGCCGCACTGGCCGGGCTGGACGCGGGGCTGGCGAGCGAGCTGGGAGCGGCGGGCCGCGCACCGTGGCAGGTGCTGGCCGGTGCGGGGGAGCAGGCCGGACTCGGCGGCGCGCTGCTGTACGACGAGGCGCCCTACGGAGTGGGCTACTTCGTGTCGGTCTGGTCCTAGTCCCGCTTTTCCTTCATCTGACCCAGGGCGCCCTTGGTCTTGTCCACGCCCGAGTCGATCTTGCTGCTGTACTTGTGCTTGGTCTTCTCGTCCACCGTGTGCGCGACCTTGTCGAGCTTGGACTCGATCGCGTCGCCGTGGCGCTCCACGAAATCCCCGGCCTTGACCCTGGCCTGCTCGGCTTTGGCCTTCAGCGTGTCCATGAAGCTCATGGCTCACCGTCCCCTGCGTGGAATAGCCCGAAATGACCTTTTCTGTTTGATGATGCTACCCGTCCGGGGGTGAATCCGCGCCGCCGGAATTTGCGAAACTGTGCACGTGAAGAACGACGCCCCCCACGTGATCGCCGTCGTCGGCCCCACGGCCGCCGGCAAGTCCGACCTCGGTGTCGCCCTGGCCCGGGCCCTGGACGGTGAGGTGATCAACGCCGACTCCATGCAGCTGTACCGCGGCATGGACATCGGCACCGCCAAGCTCGCCGAGGAGGAGCGGCACGGCGTCCCGCACCACCTCCTGGACATCTGGGACGTCACGGAGGCCGCCAGCGTCGCCGAGTACCAGCGCCTGGCCCGTGCCGAGATCGACCGGCTGCTGGCCGCCGGGCGCAGCGCCGTCCTCGTCGGCGGCTCCGGCCTCTACGTGCGTGCCGCGATCGACGCCCTGGACTTCCCCGGCACCGACCCCGAGGTCCGGGCCCGGCTGGAGGCCGAGCTGGAGGAGCGGGGCTCCGGGCCGTTGCACGCCCGCCTCGCCGCCGTCGACCCCGAAGCGGCGCGAGCGATCCTGCCCAGCAACGGGCGGCGGGTCGTGCGCGCACTGGAGGTCGTGGAGATCACCGGCCGTCCCTTCACCGCGAACCTGCCCGACGCCCACTCCAAGGGGTCGGTCTACGACACCGTCCAGATCGGCGTCGACGTGCCGCGCCCCGAACTCGACGAGCGGATCGCGCTGCGTGTCGACCGCATGTGGGACGCCGGGCTGGTCGGCGAGGTGCGGGCACTGGAGGCGGCCGGTCTGCGCGAGGGGCGGACCGCCTCCCGGGCGCTCGGTTACCAGCAGGTTCTGGCCGCGTTCCTGGGTGCCTGCACCGAGCAGGAGGCGCGCGACGAGACCGTGCGCGCCACCAAACGCTTCGCGCGCCGTCAGGATTCGTGGTTCCGCCGGGACAGCCGTGTGCACTGGCTCGGCGGACGCGGCGAGGAACTGGTGGCCCAGGCCCTCGCCCTGTTCGACCCGGCCCGGCCCAGCGGTCACAGCCTGATCACGTGATGGCATCGGGACGCCCCACCGGCACTTGACGCCACTTCGGCCGTGCCATCATCGAGCATCGGGCTACGGTGTCGGACTCTTTGGAGGGCGCGTGGCGATGGAAGCCGGCCCTCGCAACGGACCGCAACCGGAACAGGCGGAGGGTGCCGCGGACGCGGAGCACGACCGCCTGGTCGTCGACGGACCCCTGGAGGACCCGCTCGACGCGCAGACCCTCGCCGAGGAGGAGCAGTCCTTCAGCGAACTGCGCCCCGAGCGCCGGCTGCGGGTCTGGCAGATCGCCCCGATCGTCGGGCTGGGCGCGCTCGGCTCGCTGATGTTCGCCTTCCCGCTCGCCTTCGAGACCGGCGACGGCGGTGCCGTGGTCGCCATGCTCGGCTTCCTGCTGGGCTGCTGCGCGGCCGGCTGGGGCCTGATGGCCGCCCGCAAGGTCGGTCACACCTGGCCGGGACTGCCCGCCCGCGGCTCCGAGCGGCGCCCCGACTGGCGCTACCTCGCCCTGTACGCGGCGATCATCCTCGTGCTGGCGCTGCTGGCCTTCTGGCGCGTCGCCCGCCTGCGCTGACCCGTAGGATCGGGGGCATGACCACCGCCGCACCGCAGGGCCTGCCGTTCCTCAAGGGGCACGGCACGGAGAACGACTTCGTGATCGTCCCCGACCACGACGGGGAGCTCGACCTGACCCCCGCCATGGTCGCCCGGCTGTGCGACCGCCGGGCCGGGATCGGCGCGGACGGCGTGCTGCGGGTGGTCCGCTCGGCGAAGCACCCCGAGGCCGCGGCGATGGCCGCGGAGGCCGAGTGGTTCATGGACTACCGCAACGGCGACGGCAGCGTCGCCGAGATGTGCGGCAACGGTGTCCGGGTCTTCGCCCGTTACCTGGAGCACGCCGGTCTCGCGGAGGCGGGCGACCTCGCGGTCGCCACCCGCGCCGGCGTGCGGCGCGCGCACCTCGCCAAGGACGGCGACGTCACCGTGGACATGGGACGTGTCGCGCTCCCCGCGGGGGAGGTCGAGGTCTCCGTCGGCGGGCGCCGCTGGCCGGCCCGCAACGTGAACATGGGCAATCCGCACGCCGTCGCCTTCGTCGACGACCTCGCCGACGCCGGCGACCTGCTGACGTCCCCGGTCTGGGAGCCCGCCGCGGCCTACCCGGACGGCGTGAACGTCGAGTTCGTGGTCGACCGGGGCCCCGGGCACGTCGCCATGCGCGTCCACGAGCGCGGCTCCGGCGAGACCCGCTCCTGCGGCACGGGAGCCTGCGCCGTCATGGTCGCCGCCGCCCGCCGCGACGGGATCGACCCGGCGGTGACGGGCCGTCCGCAGACGTACACCGTGGACGTGCCCGGCGGGCGCCTGACCGTCACCGAACACCCGGACGGCACCGTGGAGATGACCGGCCCGGCCGTCATTGTCGCAACAGGCGTGATCGATCCGGTCCTGATGCGCGAGGGCGCATAAGCGTACCCGTCCCCCGGGGTGTTCATTCGCTCGAACGGGTGATGCCGATCACGCTGGGCGAGAGCGTGGCAGCGGCACGTGATGGGCTCGGTAGCATCAAGCACCGGCACGGAAGCCGTCCCGCCGCCGGTCGACGCTGCCGGAGGTGCCCGTATGAGCCCAGACAACGCAGTGGAAGCCGCCCCGAACGCCGAGGGGCGCAGGCGCATCCCTCGGGCGGCGGACCTGCGCCGCCTGGGGCGCGCGGCCCTGCTCGGTCCCGGCGGCCGCGGGCGCGTGCCGGACGCGATCGAGCACATCGCCAAGGTGCACCGCATGCGGCACCCCGGCGCCGATCTCGCCATCCTGCGCAAGGCCTACGAGCTCGCCGAGTCCTCGCACCGCGGCCAGATGCGCAAGAGCGGGGAGCCGTACATCACGCACCCGCTCGCGGTGACCCTGATCCTGGCCGAACTGGGCGCCGAGACCACGACCTTGACCGCCTCGCTGCTCCACGACACCGTCGAGGACACCGACGTGACGCTGGATCAGGTCCGTGAGGAGTTCGGCGAGGAGGTGCGCTTCCTCGTCGACGGCGTGACCAAGCTGGAGAAGGTCGACTACGGCGCGGCCGCCGAGCCCGAGACCTTCCGGAAGATGCTGGTCGCCACCGGCAACGACGTCCGCGTGATGTCGATCAAGCTCGCCGACCGGCTGCACAACATGCGCACCCTCGGCGTGATGCGCCCCGAGAAACAGGCGCGCATCGCCAAGGTCACCCGCGACGTGCTCATCCCGCTGGCCGAACGCCTCGGCGTCCAGGCGCTCAAGACCGAGCTGGAGGACCTGGTCTTCGCCATCCTGCACCCCGAGGAGTACAGCCGCACCACCGACCTGATCGTCGAACACGCCGCCCTGCCCGACCCGTTGGACGCCGTCGCCGAGGACGTGCGACGGGTGCTGCGGGACGCCGGCATCGGCGCCGCGGTCGACGTGCGGCCGCGGCACGTGGTGTCGGTGCACCGGGTCGGGCTCAAGCGCGGCGGCGCGCGTCCCGGCGGCAGCGACTTCGGCCGCGTCCTGATCCAGGTCGCCGAGGACGCCGACTGCTACGCCGTCCTCGGCGAGCTGCACACCTGCTTCACCCCGGTCGTCACCGAGTTCAAGGACTTCATCGCGGCACCGAAGTTCAACCTCTACCAGTCGCTGCACACCGCCGTCCGCGACACCGAGGGCCGGATCGCCGAAGTCCTCATCCGCACACGGCAGATGCACCTGGCCGCCGAAGCCGGCGTCATCGCGCTCGGCAATCCGTACACGGCGGGCGAGGCCCCCGAGGGCGCCGAGGGCGAGCGCGTCGACCCGACCCGGCCCGGCTGGCTCGCCCGGCTGCTCGACTGGCAACGCGACGCCCCCGACCCGGACTTCTTCTGGAGCACCCTGCGCGACGAACTCGCCCAGGACCGCGAGATCACCGTCTTCTCCGCCGACGGCGGCACCGTGGGCCTGCCCGACGGCGCCACGTGCACCGACGCCGCCTACGCGCTGCACGGCGAGGCCGCCCACGCCGTCGTCGGCGCGCGGGTCAACGGCCGGCTCGCGCCGCTGCGCACCCCGCTCAAGGACGGCGACACCCTGCAACTGCTCATGGCCCGCACCACAGGTGAGGAGGCCTCCGGGCCGTCCCCGGAGTGGCTGGAGCACGCCCGCACCCCCGCCGCCCGCATCGCCATCAGCCGGTGGCTGGAGGCCCACCCGCCGGCCGGCCCCGAGGAGCAGCCGGCCACGCCCACCGTCCGCGCCGCCGCCACCAGCACGCGCCGTACCGCCGACCCGCTCGCGGAGACCGCCGACACCGACCCGCCCGGCGGCACCGTGCGGATGGCCCGCTGCTGCACGCCCGTGCCGCCCGACGGGATCACCGGCTTCGTCATCCGCGGCGGCACGGTGGCCGTGCACCGGGCGGGCTGCCCGGTCAGCGCCCGCATGGTGGACTCCGGCCGCGCCCCGGTCGCCGTCCGGTGGCGGCACGACGCTCCCGGCTCCGGCCACCGCGCCACGCTCTACGCCGAGGCCCTGGGCCGTCCGCGGCTGCTCGCCGACCTGACCGAGGTCATCGCCGGCCAGGGCGCCGCCATCGTCTACGCCGCCGTGGAGCCCCCGCAGGAGCACCGGGTACGCCACACGTACACCGTCGAACTGCCTGATCCGGGAGCGCTTCCGGCCCTGATGCGCGCGATGCGCGCCGTACCCGGCGTCTACGACGTGTACCGCGCCCAGGGGACCCTCGCCACCCCACAGGCCTGAGGAATACCCGATCGGGTGGGGTGCTGACGCGCCGCCACCTCAGGTGCCCGGAGCGCTGATACCGATGTCTCATGATCGGATCCTTTGCGCGCCGCGGCGCCCTCACCGCGGCCGCGGTGATCGCGCTCACTGCGGCGGGACTGCCCGGCGGCGACTCGACCTCCGCCGGCATCGGCGACCGGCTCTACCCCGAGCTCGGCAACCCCGGGTACGACGTCCACGACTACGACATCTCGCTCACCTACCACGGCAACAATCGGCCGCTCAGCGCCGTCACCCGCATCGACGCGCTCGCCACCGACACCCTGCACAGCTTCCACCTCGACTTCGCCCGGGGCATCGTGAGCTCCGTCGAGGTCAACGACCAGCCCGCCCGGTTCACCACCGAGCGCGAGGAACTGGTCGTCACCCCGGCCGCCCCCGTCCCCGAGGGCGGCCGGATGGAGATCACCGTCGTCCACACCAGCGACCCCACCACCAAGGACGACAGCGGCTGGATCCCCACCAAGGACGGGCTGGTCATGGCCAACCAGGCCAGTGCCGCCCACACCGTCTTCCCCTGCAACGACCACCCCTCGGACAAGGCGGGGTTCGCCTTCCACGTCACCGCCCCCAAGGACCTCACGGTCGTCGCCAACGGCCTGCCCGAGCCCTCCCTCACGCGGGGCGCCATGACCACGTGGACCTATCGCACGGCGCACCCCATGGCCACCGAGCTCGCGCAGGTCTCCATCGGGCACAGCGCCGTCCTGCACCGCACCGGGCCCGGCGGCCTGCCCCTGCGCGACGTCCTGGACGCCGCCGACCCCGACCGGGCGACGCTGGAGAAGCGGCTGGCGCAGACCGCCGACCAGATCGCGTGGATGGAGGAGCAGGTCGGCCCCTTCCCCTTCGAGACCTACGGCATCCTCAGCGCCAACACGATCACCGGCTTCGAACTGGAGACGCAGACCCTCTCGCTCTTCGAGCGCCGCGTCCTGCTCGCCCGCGAGCAGGACGCCACGCCGGTGATGGTGCACGAACTGGCCCACCAGTGGTTCGGCGACAGCGTGAGCCCCGGGACCTGGTCCGACCTGTGGCTGAACGAGGGCCACGCCACCTGGTACCAGTGGCGCTACGGCGCCGAGAAGTACCACGAGTACACGCTGGACAAGCTCGCGAAGAGCGCCTACGAGGTCGACGGCGAACTGCGCCGCGCCGGCGGGCCCCCGGCCCACCCGCTCGTGCCCGGCAACCCCGGGTCGCAGGCCAAGCTGAGCATCTTCCGCGGCAACGTCTACTTCAGCGGCGCCCTCGCCCTGTACGCGCTCCGCCAGGAGATCGGCGCCGACACCTTCCAGGAGCTGGAGCGCGCCTGGGTCACCCGGCACCGCGACGGCGTGGCCACCACCAAGGACTTCATCGACCTGGCCTCCGAGACCGCCGGCCGCGACCTCGGCCCCTTCCTGCGGGCGTGGCTGTACGGGCCCACCACACCCCCGATGCCGGGCCACCCGGACTGGAAGCCGGCCCCCGCCAAACCGGGACCCCATGCCGCTCCGCACGCGGAGTCCCACGGCCAGTCCCACGGGCATGCGCACGGCCAGGCACACGGCGGGCACCGCTGAGGGCCCGCGCCCGCACGGGCGAAAGTCGCGTGACCGGGCGGGGACCGGCGTGCGACCATCTACGTACGGCGACGGCGCCGCGGCCCGGCCGGGGAATCCCCCGGACGCGCCAGGCGTTGTCCCGTACGCGAGGCGTGAGCGCCCCGCGCATCGATTCCTCTCCGAGCAAAGGATCCAATGACCTCCTCTTCCTCCTCTTCGAGCTCTGCAAGCAGCCGCCAGCGCCTCCCCGAGAGCCTTCGGGCCGACGCCCTGATGGAAGAGGACGTCGCCTGGAGTCACGAGATCGACGGGGAGCGTGACGGCGAGCAGTTCGACCGTTCCGAACGTGCCTCTCTGCGCCGCGTGGCGGGTCTGTCCACCGAGCTGGAGGACATCACCGAGGTCGAGTACCGGCAGCTCCGCCTGGAGCGGGTGGTACTCGTCGGTGTGTGGACGGACGGCACCGTCCGCGACGCGGAGAACTCCCTCGCGGAGCTCGCCGCCCTCGCCGAGACCGCGGGCGCACTCGTCCTCGACGGCGTCGTCCAGCGCCGCGACAAGCCGGACCCGGCCACCTACATCGGCTCGGGCAAGGCGCAGGAACTGCGCGACATCGTGATGGAGAGCGGCGCCGACACCGTGGTCTGCGACGGTGAGCTCAGCCCCGGCCAGCTCATCCACCTGGAAGACGTCGTCAAGGTCAAGGTGGTCGACCGGACCGCCCTGATCCTCGACATCTTCGCCCAGCACGCCAAGAGCCGTGAGGGCAAGGCGCAGGTCTCGCTGGCGCAGATGCAGTACATGCTGCCGCGCCTGCGCGGCTGGGGCCAGTCGCTGTCCCGGCAGATGGGTGGCGGTGGCTCCGGCTCCTCGGGCGGCGGCATGGCCACCCGTGGTCCCGGTGAGACCAAGATCGAGACCGACCGGCGCCGTATCCGCGAGAAGATGGCGAAGATGCGCCGGGAGATCGCGGAGATGAAGACCAGCCGCGACCTCAAGCGCCAGGAGCGCAAGCGCCACAAGGTGCCCTCGGTGGCGATCGCCGGCTACACCAACGCCGGCAAGTCCTCGCTCCTCAACCGGCTCACCGGCGCGGGCGTCCTGGTGGAGAACGCGCTGTTCGCCACCCTGGACCCGACCGTGCGCCGGGCGGAGACCCCGAGCGGCCGGCTCTACACCCTGGCCGACACCGTCGGGTTCGTCCGGCACCTGCCGCACCACCTGGTCGAGGCGTTCCGCTCCACCATGGAGGAGGTCGCCGACGCCGACCTCATCGTGCACGTGGTGGACGGCTCGCACCCGAACCCGGACGAGCAGCTCGCCGCGGTCCGCGAGGTCTTCCGCGACGTCGGCGCGCTGGACGTGCCGGAGATCGTGGTGATCAACAAGGCCGACGCGGCCGACCCCGTGGTGCTGCAGTCGCTGCTGCGCCGCGAGAAGCACTCCATCGCGGTGTCCGCCCGCACCGGGCGCGGCATCCAGGAACTGCTGGCGATGATCGACGACGAGCTCCCGCGGCCCGCCGTCGAGATCGAGGCCCTGGTGCCGTACACCCGCGGCGCGCTCGTCGCCCGGGTGCACTCCGACGGCGAGGTGCTCTCCGAGGAGCACACCGGCGACGGCACGCTGCTCAAGGCCCGCGTCCACGACGAGCTGGCGGCGGAACTGGAGCCGTTCGCGCTCGCCGCGCGCCACTAGCGGCACGTACGTACGCCGCAGGGCCCGCCCCATGGAGGGGCGGGCCCTGCGGCGTTCTCTGTCGGCTCGCCGCTCGCGGCTACTGGCGCACCGTGTCGAAGATCGATTCCGCCTCGGACCCCAGGTGGGGTCCGGCCAGCCACCGGGGGCTGTCCTGCGGCCCGATCGAGGTGTTGCTGACCAGGGCGACCGTGCCGTCGGGCTCCTTGGCGAACCAGCCGCCGCCCGAGGCGCCGGCCGTCATGGTGCAGCCGAGCCAGTGCATCGTCGGCGCGCCCTTGGTGAGCGCCAGCCGGACCGGGTCTCCCGCGCAGTGGTACTGCTGGTAGCCGTAGCCGTCGAAGGGCGCCGCCGCGGGGTAGCCGCGGATGTCCATGGAGTCGATGGCCGCCGAGGTGGGCGCGTCGAACCAGACGGGTACGGAGGCGCCGACCGTCTCCTCCAGCGACCTGGTGGAGTCCGGGTTCGTCACCTTCAGCACGGCGAAGTCGTACGGGTAGGCCGAGCTGGTCTCCGAGGACTCCCCGCCCCCGTCGATCCACTGCTTCGAGGTGCCGGCCTTCGTCGCCCACCAGGTGCCGTACGGGGCGAGCTGCTCCTTGGTGGCGCTCTGCAGTGCCGCGCCGCTCAGGCCCCCGTTGTTGAAGGAGGGCACGAAGACGATGTTGCGGTACCAGCCGCCCGCGGCGCCCGCGTGCACGCAGTGGCCGGCCGTCCACACCAGATTGCTCTTCCCCGGGTTCGCCGGGTCGCTCACCACGGTCGCCGAGCAGACCGCCTGCCCGTCCGGCATGTCGAACAGCAGCTTGCCCGTCGCCGGCGAGGCGTCGTGGAACGGGGTCGCCAGCCGCTGCGCCCGGATCGCGGCCGGCTCGGGGTCGGTGGTGCCGTCGTCCGCCTGCGTGACGTCGGCCCGCTGCTCGTCGTCCGGGGTCCCGTCGGCCTCGCGGAGCCGGTCGGCGTCCCACAGGTCCTTGATGATCGGGTTGATGAAGTCGGCGGCGTCCCGCAGCCACTTGTCCTTGTCCCAGTCCTTCCAGCCGCCGTTCTGGAGCGCGTCCGCCCACTTGCTCAGGTCGTCGAGGCTGGTGGGAAGGGTGGTGGGCAGGTCGGTGGGCAACTGGAGCCCGCTGTCCCCGGACGACGCGGACGCCGAAGGGCTGGGCTTGGCATCGGCCTTGTCGTCGGAACCGCCGCAGGCGGTCGCCGTGACGGCGAGCAACGCGGCCGTGGTCGCCGCCACGGCCAACCGGCTTATCGATGACATCGGTTGCGATCCCCCTGTAGTGAACATGGTGGTTGCTCGCTGAAGGGCAATGCCCAACTCTGCCCGCTCATGGGCGACGTATGCCCCGTGGAAGGGGACGGCAAGGCCCGCGCGGGCGGTTCCGCCGTGAGATCTCCGGCACAGGCAGTTGCCGTGCGCCCGTGCGGTCGTTGGTAGCTCCGGGGGCGCTGCAGCCGACACCGAGGAGTGAGCACGTGGCCGCCATGCCGAGCGCACCGGACCGACTGGCGGTGCACCAGGACGACTTCGGGGACACCGAGGGCATCCTGCGACGTCAGTCGCTGCGCGAGTCGGCGGCCCGCACCTACGCCCGTACGCTTCCCGTCGTACCCGTGCGCGCCCACGGGATGACCATCGAGGCCGCCGACGGCCGCCGTTACCTCGACTGCCTCTCCGGAGCGGGCACCCTCGCGCTCGGCCACAACCACCCGGTCGTCGTGGAGGCCATCCGGGCCGTCCTGGACTCCGGTGCGCCGCTGCACGTGCTCGACCTGGCCACCCCCGTCAAGGACCGCTTCACCACCGCCCTGTTCGAGACGCTGCCCCGCGAACTCGCCGAGCACGGCAAGGTGCAGTTCTGCGGCCCGGCCGGCACGGACGCCGTCGAGGCCGCCCTGAAACTCGTGCGCACCGCCACCGGCCGCGACGGGCTGCTCGCCTTCTCCGGCGGCTACCACGGCATGACGGCCGCCGCGCTGGCCGTCACCGGCGACACCTCCGTGCGGGGCGCCGCGGGCGCCGCCGCGGACGCCGGTGTCACCAGGCTCCCCTACCCGTACGACTACCGCTGCCCGTTCGGCGTGGGCGGGGAGCGGGGCGCGGAACTCTCGGCCCGGCTGACGGAGAGTCTGCTCGACGACCCCAAGGGCGGGGTCCGGCCGCCCGCCGGGATGCTCCTGGAACCGGTCCAGGGCGAGGGCGGCGTCATCCCCGCCCCCGACACCTGGCTGCGCCGCATGCGCGCCGTCACCAGCGAACGCGGCATCCCGCTCATCGCCGACGAGGTGCAGACCGGCGTCGGCAGGACGGGCGCCTTCTGGGCCGTCGAGCACAGTGGTGTCGTGCCGGACGTGATGGTGCTCGCCAAGGCCATCGGGGGCAGCCTGCCGCTGGCCGTCGTCGTCTACCGCGAGGAGCTCGACGTCTGGCGGCCCGGCGCCCACGCGGGCACCTTCCGCGGCAACCAGCTCGCCATGGCCGCGGGGGCCGCCACCCTCACCCACGTCCTGCGTGAAGGCCTCGCCTCCCGCGCCGCCGTCCTGGGCGCCCGCATGCTCGCCCGGCTGCGCGACCTCGCCGCCGCCCACCCCTGCGTCGGGGACGCCCGCGGGCGCGGCCTGATGCTCGGCCTCGAACTGATCGACCCCGAGCATCAGGCCGCGCCCACCGCCCACGGCGTCCCACCGACCGCACCCCGACTGGCCGCCGCCGTCCGCCGCGCCGCCCTGGACCGCGGCCTCGTCGTCGAACTCGGCGGGCGCGACGCGAGCGTCGTCCGCCTGCTGCCCCCGCTCACCATGACCGACGAGGAGTGCGAGGCCGTCCTCGACCGCCTGGCCGACGCCTTGGCGGCGGCCTGCGCGGATCGGACGTGAAGCACCTCGTGACCCCGGACCCCGCCGGCACCGCGCGCCGCCACGCCGACCCCCCAGGAGCCACCGCATGACCGCACGCCCCGCCCCCGGGACCACGGCCACCGTCCCCCCGCAGGCCCGGCACGAGGAGGCCGACGAGCCGTACGCCGTCGCCGACGCGGCCGGCAGCGAGGCCCTGCTGCGGTGCTGGGCACGCGAGACGGGCCTGCCGGCGCCGCAGGGCGACACCTTGTGCGTGCCGCTGCCCGTCACCGGCACCGAACTGCGTGTGCCGGTCCGCCACTGGTCGCCCACCGGCCACCACCGATTCGGCGCCCCGCGTCCGGCCGCCGGGGGCCGGGCGGTGGACGCCGTCACCCTGGCCGCACTGCTCGCCCGGGAGGCCGCCGTCCCCGGACCCGACGGCACCGACCTGGTGGCACGGGTGGCGGACTCCGTCCGCAGGACCGCGGCGATCGTCACCGAACGCCGGGCACGGCCGGCCGCGCCCCCCGGCACGACCCCGTTCCTCGACGCCGAGCAGGCCCTCGTGCTCGGCCACCCCCTGCACCCCACGCCCAAGAGCCGCGAAGGACTGACGGAGGCCGAATCGGCCGCCTACGCGCCCGAGCACCGCGGGTCCTTCGCCCTGCACTGGGCGGCGGTGGACCGCGCGGTCCTGGCCCACGACTCGGCGTGGACCGAGCGCGGCCGCACCGTGCCGGCCGCCCGCCTGATCGCCGCCCTGGCGGGCCCCGACGTCGTCCGGCGGCTCCCGCCCGGCACCGTCCCGCTGCCGCTGCACCCCTGGCAGGCCCGCGACCTCGCGCACCGGCCCGAGGTGCGCGCCCTGGTGGAGGCCGGCCTGCTGCACGACCTGGGCGCGGCCGGCGAGCCCTGGCACCCGACGTCCTCCGTGCGGACGGTCCTGCGGCCCGGCACGGCCGCGATGCTCAAGCTCTCCCTCGCCGTACGCATCACCAACTCCCGCCGCGAGAACCTCCGCAAGGAGCTCCACCGGGGCGTCGAGGTGCACCGCCTGCTCCGGGCCGGCCTCGCCGAGCGCTGGCACCTGGCGCACCCGGGCTTCGACATCGTCCGCGATCCCGCGTGGCTCGCCGTCGACGCCCCGGACGGCGGCGCCCCCGTCCGCGGTCTCGACGTCGTCGTACGGCACAACCCCTTCGGGCCCGGCGACGACGTGGCCTGCCTCGCCGGCCTCACCGCTCCCCGGCCCGCGCCCGACGGGGGACCGGGCATGACCTCGCGCCTCGCCGAACTCGTCGGGGGGCTGGCGGCCCGCAGCGGACGCCCCGCGGCGGCGGTGTCGGCCGAGTGGTTCCTGCGCTACCTGGACGCGGTCGTGCGCCCGGTGCTGTGGCTCGACGGCGAGGCGGGCATCGCCCTGGAGGCCCACCAGCAGAACACCCTCGTCGTGCTGGACGCCCACGGCTGGCCGGCCGGCGGCCGCTACCGCGACAACCAGGGCTACTACTTCCGCGAGAGCGCCCGCACCGCCCTGGAGGCGCGCCTGCCCGGTGCCGGAGCGGAAAGCGACACCTTTGTGCCGGACACCGTCGCCGACGAGCGCCTCGCCTACTACCTCGGCATCAACAACGTCCTCGGCCTCATCGGCGCCTTCGGTTCCCAGCGCCTGGCCGACGAGCGGGTCCTGCTGGCCGCCTTCCGCCGCTTCCTCGGCAAGGCCGCCGCGGGCGGCCGGTCCCCGCTGCCGGGCCTGCTGCTGGAGGCACCCGAGCTGCGCTGCAAGGCCAACCTGCTCACCCGGCTGCACGGCCTGGACGAACTCGTCGGCCCCGTCGACACCCAGTCCGTGTACGTCACCGTCCCCAACCCCCTCCGCGCCTGACCGCGGGAGGCCACGAAGGAAGGAGGCCGCAGCCGCCATGACGGCCGCCGACTCCAACACCCACGCCGGACGCACCGGCCGCACCGCGGCCCCGGAAGCGCCGGGTGCTCCCGCCCAGGACGACACCCTGGACCTGGAGCTGCCCCCCGAGGTGCGCGCCCTCTTCGCGGAGGACGTCACCGCCGACGACCGCGCGGGCTGCCCCGCCGCCCTGGACGACCTCCTCGACGGGGTCGCCGACTGGGGCCCGGTGGACACTCCGGCCGGGACCTTCCACCTCGTCCCCGCCCGGCCCGAGCGCGACCTGCCGGTGGTCAGCCGCTGGATGAACGATCCCGCCGTCGCCGCGTTCTGGCAGCTCTCGGGCGCCCCGGCGGTCGCCGAGCGGCACCTGCGGGGCCAGCTCGACGGCGACGGACGCAGCGTGCCGTGCATCGGCGTGCTCGACGGCGTCCCCATGAGCTACTGGGAGATCTACCGCGCCGACCTGGACCCCCTCGCCCGCCACTACCCGGCCCGCCCCCACGACACCGGGCTCCACCTGCTCATCGGCCGCGTCGGCGACCGCGCGCGCGGCCTCGGCGGCACCCTGCTGCGCGCGGTCGCCGACCACGTCCTGGAGCACCGCCCGAGCTGCGCCCGGGTGGTCGCCGAGCCCGATCTGCGCAACACGCCCTCGGTGTCGGCCTTCCTCGCGGCGGGGTTCCGGTTCTCAGCGGAGGTGCAGCTGCCCGGCAAGCGGGCCGCCCTGCTGATCCGCGACCGGGCGCTGCGGCACGTCCTCTGAGGCGGAGGCCGAGGCGGACTGCGCGGGGTGCCGGGCACCGGGGAATTCCGTGGCCGCCTGCGTTGTCGGTGCCGCCCCGTAGGGTGGTCCTGCTATGACACAGCCCTCGAAGCCCGCCCTCACCGACCTTCTTCACGCCGCCGTCACCGCCGTCGGCGGCGTGGAGCGCCCCGGCCAGGTCAGCATGGCCGAAGCCGTCGCCGAAGCCGTGGACGACGGCTCCCACCTACTGGTCCAGGCCGGCACCGGCACCGGCAAGTCCCTCGGCTACCTGGTGCCCGCCCTGGCGCACGGGGAGCGCGTGGTCGTCGCCACGGCGACCCTGGCGCTGCAGCGCCAGCTCGTCGAACGCGACCTGCCGCGCACCGTCACCGCGCTCCGCCCGCTCCTGCGGCGCGAGCCGCAGTTCGCGATGCTCAAGGGCCGGTCGAACTACCTGTGCCTGCACCGGCTCCACGAGGGCGTGCCGCGGGAGGAGGAGTCGGACGAGCCCGGCCTCTTCGACCAGTTCGAGGCCGCGGCGCCGACCAGCAAGCTGGGCCAGGACCTGCTGCGGCTGCGGGACTGGTCGGACGAGACCGAGACCGGTGACCGCGACGACCTCACCCCGGGCGTGTCCGACCGCGCCTGGCAGCAGGTGGCCGTCACCTCCCGGGAGTGCCTGGGCGCCACCCGTTGCGCGTACGGCGCCGAGTGCTTCGCCGAGGCGGCCCGCGAGCGCGCCAAACTCGCCGACGTCGTCGTCACCAACCACGCGCTGCTGGCGATCGACGCGCTCGAAGGCGCGCCGGTCCTGCCCTCCCACGAGGTGCTGATCGTCGACGAGGCCCATGAACTCGTCTCCCGGGTCACCGGTGTCGCCACCGGCGAGCTCGCCCCCGGCCGGGTCAACCGCACCGTCAGACTCGCCGCCAAACTGGTCAACGAGAAGGCCGCGGACGCGCTGATGAGCGCCTCCGAGGGCTTCGAGCGGCTGATGGAACTCGCCCTGCCCGGGCGGCTGGAGGAGTTGCCGGAGGACCTGCGCTACGCCCTGATGGCGCTGCGCGACGCCTGCCGGCTGGTCATCACCTCGCTCGGCGAGACCCGCGACCGCTCCGTGCAGGACGAGGACGCCGTCCGCAAGATGGCGCTCGCCTCGGCCGAGAACGTCCACGAGGTCGCCGAGCGCATCGTCGAGGGCTCCGAGTGGGACGTGGTCTGGTACGAGCGCCACGACCGTTTCGGCGCCTCGCTGCGGGTGGCACCGCTGAGCGTGTCCGGGCTGCTGCGCGAGAAGTTGTTCACCGAGCGCTCCGTCGTGCTGACCTCGGCCACCCTCCGCCTGGGCGGCGACTTCAACGGCGTCGCGGCCTCGCTCGGGCTCCCGCCGGAGGGCACCGTGGCCGCGGAGGGCGAGGACGAACTCCCGGTCTGGAAGGGCCTCGACGTCGGCTCGCCCTTCGACTACCCCAAGCAGGGCATCCTCTACGTCGCCCGGCATCTCTCCCAGCCCGGACGCGACGGCGGCCGTGAGGACATGCTGGACGAACTGACCGAGCTGATCGAGGCCGCCGGGGGCCGCACCCTCGGGCTGTTCTCCTCGATGCGCGCGGCCCAGGCCGCCGCCGAGGCGCTGCGCGGCCGGATCGACCACCCGGTGCTGCTCCAGGGCGAGGAGACGCTGGGTGAGCTGATCCGCCGTTTCGCCGCCGACCCCGGCACCTGCCTGTTCGGCACGCTGTCGCTCTGGCAGGGCGTGGACGTGCCGGGGGACAGCTGCCAGTTGGTGGTGATGGACCGGATTCCCTTCCCCCGTCCGGACGACCCGCTGATGAGCGCGCGTCAGAAGGCGGTGGAGGAGAAGGGCGGCAACGGCTTCATGGCGGTCGCCGCCACCCATGCGGCGCTGCTGATGGCCCAGGGGGCCGGCCGCCTGGTGCGTGCGGCCGGGGACCGGGGCGTGGTCGCCGTCCTCGACCCGCGGCTCGCCACGGCCCGCTACGGCAGCTTCATCAAGGCGTCGATGCCGGACTTCTGGCAGACCACGGACCGCAATCAGGTCCGCAGGTCGCTCGCCGCCATCGACGCGGCCGCGAAGGCCAACGAGGCGCAGGTGGTCTGACCGGGGCGCGGGCCCCGTCCCAGTGGCCCGCCGCACCCCGTCCGCCCGTGCACAGACGAGCCCCGGAACCGGCGCAGAGGTCCCGGGGCCCGGTCACGGGCGGGTCGTGGGTCAGACCCGGCGCAGCACCGCCACCACCTTGCCGAGGATGGTCGCCTCGTCGCCCGGGATGGGCTGGTACGCGGAGTTGTGCGGAAGCAGCCAGACATGGCCGTCCTCGCGCTTGAAGCGCTTGACCGTGGCCTCGCCCTCGATCATCGCGGCGACGATGTCGCCGTTCTCGGCGACGGGCTGACGGCGCACCGTCACCCAGTCCCCGTCGCAGATGGCGGCCTCGATCATCGAGTCGCCGACGACCTTGAGCACGAACAGTTCGCCGTCACCCACCAGCTGGCGGGGGAGCGGGAAGACGTCCTCGACCGACTCCTCGGCCAGGATCGGGCCACCGGCGGCGATCCGGCCGACCAGCGGCACGTACGACGCGGAGGGCTTGCCCGCGGTGTCGGTCGGCTGCGCCTGCGCGGCGTCGGAGCCGCGCACCTCGTAGGCGCGGGGGCGGTGCGGGTCCCGGCGAAGGAACCCCTTGCGTTCCAGGGCCATCAGCTGATGGGCGACCGACGAGGTGCTCGACAGGCCCACGGCCTGGCCGATCTCCCGCATGGAGGGCGGGTACCCGCGGCGCTGCACCGAGTCCCTGATGACCTCGATGACCCGGCGCTGCCGGTCGGTCAGTCCGGAACTGTCCGCGCGGATTCCAGGAGGTCGTCCGGGGAGCGCACGTGCGGGCTTGGTGGTCTCGTCGTTCATCGCATCCATCGGGCGTAGCCGGTCCTGGGGGCGGTCATGGGCGGTCAGTGTGGCGCTGTCGGCGGTGGTGGTCACGGCGGCCCCTCTCGAGATGTTCTCCCTAGTAAGACAACGGTAGTTGCTTTCGAAAGGTTGCGCCAAACACACGTTCGAGTGAATTTCCACAGTTCCACTGACAAGATCAAGCGGTCGATGATATAGATCGAATATGAATTCGATTCTTCCCGGGATTCCGCCGCCCAATCCCCCTCGTGCGGACGGGATCGCGGCCGTGTGACGCCCGCCCCCGCTCCCCGCCGTCGGCCCGCCGTTCTCCCGGAGTTCCCCGCCGTTCACCCCCGGCGCCCCGGGTTCCATGATGCGCGACCCGTGACGATCCGTACACCCAGTGTGTCACTTCCGCCCCGCCGCTCCCGTGAGGCGTGGTGTCGCGTAGGCTCCCGTCCCGTCGGCGAGCCGCGACACGCGCTCCGCCGGATTGGCGCACATGACCCCCGAGCCACCAGATCTAGTGGTTGGATAGGGGGCAGGCCCCACAAGTAGTGGTCCCCGGGTCTTCGGGCCCTCCCGGATCGCCTATGCTTGTGGCTGCTTCGCGAGGCCCCAGGGGGTTCCCCGCGTCATGACGTCGTGCGCTCACCGTGGGTGAGGGAGGGAGAGGGAACCGATGCACTGCCCCTTCTGCCGACACCCCGACAGCCGCGTCGTCGACAGCCGGACCACCGACGACGGCACGTCGATCCGCCGCCGCCGGCAGTGTCCCGACTGCGGCCGCCGCTTCACCACCGTGGAAACGGCCTCGCTGATGGTCATCAAACGCAGCGGGGTCACCGAACCCTTCAGCCGGAACAAGGTCATCGCCGGAGTCCGCAAGGCCTGCCAGGGCCGCCCCGTCACCGAGGACGCACTCGCCCAGCTCGGGCAGCGCGTCGAGGAGGCGGTGCGCGCCACGGGCAGCGCCGAGCTGTCGACCCACGACGTCGGCCTGGCCATACTCGGCCCGCTGAAGGACCTGGACCTCGTCGCCTATCTGCGCTTCGCCTCGGTCTACCAGGCCTTCGACACGCTCGAGGACTTCGAGGCCGCGATCGCCGAACTGCGCGACCGGAGGTCACCGACCGACACCGGCGGACGGGACCGGGACGGCGCTGTCCCCTCGCCCGTCGCCACCGCCGACTAGGACCGGCGGACAACTCAGATTTGCCGGGCGCCCGCAAGGGTGTTCCGGCCGTGGAACAGCATCGCCGCGGGAAGATCGCGGCGCTTCAAGGCGTTTTAGATGTAATGCCTGTAATGGGAGGCGGCACATGACAGAGACGACGAGCGGCCCGGCACGGGGTTCCCGCGCCAAGTCCGGCAAGGCTGCGGGCGGCGCGGGCACGGCGCCCGCCAAGGGTCTGCGCATCGAGCGCATCCACACCACCCCGGGGACGCACCCCTACGACGAGGTGGTCTGGGAGCGTCGTGACGTCGTCATGACCAACTGGCGCGACGGCTCGATCAACTTCGAGCAGCGCGGCGTGGAGTTCCCCGACTCCTGGTCGGTGAACGCGGTCAACATCGTCACCAGCAAGTACTTCCGCGGCGCGGTCGGCACGCCGCAGCGCGAGAGCAGCCTGCGGCAGCTCATCGACCGTGTCGTGCGGACCTACCGCAAGGCCGGGGAGGACCACGGCTACTTCGCGTCGCCCGCCGACGCCGAGATCTTCGACCACGAGCTGACCTGGGCACTGCTCCACCAGGTGTTCAGCTTCAACTCCCCGGTCTGGTTCAACGTCGGCACCGCCCAGCCGCAGCAGGTCTCCGCCTGCTTCATCCTCTCCGTCGACGACTCCATGGAGTCGATCCTCGACTGGTACAAGGAAGAGGGGATGATCTTCAAGGGCGGCTCGGGCGCCGGCCTGAACCTCTCCCGCATCCGCTCCTCCAAGGAGCTGCTCTCCTCCGGCGGCAACGCCTCCGGCCCGGTCTCCTTCATGCGCGGCGCCGACGCCTCCGCCGGCACCATCAAGTCCGGCGGTGCCACCCGGCGCGCTGCCAAGATGGTCGTGCTCGACGTCGACCACCCCGACGTCGAGGCCTTCATCGAGACCAAGGTGAAGGAGGAGGAGAAGATCCGCGCCCTGCGCGACGCGGGCTTCGACATGGACCTGGGCGGCGACGACATCGCGTCCGTCCAGTACCAGAACGCCAACAACTCCGTCCGTGTGAACGCGGACTTCATGAAGGCGTACGAGAACGGCGAGAAGTTCGGCCTGCGTGCCCGCATGACCGGCGAGGTCATCGAGGAGGTCGACGCCAGGGCGCTGTTCCGCAAGCTGGCCGAGGCCGCCTGGGCCTGTGCCGACCCCGGCATCCAGTACGACGACGTCATCAACCACTGGCACACCACGCCGGAGACGGGCCGCATCACCGCGTCCAACCCCTGCAGCGAGTACATGCACCTGGACAACTCGTCCTGCAACCTCGCCTCGCTCAACCTGATGAAGTTCCTCGAGGACGACGGCAAGGGCACCCAGCGCTTCGACGCCGTGCGCTTCGCCAAGGTCGTCGAGCTCGTCATCACCGCGATGGACATCTCCATCTCCTTCGCCGACTTCCCGACCCAGAAGATCGGCGAGACCACCCGCGCCTTCCGCCAGCTGGGCATCGGCTACGCCAACCTCGGCGCCCTGCTGATGGCGACCGGCCACGCCTACGACTCCGAGGGCGGCCGCGCGCTCGCCGGCGCCATCACCTCGCTGATGACCGGCACGTCGTACCGGCGCTCCGCCGAGCTGGCCGCGGTCGTCGGCCCGTACGACGGCTACGCCCGCAACGCCACCGCCCACAACCGCGTCATGAAGCAGCACTCCGACGCGAACGCCGTCGCCACGCGCATGGACGACCTGGACACCCCGGTCTGGGCCGCGGCCACCGAGGCCTGGCAGGACGTCCTGCGCCTCGGTGAGCAGAACGGATTCCGCAACGCCCAGGCCTCCCTGCTGGCCCCCACCGGCACCATCGGCCTGATGATGGACTGCGACACCACCGGCATCGAGCCCGACCTCGCCCTGGTCAAGTTCAAGAAGCTGGTCGGCGGCGGCTCCATGCAGATCGTGAACAACACGGTCCCGCAGGCCCTGCACCGCCTGGGCTACCAGCAGGAGCAGATCGAGGCGATCGTCGCCCACATCTCCGAGCACGGCAGCGTCCTCGACGCCCCCGGGCTGAAGACCGAGCACTACGAGGTCTTCGACTGCGCCATGGGCGAGCGCTCCATCGCGCCGATGGGCCACGTCCGGATGATGGCCGCGACCCAGCCGTTCCTGTCCGGCGCCATCTCCAAGACGGTCAACATGCCCGAGTCGGCGACCGTCGAGGAGATCGAGGAGATCTACTACCAGGGCTGGAAGCTCGACCTGAAGGCGCTCGCGATCTACCGCGACAACTGCAAGGTCGGCCAGCCGCTCTCCGCCAAGAAGAAGGCGGAGGAGAAGAAGGCCGACGTCGTCGAGGCCGCCGCCCCCGCCGCGGTCGAGAAGGTTGTCGAGTACCGCCCCGTCCGCCGCCGGCTCCCCAAGGGCCGTCCGGGGATCACCACCTCCTTCACGGTGGGCGGAGCCGAGGGCTACATGACCGCCAACTCCTACCCGGACGACGGTCTCGGCGAGGTCTTCCTCAAGATGTCCAAGCAGGGCTCGACCCTCGCGGGCATGATGGACGCCTTCTCCATCGCCGTCTCCGTCGGCCTGCAGTACGGCGTGCCGCTGGAGACCTACGTCTCGAAGTTCACCAACATGCGCTTCGAGCCGGCCGGTCTGACCGACGACCCGGACGTGCGGATGGCCCAGTCGATCGTCGACTACATCTTCCGCCGCCTGGCGCTGGACTTCCTGCCCTTCGAGACCCGCTCCGCGCTCGGCATCCACTCCGCCGGGGAGCGCCGCCGCCACCTCGACACCGGCTCCTACGAGCCGGCGGCCGACGAGGAGGTCGACGTCGAGGGCCTGGCCCAGTCCGCGCCGCGCCAGAGCGAGGCCCCGTCGGCCAAGCCGGCCGCGGCTCCTGAGGCCGCCGTGGCGGAAGCCGCGACGGTCCCGGCGCCGAAGACCGCGCACAACTCGACCGAACTGCTGGAGATCCAGCTCGGCCTCAACGCCGATGCCCCGCTCTGCTTCTCCTGCGGTACGAAGATGCGCCGCGCGGGCAGCTGCTACCTCTGCGAGGGCTGCGGCTCGACCAGCGGCTGCAGCTGAGCCCGACCGCCCCTGACGTGTCCCCCCGAAGCCCCGAGGGCTTCGGGGGGACACGTGCTTTGCGGCAGGCGGCAGGGCACCTCGGGCGTCACTGCATGTTCTCGAGGTGGGGGTGGTCGAAGGACGTGGGGCAGCTGTAGATCTGCAGGTTGTAGCCGCGGCCTATCTGGACCATCGGGGGGTCGGACGGCCGCCGGAGCCCCGCGGGGCCGGTGCGGTCGCGGTCCTCGAGCGGGATCCAGCTGCCGCTTCCTCCGTCCCACTCGCCGGAGGAGACGGTCAGGAGCGGCCGGTATTCCGCGCCGCACATGTCGCAGTTCAGCGGCGACGGGTCGCTGAAGCTCCACGGACCCCAACCGCCCACCTTCCAGCCGGGGGCAACGCTGTGCTCGTACTGGTAGTACGCGCTGCCATCGTGGCCGGCGTCCTCCGGGTGCAGCGCGGCCCATTCGGCGCGTCCCCAGTCGTGGAGGCGCCGCGCGAGTTCGCCGGGCAGTTGGAGCGGCGCCGGGTACTCGGTGACGGCCTCGGGGTGCAGCACGCAGGGCTCAGGCACGTAGTTGCCGTAGTGGTCGACGTCGAGCGGGACGGGCGGCTCCGTGAGCACCTCGTGGACCTCGGAGGAGTTCCGCCAGACCAGGCGGGCCGTGGGCAGGGCGTCCTCGTGGTCGAGCGGGCACCACAGCACTTGGAGGACGTCGGCCCCGTCGGGGCCGGACAGCCCCGGCACGTCGCGCAGATACAGCTGGGCGACCGGGAGCAGCGGATTGGGTCCGCTGTGCGGAGGATGCCCTTCTTGCAGCGTGTCGAGGTACGCGCGCTGCTCCGCGGTGAGGAGGTCCTCCTGCGGAGAGCGGGGCCGGAGCCACGCCTCTTCCAGCAGATCCCGGGACCGGCGGACGTCGTCCGGCGAAACCGGCGGGTCCCAGTGCTCGTGTGCGTCGTCGCACGCGGGCCAGTCCTCGCCGACGGGCCAGAGCAGGGGCCCGCCGACCGAGCTCTCGTGGACCGTCGGCAGGCCCGGCCGAGGATGCAGGCGAACGGCCTGCCGTGCCAGCGGCGCCAGTTCGGGGAACACGGCAGCGACGTCGATCGGCCGGGGCGGCGTGGTCCTCACCATCGGGACTCCTTCGGGGCTGGCGGGCTGCCGGGATCAGTACGACTGGAGTTCGACGAGGGTGCCGTCGGGCGTGCGGAGGTGGGCGGTGCGCAGGTTCGGTCCCCAGTCGGGGCGGTCCTGCGGTCCGGCGAGGACCTCGGCGCCGTGGGCCGCGAGCGTCCCGGTCGCGGAGTGGACGTCGTCGACCCGCAGCACGAGCATCGCCGCGTCCTGGACGGGAGCGCGCGCGGGCAGCGACTCCGTGCCGATCGTCCGCGCGATCGCGGTGCGGGAGAAGAGGGTGAGGGCGGCCTGTCCGCCGAGGTCCCAGTTGGCGTAGCCGGCTTCCGGGAGCACCTTGACGGGCTCCGTCGCGAGCAGGTCGCGCAGGGCGGCGGTCCAGAAGCGGACGGCGGTGTCGAAGTCCTCGACGAGCAGCCGCGGGTACAGGGCATCCATGCCGTGATCGTATTGGCTTGTCCCATGGGGTAGTTGATTTCCCTGAGGGGCGGAATGGCCGCTGGTGGGCCATAGGATGGCGCGGTGCTGGTGAAGTGGATTCGCTGTGGCGTCCTCGATCGGGCTGCTTTCGAGCGCGGACAGCGGAAATGGGCCAACGGACTCCCCGGCGAGCCGGGCTTCCGGGGGCAGGGCGGGGGCTGGAGCCGCAGCCAGCCGGGTGTCGCGCACCTTTTCGCCTTCTGGGAGGACCGCGAGTACTACGACGCCTTCATGGCCGGGCCCCACGACCGCTTCGCGACACCGCAGGCGGACACGTACGAGAGCCTCGGCGTGAAACTCTTCGAGCACCGCCTGGACGTCAAGATCGGCTTCCGCCCCCGTTTCGCGGACAGCGACCTGCTCAGGCTGGCCCACTGCAAGGTGCGGCCGGACCGGGCGGACCACTTCGTCCTCATGCAGCAGAAGGTCTGGAACCCGGCGATGGCCGGCTCGCCGGGCATGCTGCGCGGTGTGTTCGCGCAGGGTCCCGAGTCCGATTTCCTGACCCTGTCGATGTGGGACTCGGCCGCGGAGCGCGGCAAGTACCGCGACGGCTCGGTCGCCCGGCTCTCGCAGCGCGCGGAGCTGGAAGCGGACGTGCTCGCGGTCGCCGGCGACGTCGTCGACCTGGAGCAGTCCTGGTCGGTCTGAGGCCGGACGGCTCGCGCGCAGCGGTTCGGAGCCGCCCGGTCAGTCCTCCTTTGCGGGGCGGGTGATCACGGAGAAGTAGGCGCCGTGCGGATCGCCGAGGACCGCGATGCGTCCCACGTGCGGCAGGTCGAAGGGCGCCACCGAGACGCCGCCGCCGAGCTCCGCGGCCCGCGCGGCGGCCGCATCGGTGTCCTCGACGGCGAAGTAGTGCATCCAGTGCTGGGGTATCTCCGCGGGCCAGGCGTCGTTCATGAGCAGGATGCCGCCGAACGGGCCGCCGCCGCCCTCCACTTCCAGCTCCGTGTACGTGCTGTCGCCGGCGAAGGGATGCGTCTCGCCCGTCCATCCGAAGACGTCCCCGTAGAACCTGCGGGAGGCTTCCACGTCGCGGGTGTTGAGCTCGATCCAGCTGAACGCCCCCGGCTCGTTCAGCAGCCCCGCGCCCTTGAACCTCCCCGGCTGCCAGACGGCGAACTCCGCACCGTGCGGGTCGGTGAACTGCGCGAAGCCGCCCTGGTCGAAGACGGCCATCGGCGCCACGGAGACGGCGCCTCCCGCGGCCTGCACCGCCTTGGCCGTGGCCTCGGCGTCCGAGGTCGCCATGTAGGTGATCCAGCGGGGCCGGTCGCCCTCCGCCATCACCGGCCCGACGGCGGCCACGGGCTCGCCGCGCAGGGTGAAGAAGGTGTAGCCCCCCGCCTCCGGGGGCCCCGGCTCGGACTCCCAGCCGAACAGGCCGCCGTAGAAGGCGCGCGAGGCCTCGATGTCGGGACTGCTCAGATCGGTCCAGCAGGGTGTGCCGGATACGAACGCGGTGGTCTTCATTGCGGCCTCCAACCGGGGTGCCGCCAAGGGCTCCCTCTTCAATCCTCAGTCTGGGACCGACCACTGACAATCGGGGCCGCCGCCCTCGGCCGGACGTGGGTTCCGCCGAGGTCAGGAGGCCCGGCCGGCCGCGATGCCCGGTGGGCGGACCGCCGTGCCCGCGCGGGGGTGCACGAATTACAGTGAGGCCATGGCTCGACCGCGTCGCATTGTGCTCATCCGTCATGGGGAGTCCCAGGGAAACGCCGACGACACGATCTACGAGCGGGTCCCCGACCACGCGCTCAACCTCACCCTCAAGGGCGAGGAGCAGGCCCGTGCCGCGGGCGGGGAACTGCGCGGGCTCTTCGGCGACGAACGGGTCCAGGCCTTCGTCTCCCCGTACCGCCGCACGCACGAGACCTTCCACCTGCTGGGACTCGACCCGCGCCGCACCCGGGCCAGGGAGGAGCCCCGGCTGCGCGAGCAGGACTGGGGCAACTACCAGGACGCCGAGGACGTGCAGCGGCAGCGCAAGGCCCGGGACGCGTACGGCCACTTCTTCTACCGTTTCGCGCAGGGCGAGTCCGGGGCGGACGTGTACGACCGGGTCGGGGCGTTCCTGGAGACGCTCTACCGGGCCTTCGACAAGCCGGAGTTCCCGCCGAACGTGCTCCTGGTGACGCACGGGCTGACCATGCGGTTGTTCTGCATGCGGTGGTTCCACTGGACGGTCGACGAGTTCGAGTGCCTGTCCAATCCGGACAACGGAGAGTTCCGCGTGCTGCTCGCCGAGCCGGACGGCCGCTACCGGCTCGACCGGCCCTTCGCACGCTGGCGCACCACTGTCTCCGACCTGGCGAGATATCACGAGTGATATTGCGCACAGGACGATTGACCCCGATGACACGGGATGTCAGAGTTCTGGGCGCCATGACCGCTGATCCCTCTGATCCTTTTGATGCCTCGCGCTCCCGCGCGCTCGCCAGCCTGCGAGGACTCGCCGTCGGCGACGCCCTGGGCTCCCAGTTCTTCGTCCCCGCGCACTACCCCGCGCTGCAGAGCGGCACGCTGCCGGCCGGGGTGTGGCAGTGGACCGACGACACCGAGATGGCCTGCTCGGTCCTCGCTGTCCTGTCCGCGCACGGCGCCGTGGACCAGGACGCGCTGGCCGCGTCCTTCGCCGCCCACCACGACTTCGACCGCGGCTACGGCCCCGCGGTCAACCGCATGCTGCGGCTGATCCGGCAGGAGAACGGTGACTGGCGCACGCTGGCCGCCGAGATGTTCAACGGTCAGGGCTCCTGGGGCAACGGCGCGGCCATGCGCGTCGCGCCGCTCGGGGCGTGGTTCGCGGGCGAGCCGGAGAAGGCCGCCGAGCAGGCGGAGCTGTCCGCGTACACCACCCACCAGCACCGCGAGGCGGTCGCCGGCGCCATGGCGGTCGCCGCTGCCGCCGCCCTGGTCGCCGCACCCGGCGCCCCGGCCGATCCGGCCGCGCTGCTCACGTCCGTCGTCGGGCTCCTGCCGCGCAGCGCCATCCACGCGGGGCTGCGGCGCGCCGTGGACATGCTCGACTACGACGACGTCGCCACCGTCGCCGCCGTACTCGGCTGCGGCCGGCGCACCAGCGCGCACGACACGGTCCCCTTCGCGCTGTGGGCCGCGGTCCGGGGGCTCGGCGACTACGAGCGCGCGTTCTGGACCACCGCCCGGGCGGGCGGTGACGTCGACACGACCTGTGCCATCGTCGGCGGCATCGTCGCGGCCCGGCCGGACGGCGAGCCGCCGCGGGCGTGGCGGGAACGCTGTGAACCGCTGCCGGAGTGGCTGTCCGCCGCCTGAGCGCGGCGGAAACCCCTCCACTGTCACGGCCCTGTCACAGACGGGCCAGGGAGTTCCTCGGCGCCTGTGCGCCCCGGACCACGGCGCATAGCCTGTCGGCCACGCTGCCCCGGCGATCTTCCCGGGGCGCTGACAAGCTCCGGTCCCGCGCCGCGTCATCGGCATGCGACCGGTGGGGAGGGGTCCTCATGTCCGACGTACCGAAGGGCGCCGCGCCGCAGCGGCCGCCGCACGGCACCGCGCACTCCGCCCGGCCGCCGGCCCTGCCGGCGTATCCACAGGCCCGCCCGGGCGGCCGTGCCCCGGTGCAGCCGCATCCCTGGACGCCGCCGCCCCCGCCGCCCCCTCCGCAGTGGATCATCGACAGCCGCGTGAAGGCACCGTCCGCCGTGCCCGCGGCGGTCCTCTGGATCGCCGTCTGCACCGGTCTCGTGGCCGCCGTGCTCCTGCGCGACGGCATCGGCGTCAACCTCCTGCTGACCGCCCTGCCCGCCGCGCTCGCCGCCGCCGTCGCGGCCGTCGTGCGCGGCCGCCGCCCGCGCGCGTGGACCCTGGTGTGGGCGGTCACGGCCCTTGGCCTGCTGCTCGTCCCCGCGCTGCGCGACGCCGGCTGGCCGGCCTTTCTCGCGGTCCTCGCCTTCTTCGCCGTGGGTTCGCTCGCCCTGCACGGCGGCCGCCGTTGGCCGGGCGTGCTGCTGGGGAGCCTCGGCGTGTGGGCGTCCGTGGTGCCCGGTACCGGCTGGGCGATGCGCGGCCTGCGCGAGCGCACCGCGGGCAACCGGCAGCGCTGGCTGCCCATGGCCAAGGCGGTCGTGGTCGCCGTTGTCCTGCTCGTCGTCTTCGGCGCGCTGTTCGCCGGGGCGGACGCCGCCTTCGCCGACCTGCTGAGCGGCATCGTCCCCGACATGACGCTCGGCGACTTCCCCCTGCGCGTCGTGATGTTCGCCCTCGGCCTGCTGGGCGCCCTGGCCGCCGCGTACACGGCCGCGGCACCGCGCCGCTTCGACCGCGTCAAGGTCAGGCCCGGCCGCGCCCGCGGCCGGGCCGAGTGGGCGCTGCCGCTGGTCGTCCTCGCCGTGCTGTTCGCCGTCTTCAACGCCGTGCAGCTCACCGTGCTGTTCGGCGGCTACCAGAAGGTGCTGGCGGAGACCGGGCTGACGTACGCGCAGTACGCCCGGCAGGGCTTCTGGCAACTGCTGATCGTCACCCTGCTGACCATCGCGGTGATCGGCCTGGCGCTGCGCTGGGCGCCGCGGGGCGGGGACGGCGACCGCCTGCTGGTGCGTTCGGTCCTCGGCGCGATCTGCGTGCTGACGCTCGTCGTGGTCGCCTCCGCACTGCGCCGCATGGAGCTGTACGTGGGCGCCTACGGGCTGACGCGGATGCGGATCTCCGTGGCCGGCGTCGAACTGTGGCTGGGGCTGCTGATCGTGCTGATCATGGCGGCCGGGGTGCTCGGCGCCCGCTGGCTGCCGCGGGCGGTGGTGGCGAGCGCGGCCGTCGGCTTCCTGGTCTTCGGCCTCTCGGGTCCGGACGCCCTCATCGCCGAGCAGCAGGTCACCCGGTACGAGAACACCGGACGCATCGACCTGGTCTACCTCCAGGACCTGTCCGCCGACGCGGTCCCGGCGCTCGACCGGCTGCCGGAGCCGCAGCGCTCCTGCGCGCTGCAGACGCTGGCGCACGACCTGCGCGGCGGCGGCGATCCCTGGTACGCCAGGAGCCTCGGCGAGAGCCGGGCCCGTTCGGTGCTGGCCGCGCGCCCGGTGGACCCCTCCGACGCCTGCTCGCGGGCGGGACTCGACGGGTACCGCATCGAAGTGCCCTGATGGGGCCCGGCGCACCGCCGCCCCGGCCTCCCCTCGGGCCGGGCGGCGGGGTGCCGTCAGGCGGCCGGTGTCCCCGCCGTGCCGCTCAGCGCCTCCAGGTCGCTCCTGCGCACCCGGATGACGAACAGCGCGGTGGCCAGGGCCAGTAGGACCAGGGCCACGGCGGCGTACAGGGCGGTGGAGATGCCGTGCGCCAGCACCTCGTGCGACCAGGGAGCCGGCAGTTCGCGCGTCCGCAGGAACTCCGCCTTCTGCGCCGGGGTCGCCCCGGCGAGGAACTGCGGCACCGTCTCGGTCGCCTGGTCGCGGCTCGCGGTGCCGAAGACCGTCACCAGGATCGACAGGCCCAGCGAACCGCCCACCTGCTGCATGGCGTTGAGCAGTCCGGAGGCCGCGCCCGCCTCGTGCTGGGCGACCCCGGAGACGGCGGTCAGCGTCAGCGTCACGAAGTTCAGGCCCATGCCGAAGCCGAAGATCACCATCGGGCCCAGCACACCGCCCACGTAACTGCTGCCCGGGTCGATGAAGGTCAGCCAGGCCATGCCGATGCCGGCCAGCGTCGAGCCCGTGACCAGGAAGGGCTTCGGCCCGAGCACCGGCAGGAAGCGGGTGGAGAGTCCCGCCCCCGTCACGATCGCCACGGTGACCGGGAGGAAGGCGAAACCGGCCGCGATGGCGCTGTAGCCGAGCACGTTCTGCACGAAGAGGACGATGAAGAAGAACATGCCGAACATCCCCGCGGCCAGGCTCAGCATCATCACGTAGGTGCCGGAGCGGTTGCGGTCGGCGAACATCCGCAGCGGGGTGATGGGTTCCTTCGCGCGACGCTCGATCAGGACGAACGAGATCAGCAGCACCACCGCCGCGCAGAACGCGCCGACCGTGAGCCCGTCCCGCCAGCCCTGGCTCGCCGCCCGGATGAAGCCGTAGACCAGGGAGGCCATGCCGAGGGTCGACGTCACCGCGCCGGCGATGTCGAAGCGGCCGGGATGCCGCTGCGACTCGTTGATCCAGCGCGGTGCCAGGAAGGCGATCAGCAGGCCGATGGGCACGTTGACGAAGAACACCCAGCGCCAGTCGAGCCAGTCGGTGAGCATGCCGCCCGCCAGCAGGCCCACCGCGCCGCCGCCCGCGGAGACCGCGGCGAAGACGCCGAACGCGCGGTTGCGTTCGGGGCCTTCGGGAAAGTTCGTGGTGATGAGGGCGAGCGAGGTGGGCGAGGCGATCGCGCCGCCGACACCCTGCAGGGAGCGCGCCGCGAGCAGCTGCCACGGCTCCTGGGCGAAGCCCCCGAGGAGGGACGCGAGCGAGAACAGCAGGATGCCGAAGACGAACACCCTGCGGCGGCCCAGGATGTCGCCGGCCCGCCCGCCGAGCAGCAGCAGGCCGCCGAAGGTGAGGGTGTAGGCGTTGAGCACCCAGGACAGGTCGGTCGTGGAGAAGGAGAGTGCGCCCTGGATGTGCGGGAGCGCGATATTCACAATCGTGGCGTCCAGCACGACCATGAGCTGGCAGGCCGCGATCACGGCGAGTGCGACACCCGGCCTGCCGCCGCGTCGCGCGGCGCCGGGCGTGGGTGGTGAGGTGAGTTGCTCAGTCGTCACAAGATCCCCCAGACGATGGCTAGTGAACGGTCGCGTTCACTATGGACGACAGTAGAGTGGGTCTGTTAGTGAACGCAAGCGTTCACTAGAAGCGAGAAAGCCGAGAAGGTGCCATGGTCATGTCGCGCAAGGCGGCAACGGAGCCGTCCAAGCAGGTCGCGCCGCGCCGCCGCGGTCCGGTGCTGGAACGGGCCATCCTCACAGCGGCCTTGGAGCAGCTGAGCACCGTCGGCTGGCGGGGGCTGACCATGGAAGGCGTGGCGTCCGCCGCCCAGACCGGCAAGGCGGCCGTCTACCGACGCTGGCCGTCCAAGCAGGCCCTGGCCACCGACGCGCTCCAGGCCGCGCTCCCCGCCGTCCCCGATGTGCCGGACCTCGGCAGCCTGCGCGAGGACCTGCTCTTCCTCGTGCTGAGAATGCGCGAGGCGATGTACTCGCAGAGCGGACTCGCCCTGCGCGCCGTCATCGACGAGTCCGACCAGGAGACCGCGCACTGCTTCGTGCGGCTGGTCGTCGAGGGCGTCGTCGAACCCACCAAGCACCGCATCCTGGACGTCGTACGGCGCGGAGTGGGACGCGGGGAAGTGCGCCCGGACGCCACCGGCGACATCGTCGCCGACGTCGTGCCCGCCCTGATGATGTACCGCTCGAAGATGGGCGGACGCGAGATCTCCGAACACGACCTCGTGGAGGTCGTCGACCAGGTGATGCTGCCCTTGCTCCGCCCCTGACGAGGCGCGCGTGGACGCGCGGGACCCGGCCTCGGACCGTACCGCGCGGAAGCGTAGGGTGGGCCCTGTCATGGTTCGTGAACCTCCCACCCACAGCGTCGAGCGCTCATTGCGCGCGACACTCGGCGCCAAGGTCGTCGCGGGCGTCGACGAGGTCGGCCGGGGAGCCTGGGCCGGACCGGTTACCGTCTGCGCGGCCGTCACCGGACTGCGGCGGGCGCCGGACGGGCTCACCGACTCCAAACTCCTCACCGTCAAGCGCCGGGGCGAACTCTCCGCCGTACTCGTCGGCTGGGTGAACAGCTACGCCCTCGGCCACGCCTCGCCCGAGGAGATCGACGACCTCGGGATGACGGCCGCACTGCGGCTCGCGGCGACGCGTGCCCTGGAGGCCCTGCCCGTACGGCCCGACGCGGTCATCCTCGACGGCAAGCACGACTACCTCGGCGGCCCGTGGCGGGTGCGGACGGTCATCAAGGGCGACCAGTCCTGCGTCGCCGTGGCCGCCGCATCCGTGATCGCCAAGGTGCGCCGGGACGCCATGATGGCCGAACTGGGCATCGACTATGCTCCGTTCGGCTTCGGCGACAATGCCGGGTACCCTTCGCCGGTGCACCGTGCCGCGCTGGCGGAGCTGGGGCCCACCCCCCACCACCGGCTGTCCTGGGCATATCTCGATACGCTGCCGCGTTGGCAACACCTGAAGAAAGTCCGGGAGACCGTGGAGGCGGGGGAGACAGGTGAGCAGCTCGGCTTCGATTTCTGAGCCGAGTTGTGACCTACCCGCCGATGCGCTGTTCCGGTGCATTTGATAGACATCAGCACATGCCTCTCATCCCCGAGGAGCCTCAGATTCACGAGAGTGTCCCGGGTTCTCGCGTAGCCCCGGCCGCCGGCCGGTCCGCGTCGACCCCCCGCCCCGTACCGGCCCCCGGCCCCCGTCCCGCGTCCCCGCGTCCAGCGCCACCGCGCGGCGGCACTGCGGGCAGCGCCCGGCCCGGTCGCCCCGGCCCCGCCCGCGGTCCGGCCGTTCCGCCGCAGCCGCGGTCGCCACGGGAAGCCGAGGTCGCACAGACCGGCTCCGCCGGTGCGACGGCGGCGCAGATCCAGCTCATCCCTGCTCCGGTCGAGGGCGCGCTCGACGCCGCCGACGAGGCCGTCGACCTGCTGCTCGACAGCGGCCGGGCGCCCGGCGAGGTCCTGGTGCTCACCACCGGCGAGCAGCACCCCTGGGCCGCCCACGAGCTGAGCTTCGGCGAGGCGTCCTACTGGGCGCAGCACGACGCCGGTGACGACGTCTTCTACGCGGCTCACGACGCGGAGCGCGCCCAGGGCCGTCCGGTCGTGGTCGTCGCCGTCAACGGCGGCTCGGACGAGGTCCTGGCAGCGCTGCTGCCCTCGGCGGTGCGGCGGGCCGGCGCCCTGCTGATCGTGTGCGGCGACCCCCAGCGGATCAACGGACTGCTCGGCGCGACCGCCTGATCAGCGGGCCGCCGCGCGGCGCAGGGCCGGTGTCCCCCCGGGACGCAGGGCCGCTGCGCCGTGCTGTTCTCCGGACCAGGACGAGGCGTTGGGGGTGCGCCCGACCCGGGCCTCGCCGTACACGCGCCAGCCGTCCTCGGTCAGGGTGATGTAGGAGCCGGGGCGCAGTCCGTGCAGCGAGCACGCGTCCCGCAGGCCCCATGCCCACGCACCGTCCGCCTCGGTCCACTCGGCGCCGCCCTCCCGGCACACCAGAAGGACCGTGGTGCGCACCGGCGTACGCCGCCGCAGGTCGTCCGGGGTGACCCGGCGCAGGTGGGACAGGATCGCGTTGCGGCGCTCCCATCCGTCGACGACGCCCTCGCGCTGGGCGAACGAGGCACTGGCCGTCAGCCGTCCGTCGGGCGACAGGACCGCGATCACCGCCGTGCCCGGGGCGGGGAGGTGGCGCGCGTGCAGGTCCTTGACCACGTCGCGCGGGCTGATCAGCAGCGGGAATCCCGAGGCGATCCACTCGGCCGGTTCCAGGGTGCGAACCCGGCGGACGGCGCGGGAGGACGTGCCGGAAGTGGTCTCCGGAGCGAAGCCCATGGCCACGATCCTCCCTTCGGGTATGCGTCCGAGACCGGGTGCGCGGGCGCATGCCGGTCGGGGGGCTCGAGGAGCCGAACGGGGAACGCCCCCAATTCTCGCTGGCGCACTCGCGAGCGGCAACGGTCAATTGGTCGATGTGCCGGTTATCGCGCCGTCCGCCGCATAGATCCCCGCGAGCTGTCCAGCATATGACGACGGATCAGCCTTGCAGCGCCAGGACCAGCGGAAACACGGCCGTAACACCGGACCTGCGGAGCAGTCGCGCGGCGACCGCCAGGGTCCAGCCCGTTTCGGTGACATCGTCGACGAGCAGGACCGGTCCGGGCACGGCCGCGATCGCTTCGGCCAGAGCGGGCGGAACGGCGAACGCCTCGTGCAGGGCGCGCAGTCGCTGGGCGCTGTTGCTGCGCGGCACGCGTGAGGGCTCGACGTCTCCGGTGTGGGCCAGCTGTCCCAGCAGCGGCATGCGCCCGGCGTCGGCGATGCGCTGCCCGAGCGAGGCGATCAACTGCGGCCTGGTGTGCGAGGCGACGGTCACCACACCGACCGGGCGGGGCGGTGCGTCGGGCCCGCCACTGGCCCAGCCGCCCGGTCCCCGGGCCCAGTCCGCCAGTACCGTGACCACGGCGCCGACCACGTCGTCCGCCACGGGGCCGTCCGCGGCGTTCACTGCGAAGAGCGGTCGCAGCCGGTTGCCCCAGCCGATGTCGGAGAGCCGTCCGAGGGCACGGCCGGGTTCCGCCTGTTCGCCGGCGGGAATTCGGCCCTTGAGGTCGATGCCCACGGACGGGAGCCCCGTGGGCCACATCCGGCGCGGTTCGACCTCGACCCCGGGGCGGCCGAGGGCCGCCCGGGCGGATTCGAGCGCCTCGCGGGACACCTCGGCGGAGTGGCGCGGGGCCGCGCAGTTGTCGCAGCGGCCGCAGGGTGCGGCCTCCTCGTCGTCGAGCTGGCGCCGCAGGTACTCCATACGGCAGGAGGTGGTCGTGGCGTACTCGCGCATGGCCTGCTGCTCCGCCTTGCGCTGGCGGTCGACCCAGGCGTAGCGCTCGGTGTCGTACGCCCAGGGCTCCCCGGTGGACGTCCAGCCGCCGCGCACCCGGCGGACGGCGCCGTCCACGTCGAGCACCTTCAGCATGGTCTCCAGCCGGGTGCGGCGCAGATCCACCCGGGCCTCCAGGGCGGGCACGGACATCGGCGCCGCCGCCTCCGCCAGCAGCGCGAGGGTCTGGCGGACCTGCTCCTCGCGCGGGAAGGCGAGGGACGCGAAGTAGCGCCAGATCGCCTCGTCCTCCGGGCCGGGGAGCAGTAGGACCTCCGCGTGGTCCACGCCGCGGCCGGCGCGGCCGACCTGCTGGTAATAGGCGATGGGGGAGGAGGGCGAGCCCAGGTGGAGCACGAAGCCCAGGTCGGGCTTGTCGAATCCCATGCCGAGGGCGGACGTCGCGACCAGCGCCTTGACCTCGTTGCGCAGCAGCGCCGCCTCCGCGGCCCGCCGGTCGGCGTCCTCGGTGCGGCCCGTGTACGCCGCCACTTCGTGCCCGCGCTGCCGCAGGAAAGCCGCGACCTCCTCGGCGGCCGCCACGGTGAGCGTGTAGATGATGCCGGAGCCCGGCAGGTCGCCGAGGTGGTCGGCGAGCCAGCCGAGCCGGTGCGCGGCGTCCGGCAGCTCCAGGACGCCGAGCGAGAGGCTCTCGCGGTCCAGCGGCCCGCGCAGGACGAGCGCACCCTCGTGATCGCCGGTGCCCAACTGCTCGGCGACGTCGGCCGTCACGCGTGCGTTGGCCGTGGCCGTGGTGGCGAGGACGGGGACGCCCGGCGGCAGGTCGGCGAGCATCGTGCGCAACCGGCGGTAGTCGGGCCGGAAGTCGTGGCCCCAGTCGGAGATGCAGTGCGCCTCGTCCACCACGAGCAGCCCGGTGGTGGCGGCGAGTTTGGGCAGGACCTGATCGCGGAAGTCGGGATTGTTGAGCCGCTCCGGGCTGACCAGCAGGACGTCGACCTCTCCGGCGGCGACCTCGGCCTGGACGGTGTCCCATTCCTCGGGGTTGGCCGAGTTGATCGTCCGGGCCCGGATGCCGGCCCGTTCGGCGGCGTCGATCTGGTTGCGCATGAGGGCGAGCAGCGGGGAGACGATCACGGTCGGACCGCTGCCGCGCTCGCGCAGCAGCGCCGTGGCCACGAAGTAGACGGCGGACTTGCCCCAGCCCGTGCGCTGGACGACCAGGGCCCGGCGGCCCTGGGCCACCAGCGCCTCGACCGCGCGCCACTGGTCCTCGCGCAGGCGGGCGGTGCCCGTCGGGTCCCCGACGAGCCGGCTGAGGATCGTGTCGGCGGTGGTGCGCAGTGCGGTGGTCATGCCCCCATGCAACCCGATGACACCGACACCGTGCCAACCGCCCTCACCGGTCCTGTGGATAACTCACTCTGAGTTATTACGGTGATATGACTGGTTTATCCACAGGTTCGGGAGGGGTCTGGCGGAGATCCACGCCGTGCGCCACCTTCGGATCATGACTCAGCACACCGCATCCTCCCGTCCCTCCGACGACCCGAAGGTCACCCTGCGCAGCCCGGCCGAACTCGCCGCCGCGCTCCCGTACTTTGTCGGCTTCCATCCGGACGACAGTGTCCTGTTGATCGCCCTCCACGGAGAACGGGGCCGCTTCGGCGGCCGCGCCCGGCTGGGCATCCCCCGCAACCCCGACGAGTGGCCCGACGCGGCGGCGCAATTGGCCGACTGCCTCGTCACCGGCAGTGCCCAGCGCGGCGCCCACCCCGACGCCATCGTGCTCTTCCTCGTCCAGGACCCTGCCGAGGGGGAGGCCCCCGGGCAGGTCATGGAACGGCTCCGGCCACTGGCCCAGGGACTGCGCGTGGCCTGCGGCCGTCTCGACGTGCCCGTGGTGGAGGCGCTGTGCGTGTCCGCCGGGCGCTGGTGGTCGTACTCCTGCCCGGAAAGCGAGTGCGGACCTCCCGAAGGCGCGGCGGTCCCGCCCTCCGGCGACTCGGTGATGGCGGCCGCGGCCGCCTACGCGGGCATCCGGGTGCGCGGCTCGCGCAAGGAGATCGAGGACCGCTTCACCCCGCCCCCGGGCGGATCGACGGCAGCCCTCGCGCGGGAGGAGGCGCTGGACGCGGCTGCCGCCGGACTGGTGCCGCGCATGCTGGAGCGCGACGACTCCGACGAGGTGCGGCGTACGACGCTGCGGCTGCTCAAAGCGGCACTGGACCGGTTCAGGGTCGCCGACCCCGAGGACGACGGACCGATCGGCGACCGGCGGGACGACGGCCTGCTGGGCGACGACGAGGCCGCCGCGATGATCCTCGGCCTGCAGGACCGCGACACCCGCGACCGGGCCGCGGAGTGGATGGACCCGCCGCACACCGACCCCGCCCTGCGCCTGTGGCGGGCACTCGCCCGCCGCTGCGTCGAGCCCTACCACGAGCACGCCGCCGCACCGCTGACACTGGCCGGCTGGGTCGCCTGGGCCGCCGGGGACGAGGCCACCGCGCGCGTCGCTTTCGGCCGCGCACTGGACCTCGCCCCCGACTACACCTTTGCCCGGCTGCTCAACGCGGCGGTCAACAACGGGATCTCACCCGAGCCGCTGCGCCGCTACCTGCGCCGGCGGCGCGCCGGGCAGGCCCGCCGCGCCGCCCTTCTCACAGCTCGCCGCGGGCCAGCCGGATCAGCCGGTCGAGGACCCGGCCGCCGCTCACCCGGAGCCCGTCGTGCTCGTACTCGTCGGTGACCCACGTCCGCAGACCGCGCACCGACCGCGCGGTCGCCAGCGAGTCGGCCGTGTCGACGTACATGTCGTCGTGGTACACCGCCGCGGCCACCGGCACCTCGTTCACCGCCAGTTGGCGCGGGTCGTACAGGTCGGGCCAGTCCTCCCGCCGGGCCAGCAGCTCGGCGGTGTCGGCCAGCGGGGCGAGCGCCGGGTCGGCGGAGAACATCCAGGGGTAGATCATCTCCCCGGTCAGCAGCACCGGCGCGTCGTCCGCCAGCCGCTTGTCCACATCGAACTGCGGGAACTCGCCGCGCACGGACTCGGCCGCCCAGCCGGTGCCCCGCGGCGACACGGAGCGCTGGCCGTAGATCGACTCGTGCAGCACCGCGTAGAGCGGATTGCCCGCGAAGGACAGATGGCCCTGCGCCTCGGCCAGGAAGGAGTCGGACAGCTGCGGACGGCCGGTGCCCGGCAGGAACGCGTCCTCCAGCAGATAGTGCAGCGTGTGCGAGCCGGTGCCCGTGCCCAGCATCAGGCCGAGGGACTGGAGCGCCTCGGCAGTCAGCAGCCCGCCGCCCGGCAGTGTCACCTCGTGCTCCCGAAGGTGCCGCGCCAGGGCGCGGACCGTCTCCGCGTCCTCCGGGTAACGCGCGTAGTGCCCCTCCACCTTGCGCTCCACCCGGGGGTAGGCCGCCCGGTAGACGTCGTCGGCGCTGCTGCGCAGACCCGCGAGACCGCCCGTCACGAACGCCTCGCGAATCCCCTCGGGGGCGACGGAGAGATACGTCAGCGTGCAGAAGCCGCCGAAGCTCTGCCCCAGCAGGCTCCACTGCACGCTCTGGCCGAGCAGTTCACGGCGGATCAGCTCGCAGTCCCGCACGATCGAGTCGGCGCGGAAGTGCTCCAGATACCGGGCCTGGGCGGCGGCGTCGCCGCGCAACGGCAGGGTCTGCCGGTTGGCAGGGGTCGAACGGCCGGTGCCGCGCTGGTCGAGAAGGAGCACCCGGTAGTCGTCCAGCGCCCGGGTGAGCCAGCCGTCGCGGCCCAGCGGCCGCGGCGACCTGCCCCCCGGGCCGCCCTGAAGGAACAACAACCAGGGCAATGGCTCCCGTTCCTTGCCGACCGCCACGACCTCGCGGGCGTACACCTCGATCTGCTCGCCACGTGGCTCCGCGTGGTCGAGCGGTACCTGGAAGGTGCGGTCGGTGATGACGGTCCCTGGCTGGCGGTAGACGGCCATGGCTCTCTTTCCGCTGATACGAACGATTTCCCGATCAGAAACGGTAGACGGCGCGTGACCCGAGTGCCCACACGGGCGTTCACCGGGTAGCGGCGGCACGGCCCGCCCGAGCCGACGAGGAGATGGCATGGCCCCGCATCCGGCCCATCGGTCGTCCTCCCGCGCCGACCGGGCGCCGCAGGCGGTGCACGACGCGGTGATCTCCGTCGCGGCCCCCTCGCTCGCGGTCTCGGGCCGGGACGGGCAGCTGCGCGGCGAGGGCCTGGACGGCTTCTACCAGGCAGGGCGGCGTGTGCTGGCCCGCTGCGAGCTCCGGCTCGCGGGGGCGGTGCCGGTGCCGGTGCAGGGTCTGCCGGTGGCGGCCGGGGAAGCGCGGTTCACCGCGGTCGCGCGGGTACCCGGTGACACCGCCCCCGACCCTGCCCTGACCGTGGAGCGCCTGCGCTCCGCGGGCGGTACCGAGCGCATCACGGTCCACAACACCGGGCCGCGCGAGGTGCGCATCCCGTGCGAGGTGTCCCTCGCGTGCGATCTCGCGGAGCTGCCGGCGATCGCCTCGGGGGCGTCCGGTCCCGAACTGCCTGCCAGCGTCTGCGACGCGGGGCTGCTGTGGGCCGGCGAGGGGGGACGGGTCCGGGTCGTCGCCGAGCCGGGGCCCGACAACGCCATGGCCTCGGCCGGCCTGCTGAGCTGGGACCTGGTGCTGCCGCCGGGGGCGTCCCGCACGATCGAGCTGCGGGTGGTCCTGGAGCCCGCCGGGGCGCAGCCGTCGGGACCGGCGTCCGGACCGCCCGCCGTGCCGTGGTCCGCGGCGTACGTCGAGAGCGAGGACAGCGGTGCGGCGGCGCTGCTCGGCACCGCCCTCGACGACCTGCGGGCGCTGCTGCTGAGGGAGCCCGGGCATCCGCTCGACGTCCATGTGGCGGCCGGGGCACCGTGGCGGCTCGGTTTGGCCCCGGCCGACGCGGTGTGGGCGGCGCGCATGCTGCTGCCGCTCGGTACGCGGCTGGCCGCCGGGACCCTGCGCACCCTGGCCCGCCGGCAGGACCCGGATACCGGCCAGGTGCCCGGGCCGCTGCGGCACGCCGGGCCGCACCTGCCCCCCACGTCCTCAGGCGTGGAGGCCGGGCTGCTCTTCGTCACCGTGCTCGCCGAGGCGCGCCGCTGGGGGATGTACGAACGGGAGGCCGAGCAGTTGCTGCCCGCGGCGGAGCGCTCGCTGCGGTGGCTGCGCTCGTCCCTGACCTCCGGCGGGTACATGCCCGACCCCGCGCCCGGCGGTCCCCTGCGCTGCGACGTGCAGGCGCACGCGCACCGCGCCATGCTGCACGGCGCGGAGCTGCTGGAGGCCTACGGGCGCCCAGGCGCCGAGGAGTGGCGCGAGCGGGCGGAGGCGTTGCGCCGCCGCTTCCGCGAGGACTTCTGGCTGGACGACCGGGCCGGGGGCCGGCCCGCCGCCGCCCTCACCCCGGACGGCAGACCGGTGCCGCATCTCGGCTCGGCGGCGGCGCACCTGCTGGACACCGGACTGGCCGGCGGCGGTGAGACCGCCCCCGGACTGCTGGACAAGGCGCAGACCGAGCAGCTCGCCCGCCTGCTCGCGGCGCCGGAGCTCGACTCGGGCTGGGGGCTGCGCACACTGTCGGCCGCCGCGCCCGGCCACAACCCCTTCGGGCACCGCGGAGGAGCCGTGCGCGTCCACGAGACTGCCGTCGCGGTCGCAGGCCTGGCCGCGCACGGCTACGAGCGGGAGGCCGCCGCCCTGCTGCGCGGCGTGCTCGACGCGGCCGCCGTCTTCGGCCACCGGCTGCCCGAGATGTACGCGGGCGAGCAGCGTGCCCCCGGGCGCGTCCCCGCCCCGCATCCGACCGCTTCCCGTCCCGCCGCGGTGGCGGCCGCGGGGGCGGTGCAGCTGCTGACCTCCCTCGCCGGTATCCGCCCGGACGTCCCCGAGCGCGTCGTCGCCGTCCGTCCCGTGGGCTGCGCGCCCCTCGGCGAACTGCGGCTCGCTGGGCTGACGGTCGCCGGCGAGCCGTTCGCGGTCCGGGTGGGCCGGCTCGGGACGGCCGTGGTCGAGGACGCCGCGGCCGGCCTTCAGCTCGGTTCCTGAGCCGTGCCGGGCACCCCGCCGCGCCGCTCGGCCCGACGTGGTCCCGGCCGCTTCGCCCGCTCCTCCACCACGTCGAACAACCGGCCGAGAGCGGGACCCGTCATCCTTCCAACCTGCTGCTTATCGTCAAGAAGACGACTATGATCGCGGACATGCCGCCCTACGACCCGTCAGCTTTCCCGCCGTTCGCCGTCACCGTCGACCTCGTCGTGCTCACGGTGCGCAGCAACGCCCTGTGCGCGCTCGCGGTCCGTCGCGGCGAGCCGCCGTACCAGGGCCGGTGGGCGCTGCCCGGCGGCTTCGTGCGCGGCGACGAGGACCTGGCCGAGGCCGCCGCCCGTGAACTGGAGGAGGAGACCGGGCTCCGCGCCGGCAAGGGGGTGCATCTGGAGCAGCTGGCCACGTACGGCGATCCCCAGCGCGACCCCCGCATGCGGGTGGTGAGCGTCGCGCACCTGGTGCTCGCCCCCGACCTGCCCGCCCCCCGCGCCGGCGGCGACGCGCGCAGCGCCCGCTGGGCCCCGGTGGGGGAGTTGCTGCGCAATGGCGAGGACGGTGCCCTCGCCTTCGACCACGCGCGGATCCTGGGAGACGGTGTCGAACGCGCCCGCTCCAAGCTCGAGTACTCCGCGCTGGCCACCGCCTTCTGCCCGCCCGAGTTCACCGTCGGTGAACTGCGCCGGGTCTACGAGGTCGTGTGGGGTGTCGTCCTCGATCCCCGCAACTTCCACCGCAAGGTGACGGGCACGGTCGGATTCCTCGTCCCCACCGGCGGTACGACGACCCGTCAGGGCGGTCGGCCCGCACAGTTGTTCCGTGCGGGTGGGGCCACCATCCTCAATCCGCCCATGTTGCGGCCAGAGGTGTAAATTTCGGACCTTTCGCACGTTATCGTGCAGGGGTGATCCAGGCCATCGGACTGACCAGCGCGTCCCGCGGCGACGAAGCACCCGCCGTGGACGACCTCACCTTTGACGCCCGCCCCGGGGAGATCACCGCCCTGCTCGGCGACAGCGGCGCGGGCAAGTCGACCGCCCTGCGGCTGATGCTCGAACTCGAACCCGGCCGCGGCATCACCCTTTTCGGCGGCCGGCCCCTGCACCGTCACGCCCATCCGGCGAATGTCGTCGGCGTGCTCCTCGGCGACGTCCCCGGACATCCCTCCCGCACCGCCCGCGGCCACCTGCGCATGCTGGCCGCGGCGGCAGGCGCGCCCGCCGAACGCGCCGACCAGGTCCTGGAGATCGTGGGCCTGCGCGACGCGGCGGACCGGCGCCTCGGCGAGTTCTCGCTCGGCATGGACCGCCGCCTCGGCGTCGCCGCCGCCCTGCTCGGCGACCCTCCCGCCCTCCTGCTCGACGACCCCGCCCAGGACTTGTCGCCCCGCGACACCGCCTGGCTGTACGGGCTGCTGAAGACCTATGCCGCGCGCGGCGGAACGGTCGTCGTCACGGTGAGCGACCCCCGGACGGCCGGACGTCTCGCGGACCGCATCGTCACGCTCGACGCGGGGCGGCTCGTCGCCGACCAGTCCGCCGTGGAGTTCGGCCGCGGACGGCTGCGGCCGTACGTCGCCGTGCAGTCGCCGCAGGCCGAACGCCTGGCGCTGCTCCTCACCGACGACGAGACCGAGATCACCCACGAGAGCGGCAGCCGTATCTGCGTCTACGGGACGACCACGGCCCGGATCGGGGAGACCGCCTTCCGGCACGGCATCCTGCTGCACCGCCTCGCGGACGAGGTGGGCGACACCGGCGTCCCGGAGTCGCCGCGCGGCGACCGCGCGCCCGGCACGGTCAGCCTGGCGCCGGTGCGCGAGGCGCTCCCGCCCGCGGGGCCCGCCCGTCCGGTCCGCTACGAACTGCGGCGCCTCGCGGGCATCCGCGGCCCATGGCTGATCGCCCTGGCGGGCGTGCTGGGGTCCGCCCTCTCCACCCTGGTGCTGCTGCGCACGGGGCACCACGCGGTCTCCCTGCGGCTGCTGACCGGCTGGGCGCGTTCACTGCCACTTCCCCCGGCCGCCCTTGGGGGCGGGCTGCTCGGCGCGCTCTCGTACGGCCAGGAGTTCCGGTACCCGGCACTGGCGCCCGCCAACGCGCCCGTGCCGCGCCAACTGCGCCTGCTGCTGGCCAAGCTCGTCGTCAACGGTGGTGCGGCGCTGGTGATCGCCGGTGGTGCGGCCCTGGCGGGAGCGGTGCAGGCGTACTTCCTGGGCGGGCACGGGCTGCCCGGTCTGCCGGCGCTGGCGCGTATCTCGGTGACGTGGGGAGTGCTGGCGCTGGTGTGCTGCTGGGCGGGTGTGCTGGCGGCCGGGGTGTTCCGCACCACCGCGCTGGGCCTGGCCGGTGTGCTGGCGGTGCCCTTGCTGGTGGCGCCGGTGGTGCGCCGTGCGGCGACGGCTCCGGCGATCGACGCGGTGCGGCTGGCGACCCAACCCGTCCGCTATTCCTTCGTCTTGTCGCTCTTCGCTCTGTTGTGTGCCTATGTGGCAACGGTCTTGCGCCGGAGAAACCCCATTTCCTTCCGATAAAGCGTCAATTATCAGGTGATGAGTGCTCACCCTTTCGTGTGCTTTTCAGCAAAGCCCTCAAGGTGCCGGGTCTCATCGCCGACAAATGATGCGTGAGTACCCTTGCGCACACCATGATGACCGCCGCCCGCTCCGTCGACCCCAGCCTCGTCGGCGGTGGCGAGCTCGACCGCTATCCGTACGCCGACGTCTCGGCCGGTTCCTCGCCGGACCGGACGGGCGGCGCGCCCTCCTGGGAGGGCGGTGACGCCGACATGGGCCGGGTGGGCCGCCGGGCGGGCGGCAGCCGTGGCCGCGGGCTCCACGGCCAACTCGTCCAGCAGCTCGGCCAGATGATCGTCTCCGGCGATCTGGGTGCCGACCGCCCGCTCGTCCCGGAGGAGATCGGCCAGCGCTTCGAGGTCTCCCGTACCGTCGTCCGCGAATCGCTGCGTGTACTGGAGGCCAAGGGCCTGGTCAGTGCCCGGCCCAATGTCGGCACCCGGGTCCGGCCCGTCGCCGACTGGAATCTGCTCGACCCCGACATCATCGAGTGGCGGGCCTTCGGTCCGCAGCGGGACGACCAGCGCCGTGAGCTGTTCGAGCTGCGCTGGACGATCGAGCCGCTCGCCGCCCGCCTCGCCGCCGGCCACGGCCGTGAGGACATCCAGCAGCGCCTGGCGGACATGACCGAGATCATGGCGCACGCCGTCGGCCAGGGCGACGGGCTGACCTTCTCCCGCGCCGACGCGGAGTTCCACGCACTGCTGCTGCAGGTCGCGGGGAACCGCATGCTGGAGCACCTGGCGGGCATCGTCTCCGCCGCCCTCCAGGTCTCCGGCGGCCCCGTCACCGGCTGCGAGCGCCCCGGCGATCACTCCGTCGCCCTCCACGCGCGGGTGGTCGAGGCGCTGGCCGCCTCCGACGGTGCCGAGGCGGAGGCCGTCATGCGCCAGCTGCTGGCCGTGCACACCGAGCCTGGCCCCGCGGGGACCCCCGACCATGTCGTTCCCGCCCCGCGCGAGCACTGATCGCCCGGAGCCAACCGGAGACGGCACCGATTTCCGCCGCCGGCCCACACCCTCCGGGCCCGGCGGCGGAGCCGTCCGCCCCGGCCGGGTGGACGGATGTGGCCTGCGCGTTCACGGCGAGTGTCCGGCTATCGACTGGTTGATGCCGTTCCGGGGTGTGACTCGGACCACGTGGAGTCGGGCGTAACGCTCTCGCGAGCAGCGCGATGAGGTAAGAGGTGGCGGCCGCGCGAGGAATATCCGCGACGAACATGACGCTGAGTTGCTGAGCGGTTCCACCGTAGTCGTTTTCCATCGTTCCGAGAGGTTGTTCGTGTCGGCCAGCACATCCCGTACGCTCCCGCCGGAGATCGCCGAGTCCGAGTCTCTGATGGCGCTCATCGAGCGGGGTAAGGCTCAGGGTCAGATCGCCGGCGACGACGTGCGCCGAGCCTTCGAAGCGGACCAGATCCCGGCAACCCAGTGGAAGAACGTTCTGCGCAGCCTCAACCAGGTCCTCGACGAGGAGGGTGTGACGCTGATGGTGAGTGCCGCTGAGGCGCCCAAGCGCACCCGTAAGAGCGTCGCAGCCAAGAGCCCGGCGAAGCGTACTGCCACCAAGACCGTCGAGACCAAGGCCGCGCCGGTCAAGAAGACCGTGGCGGCCAAGGCCGCCGCGGCGCCCGCGTCCGCCGTCGAGGCGGATGCGGTGGCGGACGTGGCCGGTGAGGGCGTGGCGCCCGCCAAGAAGGCGGTGGCGAAGAAGACCGCGGTCAAGAAGACCACCGCCGCCAAGAAGACGACGGCCAAGAAGACGGCCGCCGCCGAGACCAAGACCAAGAAGGACGACGAGCTCGTCGAGGGCGAGGAACTCCTCGAGGAGGTCGCGCCCGGCAAGGACGAGGACGTCCCGGCCGCCGAGGCCGAGGCGGAGAGCTTCGTGCTCTCCGACGACGACGAGGACGACGCGCCCGCGCAGCAGGTCGCCGCGGCCGGCGCCACTGCCGACCCGGTCAAGGACTACCTGAAGCAGATCGGCAAGGTCCCCCTCCTCAACGCCGAGCAGGAGGTGGAGCTCGCCAAGCGCATCGAGGCCGGTCTGTTCGCCGAGGACAAGCTGGCCCAGGCGGACAAGCTCGCCCCCAAGCTCAAGCGCGAGCTGGAGATCATCGCCGAGGACGGCCGCTGGGCCAAGAACCACCTGCTGGAGGCCAACCTCCGTCTGGTGGTCTCGCTGGCCAAGCGCTACACCGGTCGCGGCATGCTCTTCCTGGACCTGATCCAGGAGGGCAACCTGGGCCTGATCCGTGCGGTCGAGAAGTTCGACTACACCAAGGGCTTCAAGTTCTCCACGTACGCGACGTGGTGGATCCGCCAGGCGATCACCCGCGCGATGGCCGACCAGGCCCGCACCATCCGTATCCCGGTGCACATGGTCGAGGTCATCAACAAGCTGGCCCGCGTCCAGCGCCAGATGCTCCAGGACCTGGGCCGCGAGCCCACCCCGGAGGAGCTGGCCAAGGAACTCGACATGACCCCGGAGAAGGTCATCGAGGTCCAGAAGTACGGCCGCGAGCCGATCTCCCTCCACACCCCGCTGGGCGAGGACGGCGACAGCGAGTTCGGTGACCTGATCGAGGACTCCGAGGCGGTCGTCCCGGCCGACGCGGTCAGCTTCACGCTTCTCCAGGAGCAGCTGCACTCCGTCCTCGACACGCTCAGTGAGCGCGAGGCGGGCGTGGTCTCGATGCGTTTCGGCCTGACCGACGGCCAGCCGAAGACCCTCGACGAGATCGGCAAGGTGTACGGGGTCACCCGTGAGCGCATCCGCCAGATCGAGTCGAAGACCATGTCCAAGCTGCGCCACCCGTCCCGCTCCCAGGTGCTCCGCGACTACCTGGACTGATCCGGACCGGTTCCCACGGGCCCGCGACCGCCATTGGCGGCGCGGGCCCGTCGGCGTTTCCGGAGATCTCTCCGGATGCGGGGGTGGGTCCTCCGGGTCACGCTGAGTGCACTTATTGATCCGGAGGGTGAGGAGAGTGCATGCGTTCCTCGATCCGCTCGATGATCGGCGGACTGACGCTGGCATCCGCGCTCGCGATGCCGCTGGTGGCCCCCGCGTACACCGCGTATGCCGCCACCTTTGAGCCCGCCGTGCCGGGCGTGGAACCCGTGGCCCCGGAGGCGGTGGGCGCCGCCGTCCCCGAGGCCGTGTCGCGGCAGGGCGAAGGGGCCTCGGCCGCCGAGCCGGCGCGGCAGTCCATAGCCGGGGGCGCGGAGTCCGCCGCGCGACTCGGCCGGGTGGCGGCGCCGGCGGCACCCGAAGTGCCCCGCGACGCCTCGGACGTGGCGAGCCCGCAGGCGCCGTCGCAGGGCGCCACCGGCTCCGTCATAGGCGGGGCGCCGGTGTCGACCCAGCAGTACCCCTGGGCCGTGGCCATCTCCAGCCGCTCGCGGTACGGGACGACGCGCTCCGGGCAGTTCTGCGCCGGTGCCCTGGTGGGGCCGGCCACCGTGGTGAGCGCCGCGCACTGCTTCACCCCGGCCGCGCTCGGCGGGGACTGGAGGGAGGTGCCCGATCTGCGCGTCATCGGCGGACGCACGGACCTGAGCGGCGCCGGGGGCAGGGAGGTGCCGGTCCGGAAGATCTGGGTGAACCCGGCCTACGATCCGGCGACCAACAACGGCGATGTGGCCGTCGTCACGCTCGCCGGACGGCTTCCGGCGTCGGCGGCGATCCCGATGGCGAAGCCCGGCGACAACACGGTCTACCGTTCCGGTACCCCGGCCAAGGTCCTGGGCTGGGGCGACACGACGGGGCTCGGTACCTACTCGAACACCCTGCGGGCGGCCCCGGTCAAGGTGCTCCCCGACTCGGTGTGCCAGAAGGCCTATCCGGGGAGCGTCGACGGCAAGTACATGTCCGGCTCCATGGTGTGCGCGGGTGAACTCACCGGGGGCCGGGACTCCTGCCAGGGGGACAGCGGCGGCCCGCTCGTGGCGGGGCAGCGCCTCATCGGTCTGGTGTCCTGGGGATCCGGCTGCGCCGAGGCGGGCCAACCGGGGGTCTACACCAGGGTCTCGTCGGTCTCCGGGCTGGTCGGGCAGCACTCGTGACCGGTTGATGGATGATCGTGCACCGCGGTGCCCCTCCGCCGCGGTGACCGGCAGCGGACACGCCAACGGGCGGCCTCCTTCGCGGAGGCCGCCCGTTGAAAGCTCTCGCAGTCCTATGCGTCAGCGTTCGTCATCCGCCGCAACGGTCGGCGTGGCCGTGAGGCGGCCGGTCTCGTCCTGTATTTCCACAGCGATCTTCTTCAGTTCGGGCTCGAACTTACGCCCATGGTGCGCGCAGAAGAGCAGCTCACCGCCGCTGATCAGTACGACGCGCAGGTAGGCCTGGGCGCCGCAACGGTCGCAGCGGTCCGCCGCCGTCAGCGGGCTCGCGGGGGTCAGAACTGTAGTCACGTCGCCTCTTCTCTAGCTCGACGAGCTGTCGTACCAGGGTCAACATCCAACCAGGCCGAAACTGTTCCCGCTCGTGCCTTTTTCCTGGAAACCGTTGTTGTAGCGGCTGGATGCTACCGATTGGCGGCGAATGATCCTCTGGTGTGGTTATTTGTCGTCTTCGGGGCAATCAGGCGGAACTGGTCAGATTCTTCAGTTATGTCCCGCCGGCTGGCTTGCCGGTTGTTGATGAGGACGTGCCCGCAGCCTAAATGGTTCATGCCTCCAGTGGAACGTGACATGTGTATCACTCAAACGAGGGATCGAACATCTCTTCGAGAGGGGGCTAGCATGGACCGCATACCGGGTCGCGGCGAAACGGCCGCGCGCGGCCTCGGTACCCTCTGACCGATACGGCTGTAGAACTTCATCGAGGAGACGTCCCGCGTGACCGCCGAAACATCCGTGCCGTCCACCGCGTTGCTGACCGGTGCAGATCGTGACGGCTCCAACTACACCGCGCGGCATCTGCTGGTACTCGAAGGCCTGGAGGCGGTGCGCAAACGCCCGGGCATGTACATCGGCTCCACCGACAGCCGCGGCCTGATGCACTGCCTCTGGGAGATCATCGACAACTCCGTCGACGAGGCCCTCGGCGGTCACTGCGACCACATCGACGTCGTCCTCCACGAGGACAACTCGGTCGAGGTGCGCGACAACGGCCGCGGCATCCCCGTCGACATCGAGCCCAAGACCGGCCTGTCCGGTGTCGAGGTCGTCATGACCAAGCTGCACGCGGGCGGCAAGTTCGGCGGCGGGTCCTACGCGGCCTCCGGCGGTCTGCACGGCGTGGGCGCCTCGGTCGTCAACGCGCTGTCCGCCCGGCTGGACGTCGAGGTCGACCGCGGTGGCCACACCCACGCCATCAGTTTCCGGCGAGGCGTCCCCGGCCGCTTCGCCAAGCCCGGCCCGGAGGCGCACTTCGAGCCGGAGAGCGGGCTCGACAAGCCCAGGAAGGTGCCGCGGACCCGGACCGGCACCCGGGTGCGCTACTGGGCGGACCGCCAGATCTTCCTCAAGGACGCCAAGCTCTCGCTGGACACGCTGCACCAGCGCGCCCGGCAGACCGCGTTCCTGGTGCCCGGACTGACGATCGTCGTCCGCGACGAGCGTGCCGACAACGGCTCCGAGGACGGCAAGCCGGTCGAGGACACCTTCCACTTCGACGGCGGCATCAGCGAGTTCGCCGACTACCTCACCCCGGACAAGCCGATCTGCGACGTGCTGCGGCTGTCCGGCAGCGGCACCTTCAAGGAGACCGTCCCGGTCCTGGACGACCGCGGCCACATGAGCCCCACCGAGGTCACCCGCGAGCTCGGCGTCGACGTGGCGCTGCGCTGGGGCACGGGGTACGACACCACGCTGCGCTCCTTCGTGAACATCATCGCGACGCCCAAGGGCGGCACCCACGTCCGGGGTTTCGAGGGGGCCATCACGCGGACGGTCAACGAGGTGCTGCGCGCCAACAAGCTGCTGCGCGTCGCCGAGGACGACATCGTCAAGGACGACGCCCTGGAGGGCATGACCGCGGTCGTGACCGTCCGGCTCGCCGAGCCGCAGTTCGAGGGCCAGACCAAGGAGGTGCTCGGCACCTCGGCGGCCAACCGCATCGTCTCCAACGTCGTCTCCCGCGAGCTGAAGGCCTTCCTCACCTCCACCAAGCGGGACGACAAGCAGCAGGCCCGCGCCGTGCTGGAGAAGGCCGTCGCCGCGGCCCGCACCCGGATCGCGGCCCGGCAGCACAAGGACGCGCAGCGCCGCAAGACCGCGCTGGAGTCCTCGTCGCTGCCGGCCAAGCTCGCCGACTGCCGCAGCGACGACGTGGACCGCAGCGAACTCTTCATCGTCGAGGGCGACTCGGCGCTGGGCACCGCGAAGCTCGCCCGCAACTCCGAGTTCCAGGCGCTGCTGCCGATCCGCGGCAAGATCCTCAACGTCCAGAAGTCCTCGGTCTCGGACATGCTCAAGAACACCGAGTGCGGGGCGATCATCCAGGTCATAGGAGCCGGCTCCGGCCGCACCTTCGACATCGACCAGGCGCGCTACGGCAAGATCATCATGATGACCGACGCCGATGTCGACGGCAGCCACATCCGGTGCCTGCTGCTGACGCTCTTCCAGCGCTACATGCGGCCCATGGTCGAGGCCGGCCGTGTCTTCGCCGCCGTCCCGCCGCTGCACCGCGTGGAGCTCACCAACCCGCGCAAGGGCCAGGAGAAGTACGTGTACACGTACTCCGACCGCGAGCTGCGCGACACGCTGCTGGAGTTCGAGCGCAAGGGCATCCGCTTCAAGGACAACATCCAGCGGTACAAGGGCCTGGGCGAGATGGACGCCGACCAGCTGGCCGAGACGACGATGGACCCGCGCCACCGGACGCTGCGCCGGATCAACATCAGCGACCTGGAGGGCGCCGAGCTGGCGTTCGACCTGCTGATGGGCAACGAGGTGGCGCCGCGCCGCGAGTTCATCACCAACTCCGCCGCCACCCTGGACCGCTCGCGCATCGACGCCTGAGGTCCGCCCGGCCCGGCAGGGCCGCCCCGCCAGGTCCTTTAGGCGAAGGTGTCGTCCCCCACCCCCCGGGGTGGGGGATCGTCACCTGATGGGGTGAAGGTTTCTGCTTGGGGCCTCCCGGCTCTTCCCGCAATGTCCATGCTTGGGCGCACGGCCGAACGGTCCGTGAAGCGAGGAGAGTCCGTGAAAGAGCACGACGGGGCGGAGCCCAGCGGGCTGCGGGTGGACGACCCCTGGTACGACGCCCTGGCCGCCGGGGACTGGGAGGGACCGCAACCCCCGCCGGCGCCCTCACCCCCACAGGCCGGGCCGTCCGGTCGCGCCGCCGTGTACCGGGAGGTGCAGCGCAGCGGTCCGTTCCAGGAAGTCCGCGGCCGCTACCGGCGGTTCGTCTTCCCGGCGACCCTCGCCTTCCTCGCCTGGTACCTGCTCTACGTCGTCCTCGCGACCGCGGCGCCCCGCCTCATGGCCCGGCCCGTCGCCGGCGAGCTCAATGTCGCCATGGCCCTGGGACTCGCCCAGTTCGCCTCGACCTTCCTGCTGACCTGGGCCTATGCCCGGCACGCCCGGCTGCGCCGGGACCGGGCCGCCCTGGAACTGCGCTGGGACACCCAGGAGCGGATGCGGTGACCGGCAACCACCAGGGACTCGCGCTGGTCCTCTTCACCGTCTTCGTCTCCGTCACCCTCGCCATCACCGCCTGGGCGGGGCGGCGGCGCAGCTCCTCGGTCGAGTTCTTCGCGGGCGGCAGGCTCTTCTCGCCCCTGGAGAACGGATTCGCCATCGCGGGCGACTACCTGTCCGCCGCCACCTTCCTCGGCATCTCCGGCCTCATCGCGCTTTTCGGCTACGACGGCATGCTCTACTCGGTCGGGTTCCTGGTCGCCTGGCTGGTGGTGCTCTTCCTCGTCGCGGAACTGGTCCGCAACTGCGGCCGCTACACCCTCGCCGACGTCCTCAGCGCGCGGATGAAGCAGCGGCCCGTGCGGATCGCCGCGGGCAGCGCCTCGGTCGTCGTCTCCGTGCTCTACCTGGTCGCGCAGATGGTGGGTGCCGGAGGCCTGGTCGCGCTGCTGCTCGGCGGCCAGGGCTCGGCCGCGCGCACCTGGACCGTGGTCGGGGTGGGCGCGCTCATGGTGTTCTACGTGACCTTCGGCGGCATGCGGGCCACCACATGGATCCAGATCGTCAAGGCGGTGCTGCTGATGGGCGGCACGCTCGCCCTCACGGTGCTGGTCCTGATCCGTTTCCACGGCGACCTCGGCGGCCTGCTGCGCGCGGCGGCCGACGGCAGCGGCCACGGGCGCGCCTACCTCGCACCGGGCCTGAAGTACGGCGGGAACTGGACCTCCCGGCTGGACTTCATGAGTCTCGGCCTCGCCCTCGTGCTCGGGACGGCCGGTCTGCCGCACATCCTGTCCCGCTTCTACACCGTGCCGACGGCGCGTTCGGCCCGGCGCTCGGTGGTCTGGGCGATCGGCCTCATCGGCAGCTGCTATCTGATGATCATCGTGCTGGGTGTGGCCGCGGCCGCCGTCGTCGGTTCGGACGCCGTCCGAACCTCCAACGCGGCCGGGAACACCGCCGTGCCGCTGCTCGCCCTCGACCTCGGCGGGGGCGCGGGCTCGACGGGCGGGACCGTGCTCTTCGCCGTCGTCGGCGCCATCGCCTTCGCCACGATCCTCGCCGTCGTCGCGGGCATCACCCTGGCGTCCTCCGCCTCCGTGGCGCACGACCTGTACGCCACGCTGCGCCGGCCGCGCCCCGGCACCACGCGCCGCGAGCACGAGGACGTGCGCGTGGCCCGGCTGGCGGCCGTCGGGATCGGCGGCGTGGCGATCGGGCTGAGCCTGTTCGCGCAGGGGCAGAACGTGGCGTTCCTGGTGGGTCTGGCGTTCGCGGTGGCGGCGTCGGCCAATCTGCCGGTGCTGCTGTTCACCCTGTTCTGGCGCAGGTTCACCACCCGGGGCGCGGTGTGGTCGGTGTACGGCGGGCTGGTCCCGGCGGTGGCACTGGTGGTGTTGTCGCCGGTGGTCTCCGGCAGTGCGGACTCGCTCTTCCCGGGGGTGGACTTCGCCTTCTTCCCGCTCCAGAACCCGGGGCTGGTGTCGATCCCCCTGGGTTTCCTGGCCGGTTGGGCCGGGACGATGCTCTCCCGCGAGCCCGCCGACGCCGACGCGTACGCCGAGGTGGAGGTCCGCGCCCTCACGGGCGCCGGCGCGGCGTAGGAGGCCGTGCGGCGGTCCTGTGGGCCCCTGCCGGCCGGGGGTGGGCGGGAGATCCTCCGCGGGCCCTCAACGGCCCTCCCAGGGGGGCTGTTCGGCCTCGCCGTGATCTCCGTCATCGCCCCGGCGTGGGCGCCGCGGCGCATGTGCCCGAGGGGCTGATGCGTCACGGGGCACATGGCCGGCAGGGTCAGCCGGCCCTGGCCCAGGCGTACCGGTGCTCGGGGCGGCCGGTGTCGCCGTACTTGAGGGTGAGGCTGATCCGCCCCTCGCGCTCCAGGAACTTCAGGTACCGCTGGGCGGTGGAGCGGCTGATCCCCGCCCGTGCCGCGACCTCGTGCGCCGACAGCGGCTGCGCCGACTCGGTGAGAACCCTGCGCACGAGGTCGGCGGTCGGCGCCGAGTGCCCCTTGGGGAGTTCCGCCGGGGCCGCGACGGCGGTGCGCAGTGCGCCGAAGATCCGGTCGACCTGCTCCTGGCCGGCCTCGCCGCCCCCGCCACCGACACCGTCGAGCGTCCGGCGCAGGGCCGCGTACCCCTCCAGCTTCACCCGCAGTCCGGCGAAGCTGAACGGCTTGACCAGGTACTGCAGCGCGCCGAAGCGCATCGCGGCCTGCACGGTCGCCACGTCCCGCGCGGCCGTGACCATGATGACGTCCGCGTGGTGGCCGAGCTGGCGCATGCGCCGCACCAGGGTGAGGCCGGTCTCGTCGGGCAGGTAGTGGTCCAGCAGCACCAGGTCGACGTGCGTGCGCTCCAGCGTCGCCAGCGCCTGCGCGGCGGTGTGGGCGCGCGCGGTGACCCGGAAGCCGGGAACCTTGCCGACGTACGCGGAATTGATCTCGGCGACGCGGAAGTCGTCGTCCACGACGAGGACATCGATCATCGCGCTCCTCCTGCGGACACGGTTTCCGCCGGCGTGGGCCCGGACGCGGCCAGCGCCTCGGGCAGGACGACGGTGAAGACCGCGCCGCCCCCGGCACGGGCGGTGACTCGGGCCGTGCCGCCGTACCTCCCGGCGAGCCGCCGCACGAGTGCGAGTCCGAGCCCGCGGCCCCGGTGCGCGGGGGAGGCCTTGGTCGTCCAGCCCTCGGCGAAGATCCGCTCGCGGGCCTCGGGCGGCACTCCCGGCCCGTCGTCGGACACCCGCAGCAGGGCGGTCGTGCCCTCGGCACGCAGTTCGACCTCGACCGTGGAGCCCGCCGCGTCGAGCGCGTTGTCGATGAGGTTGCCCAGCACGGTGACCAGGTCGCGCGGGTCGACGACGCGATCGGGCAGCAGCGTGGCGGGGGAGACCGTCATGGTCACGCCCCGTTCGGCGGCGATCGCCGACTTGCCGACCAGCAGCGCCGACAGCAGCGGGTCGTGGACGCGTTCGGCCACCTGCTCGGCGGAGGCCCGCCGACCGTCGGCCACTTCGGCGACGAAGTCCACCGCCGCGTCGTACAGGCCGAGTTCGAGCAGGCCCAGCAGGGTGTGCAGGCGGTTGGCGTGCTCGTGGTCCTGGGCGCGCAGTGCGTCCAGCAGACCGTGGGTGCTGTCGAGTTCGCGGCCCAGGCGCTCCAGTTCCGTACGGTCGCGCAGGGTGGCGACGGCGCCGCCGTCCCCGGTGGGCATCCGGTTGGCGACCAGCACCCGGGCACCACTGACGGTCAGCAGGTCGGTGCCCCCGACCCGGCCGGTCAGCACGTCGGTCGTGCGGCCCGCGGGCAGTACGTCGTCCAGGGCGCGTCCGGCGGATTCCGGGCCGAGTCCGAGCAGCCGCTGCGCCTCGTCGTTGAGCAGCCGGATCCTGCCCCGGCCGTCGAGCGCGATGACGCCCTCACGGATGCCGTGCAGCATGGCCTCGCGCTCGTCGAGCAGCGCGGAGATATCGGCGAACGCCAGCCCGTGCGTCTGCCGTTGCAGCCGCCGGGACACCAGCAGGGCCGCCAGCACACCGACGCCCAGCGCGGCGCCCGCGTACAGCAGCAGCACCGGGACGGTCGCCAGGAGCCGTTCGCGCACACTGTCGTACGCGATGCCGACCGAGACCGCGCCCACGATGCGCCCGCCGTCGTCGCGCAGCGGCACCTTGGCGCGCGCGGAGCGGCCGAGGGTGCCCCGGTCGATCTGCATGATCTCCTGGCCGCCGAGCGCCACGCTGGGGTCGGTGGACACATGCCGCCCGATCTGCGTCACGTCGGTGTGCGACCAGCGCACGCCGTGGGTGTCCATGACGACGATATAGAGCGCCCCGGTGGCGCGCCGGATGCGTTCGGCCTCCTGCTGCACCGGGCCCGTGACGCCGGGGCGGCTGCCGAGCAGGTCGCGGGCGAGGCCGGGGGTGGCGGCGGTGGTCTGGGCGATCGACAGGGCCTGGCGCATCGCCTGCTGGTCGAGCTGCGAGCTGAGCGGGGCGAGGAACAGGCCGGTGGCCAGAGTGATCACGCCGGTGGTGAGGACCAGCTGGACCAGCAGGACCTGGGCGAAGACGCGGCGTGGCCACCGGATGCGCATGACGTCCCCCTGTCCTTCCCGGCGGTCCGCGTCCATGCGGAAGTCGCTCGTCCGTTTGCCTGGCTGTGAACGCAACGTAAACGGCGCCGGGGTGCGCTGCCCAGCCCCTGTGGCCCTTTCGTTGTTGTAGCGCGAGCAGAACGAGCAGAACAGGGGGTTGTGGGCACAAGGCGGAGTTGTGACCGCAAGGCTGCCGCGGTGGCCCGGGCCGCATCTAGCGTCCCGGCGCATGAGCACACACCCCAGCCCCGCCATCGAACTGCGGGGTGCGAGCAAGGCCTTCAGGACCCCGTCCGGGGCCCTTCACACCGCCGTGCGCGATCTGGACCTGACCGTCGGGCGAGGGGAGTTCGTGGCCGTCGTCGGACCGACCGGCTGCGGCAAGTCCACGACGCTGACCCTCGTCAGCGGGCTGGAGGAGCCCACCGAGGGCGAGGTGCTGGTGGCCGGCGAGCCGGTGCGCGGCATCGGCGGCAAGGTCGGCTTCGTCTTCCAGCAGGACGCGGTCTTCCCCTGGCGCACCGTGCTGTCCAACGTGATGGCCGGTCCCCGCTTCCGCGGCGTGCCCAAGGCCGAGGCCAGGGAGCGGGCCCGCGAATGGCTCGCCCGGGTCGGTCTCACCGCCTTCGAGGACCGCTACCCGCACCAGCTGTCGGGCGGTCAGCGCAAGCGCGTCGCCCTCGCGGCCACCTTCGTCAACGATCCCGAGATCCTGCTCATGGACGAGCCGTTCTCGGCCCTGGACGTGCAGACGCGCGCCCTGATGTCGGACGAGCTGCTGGAGCTGTGGTCCGGCACGGGCGCCTCGGTCGTCTTCGTCACCCACGACCTGGAGGAGTCCATCGCGCTCGCGGACAAGGTCGTCGTCATGACCGCCGGACCGGCGACGGTCAAGGAGATCTTCGAGATCGACCTGCCGCGCCCGCGCAAGGTCGAGACGGTGCGGCTGGAGCCGCGCTTCATCGAGATCTACCGGGAGATCTGGGCCTCGCTCGGCGAAGAGGTCCGCATCACCCGCGAGAGGGGTGCGGCCGATGCCGCCTGAGACCGCGGCGGCCCCGGCGGCCGCTGTCACCAAGGACGCCGGCGGGGGCACCGACCGGGCGCGGTCCCGCGCCCGCGCCGCCCGGAACCGCGTCTACCTCGTCCAGGGCAGCCGGGTCCTGCTGCTGATCGCCGTGCTCGGCCTGTGGGAGTGGCTGGCCCGTGCCGGGGCCGTCGATCCCTTCCACTTCTCGATGCCGTCGCGGATCTGGGAGCAGATGCGCACCTGGGCGGTGGACGGCACCGCGCAGGGTTCGCTGTGGGAGCAGATCTGGTACACGCTCTACGAGGCCCTGCTCGGCTGGACGATCGGCGTCGTCGCCGGTGTGGTGCTGGGGATCGTGCTCGGGCGCATCCGCTTCCTGGCCGATGTGCTCGGGCCCTACATCAAGGTGCTCAACGCGCTGCCGCGCATCGTGCTCGCGCCGATCTTCCTCATCTGGTTCGGCCTCGGCCCGGCGTCGAAGGTGGCCTCGGCGGTGGTGCTGGTCTTCTTCCCGGTCTTCTTCAACGCCTTCCAGGGCGCCCGCGAGGTCGACCGCAACCTGGTCGCCAACTCCCGCATCCTGGGCGCCGGCAACCGCCAGGTCACCTTGCAGGTGGTCGTGCCCTCCGCGACGTCCTGGATCTTCACCAGCCTCCACGTGAGCTTCGGCTTCGCCCTGATCGGCGCCATCGTCGGCGAGTACATCGGCGCCACCAAGGGCCTGGGCCTGCTCGTCGCCGCCTCGCAGGGGACCTTCAACTCCGCCGGTGTGTACGCCGCCATGGCCGTCCTCGCGGTCGTCGCGCTGCTCGCGGAGGGCCTGCTGACCTTCCTGGAGAAGCGGCTCTTCCGCTGGAAGCCAGCCGAGGCCGGCTCCGACCGCTGACCCCCGCTGCCCCACACCCCCTCCGACCGCTTCCCACAAGGACGTGAACCAGATGCGCGCACCCCTCAGAGCCACCGCTGCCGTCGCCGCCTCGGCCGTCGCCCTCACCCTGCTCACCGCCTGCGGCGGCGACTCCTCGGCCTCCGGCTCCGGCTCCGGCGGCAAGGTCAAGATCATGGTCGGCGGCCTGGACAAGGTCATCTACCTTCCCGCGATGCTCACCGAGCGGCTCGGCTACTTCAAGGCCGAGGGCGTGGACGTCGAACTGCTCACCGAACCGGCCGGCGTGCAGGCCGAGACCGCGCTGGTCTCCGGCGACGTCCAGGGCACCGTGGGCTTCTACGACCACACGCTCGACCTCCAGGTCAAGGGCAAGGAGGTGGAGTCGGTGGTCCAGTTCTCGCAGGCCCCGGGCGAGGTGGAGATCGTCTCCAACAAGGCGGCGGGCGACATCGCGGGCGCCGCGGACTTCAAGGGCAAGCAGATGGGCGTGACCGGCATCGGCTCGTCCACGGACTTCCTGACGAAGTACCTGGCCGTGAGCAATGGTGTGAAGACCAGCGAGTTCACGCCGGTCGCGGTGGGCGCGGGCCAGACCTTCATCTCCGCGCTGGAGCAGGGCTCGATCCAGGGCGGCATGACCACCGACCCGACCGTGGCCACGATCCTGGACAAGAAGCTCGGCAAGGTGCTGATCGACATGCGCACCCCCGAGGGCTCCCGGCAGGCGCTCGGCGGGCTCTACCCCTCCTCCAGCCTGTACATGCAGACGGAGTGGGTGAACGGGCACAAGGAGACCGTGCAGAAGCTCGCCAACGCCTTCGTGAAGACGCTCGCATGGATGTCCGCGCACAGCGCCGCCGAGATCGCCGCGAAGATGCCTGCGGACTACGCACAGGGCGGCGGCCAGGAGCTCTACACGCAGTCCATCGAGAGCACGCTGCCGATGTTCACCAAGGACGGGGTCATGCCGGAGGGCGGCCCCGAGACCGTGGAGCGGGTCCTCAAGGCGTTCAACCCGAACCTGCAGAACGCGAAGGTGGACCTGAGCAGGACCTACACCACGGAGTTCGTCAAGAGCGCCGGCTGAATGCCGCTGATCTCCATGCGCAGCGGCGCCCCCAGGGCCGCCCCGCAGCTCTCGGGCCGGGGCGGCTCGGCCGCGACCGCGGTCACCCCGACGTCCCAGACCCTGCCGTCGACGTGCCGTACGCGGGTGCCGTCCACGCTCAGCGCCCCCGCCCGGTCCTCACCGGTCAGCCGGCGGACGGCGAGCTCGGCCGCCTGGCCCGGGCGCTCCCAGGCGGAGCGCCCGCGGCAGCCCTCCAGTACGACGCGCCCCTCGCGGGTGGCCTCCAGCACCTGCCTGGCCAGGGCGAGGTCCACACGGCCGTAGGCGTAGCCGTACGGCAGCACGAGCATCGTCGGCGAGAAGCGGTGGCCGCCGAGGTGGGTCACCTCCCACACGTGACCGAGCTGTGCGGCGGCGAGTTCGGCGGCCAGCGGGCGGCCGTTGAGCGCGCAGCAGCGGTCGCGCCTGCCGTTGGTGCACACCAGGGCGAGCGGGTCGCCCTCGTACGGCACTCCGAAGCCGCGGTGGTCTCCGTGCCCGAGCGCCGCGAAGTCCAGCCCCAGCAGGGTCTCCGGGTCCTCCAGCACCGCCTCCCGCACCCAGGAGCGTCCCGGCACCGTGTGCGCCACGTAGGCTGTGCGCCGGGGGATGTCGCGGCGCCGGTCCGCGTGCGGCCCGGGCCGCCGGATCAGCCCGACGCGCACCCCGGTCCCCGCGGCGGCCCGTTCCAGCGCCCGGCCCACCCGCGGGTCCAGATGGCTGCCGGTCAGCGCCTTGGGCCCCCACGGCCCCGGTTGCTCCAGCAGCAGCCAGGTGCGCGCGGTGGCCGCGGTCGCGGCGACGGGCTCCGCCAAGGAGCTCGACGCGGTCGTGCAGGTGGTCATGAAGGTAAGCCTAACCTTCCGACTCTCGTGCGGCTCTCCAACCCCTCCCGTACGGCGCGGACCGTGGCCCGGGCGTCCGGAATGTCCGCCTCTGCCCCGGGAAGGATGGCGCTCCCGTCCCGGCTGTACCGATGGCTTACCCGGATACCGCGGGTCCCAACGGTCTTGCGCAAGAGCGCAAACCACTTGCATGGCATGTCGTATGCTTGCACGCATGACGCGACGGCTTGCCGAAGTAGCGAAGAAGGTCGGGGTCAGCGAGGCCACCGTCAGCCGGGTGCTGAACGGAAAGCCGGGGGTGTCCGAGGGCACCCGGCAGGCGGTGCTGACGGCACTGGACGTGCTGGGGTACGAGCGGCCCACACAGCTGCGGGGGAACCGGGCGCGGCTCGTCGGGCTGGTGCTGCCCGAGCTGCAGAACCCGATCTTCCCCGCGTTCGCCGACATCGTCGGCGCGGCGCTGGCCCAGCAGGGGCTCACGCCGGTGCTGTGCACGCAGACCGCGGGCGGGGTGTCGGAGGCGGACTACGTGTCGCTGCTGCTGCAACAGCACGTCTCCGGCGTGGTGTTCGCCGGCGGCCTGTACGCGCAGGCGGACGCGCCGCACGACCACTACCGGCTGCTCGCGGAACGCAATCTGCCGGTCGTGCTGATCAACGCGGCCATAGAGCACCTGGGTTTCCCGAGGGTCTCGTGCGACGACTCGGTGGCGGTGGAGCAGGCGTGGCGGCATCTGTCCTCGCTCGGCCACGAGCGGATCGGCCTGCTGCTGGGGCCCTCCGACCACGTGCCGTCGCGGCGCAAGCTGGCGGCGGCCCGCGGCGTGGCCGCGGCGACCGGCTCGTCGCTGCCCGACGAGCACGTGGGGCGGGCGATGTTCACCCTGGAGGGCGGCCAGGCGGCGGCCGCGAAGCTGTGGGAGCGCGGGGTCACCGGGATCATCTGCGCCAACGACCCGATGGCGCTGGGCGCGGTGCGCGCGGCGCGCCGGATGGGGTTGTCGGTGCCGCAGGACGTCTCGGTGGTCGGGTACGACGACTCGGCGTTCATGACCTGCACGGACCCGCCGCTGACGACCGTGCGCCAGCCGATCGAGGCGATGGGGCGCACCGCGGTGGAACTGCTCGCGCTGAAGATCGCGGGCAAGCAGGTCGCCTCCGACGAGCTCCTGTACGAGCCCGAGTTGGTCGTCCGCGGTACGACGGGACCGGTGCGCGCCTGAGCCCCGCGCGCCGTACGACGGCGCAACCCCCGCAGAGCCCGCGGTGCCCGGCACCGCGGGCTCTCGCGCGTCCTGGGCGCCAGGCCCCCTCCCCGGTCCCGGCAGGACCGCGGCGCGGCCGCCCGTGGACGGCAGGTCCCGCCGGTCAGCCCCCTCCTCCGCCGTGGAAACGGTTAGCAGCCCACCTGCGCAAGCTCGTCAGTCTTTTGCGAAAACTGCGCGACATCTTGCGGACATCTGCCAGGAGTGCTTGAGTGTGCGGCGCCCCCGCTGTGCGTAGCAGGGGGCCTTCCACGCTCATGCCCGAAGGGGACCACCGATGAGAAGCTCCTGGTTCCGCCCCGCCCGCCGTGCCTCCGCGGCCACGCTCGTCTCCGCGCTGGCCCTGGTCGCCCTCACCGCCTGCGGCACCAGCAGCAGCGCGGACAACGACGAGAAGGCCGGCGGCGGTTCATCGTCCGACCCGGCCGCCCCGCTGGACCCGAAGGCCAAGGTCACGCTCACCATCGACTGCATGCCGCCGGCCGCCAAGAAGGCGGAGCTCAAGGAGTGGAAGGAGGACGTCGCCACCTTCAACAAGCAGTACCCGAACGTGACCATCGACGGTAAGTCGACGCCCGGTCAGTGCGAGGAGCCGGCCCGCTTCACCGCGGCGCTCAAGGCGAAGTCCCAGCCGGACGTGTTCTACACGTACTTCACCGACCTGCAGCAGGTGCTGGACAACGACGGCGCCGAGGACATCTCCGCGTACGTGACGGACAAGACCGTCCCCGCGCTCCAGGACATCGACCCCAACGTGCTGGGCGTCCTGAAGAAGGACGGCAAGCTCTACGGCGTGCCCACCAGCAACTACACCATGGGCCTGCTCATCAACCGCAAGCTCTTCACGCAGGCCGGGCTCGACCCCAACAAGCCCCCGGCCACGTGGGAAGAGGTCCGCACCGCGGCCAAGGCCATCGCGGGCCTCGGCAAGGGCATCGCCGGCTACGGCGACTACAGCGCGCAGAACACCGGCGGCTGGCACTTCACCGCGACGATGTACGGCCTGGGCGGCGACGTCGTCTCCGCGGACGGCACCAAGGCGGCGTTCAACGACGACCTCGGCAAGCAGGTCGTGCAGAACCTGCACGACATGCGCTGGACCGACAACAGCATGGGCCAGACCCAGCTGCTCAAGTGGGGCGACCTGCAGAAGCAGATGGCGACGGACAAGCTCGGCATGTTCCTGGCCGCGCCCGACGACATCACGTACATGGTCCAGCAGCTCGGCGCCGACTACGCCAACTTCGGCATGGGGCCGATCCCCGGCGGCAAGGCCACCCTCTTCGGCGGCAACGACTACATGATCAAGAAGGGCAGCTCGCCCGACAAGATCAAGGCCGCCATCGCCTGGCTGAACTTCAAGACCCTCACCCCGGGCAAGGGCCAGTTCGAGTACTCCCGGTCCAAGGCGGACGGCCTGCCCGTCGGTCTGCCCCAGCCGGCCTTCTTCACCGGAGCCAGCAAGACCAGCGACGACCAGCTGAAGGCGGCCAGCGCCACCATGCCGGTGGAGAACTTCCGCGCCTTCATGGACAACCCGATCCCGGGCAAGGCCGAGCCCGCCAAGGCCCAGGAGATCTACAAGGTCCTGGACAACGTGATGTCCGGCGTCCTGACCAACAAGAACGCGGACGCCGCCAAGCTGCTGTCCACCGCGGAGACCCAGGTCAACCAGGTCCTCGCCAACCAGTAGCTCCGGACCGGACCCCCGGCCCCCCGGCACTCAGGAGTAACGATGTCGGCCCCCAGCGCCCCCACCCTGCCCGCCAGCACTCCCGCGAAGAGCCGGTCGCGCCGCTCGGCACGCCGCCCTGCCCCGGATCCCCACCGTCCGGGGCGGGCCGGCCGCTCCCTGCGCCGCAACCTCACCGCGTACGGCTTCCTGATCGGCGCCGTGCTGTGCTTCGCGTTCTTCTCCTGGTACCCGATGGTCCGGGAGTTCGTACTGGCCTTCCAGAAGACCAAGGACGGGCAGACCACCTGGGCCGGCTGGTCCAACCTGAACTACGTCTTCCACGACCCCGCGTTCTGGCAGGCCTGGCGCAACACCCTGCTCTTCACCGGCCTGGCGCTGCTGCTCGGCTTCGCGGTGCCGTTCTTCGTCGCACTGCTGCTGAACGAACTGCGGCACGCGCAGGGCTATCTGCGGCTGCTGGTGTACCTGCCGGTGATGCTGCCGCCGGTCGCCTCGGTGCTGCTGTTCAAGAACTTCTACAACCCCGAGTACGGCCTGTTCAACCGCATCCTCGAGACGCTGCACCTGCCCGCCCAGCAATGGCTGCAGTCCACCGACACCGCCATGCTGTCGGTGGTCATCGCGTCCACCTGGATGAACATGGGCGGCGCCACCCTGATCTATCTGGCCGCCCTCCAGGGCATTCCCGGCGAGCTGTACGAGGCGGCCGAACTCGACGGGGCCGGACTCCTGCGCAAGATCTGGCACGTGACGATCCCGCAGACCCGGCTGATCCTCTCGCTGATGCTGCTCATGCAGATCATCGCCACGATGCAGGTCTTCACCGAGCCCTTCCTGCTGACCGGCGGCTCCGGGCCGGAGGGCTCCACGACCACCGTCGTCTACCTGATCTACCAGTACGCGTTCAACTTCAACAACTACGGCGGCGCCGCGGCGCTCGGCCTGGTGCTGCTGGTGCTGCTGGCGGTCTTCTCCGCCGGGTACGTGCGGCTCAGCCGTGCCGCGGACGAGTAGGGCGGGGACCCACCGATGAGCAGCAGCACGCGAACGCTGATATCGCCGACGCAACTCGCGAGCCGGCGCGGCAAGATCCTCTACCGGACGGTCCTCCTCCTGGTGGTCGCCGCCTTCACGCTGGTCTTCCTCGGACCCCTGTACTGGATGGCCGCCAACGGCCTGAAGTCCACGCAGGAGTTCGCGCAGATCCCGCCGACCGCCTTCCCGCACTCCTTCCACCCCGAGAACTACAAGAGCGCCTGGTCCGTGATGGACCTGTACCACCTACTGCTCAACACCCTCTGGTACGCGTTCGGGGCGCTCGCCTTCCAGCTGGTCCTCGACGTGGCGGCCGCCTACTCGCTGTCCAAACTCCGCCCGGTGCTCGGTAACGTGATCCTCGGGATGATGCTGGCGACGCTGATGATCCCGGCGACCGTGCTGGTGGTGCCGCAGTACCTGACCGTGCTGGACGTGCCGATCTTCCAGCGCAACCTGCTCGACTCGCCCTGGGTGATCTGGCTGCCTTCGGTCACCAACGCCTTCAACATCTTCCTGCTGAAGAGGTTCTTCGACTCGGTGCCGCAGGAACTGCTGGACGCCTCCGCGATCGACGGGGCCTCCCCGGTGCGCACCCTGTGGTCGGTGGTCCTGCCGATCTCCCGCCCGATCCTCGGAGTGGTCTCCATCTTCGCGATCGTCGGGGTCTGGAAGGACTTCCTCTGGCCGATGCTCACCCTGCCGGATCCGACGAAGCAGACGCTCAACGTCGGCATCTACTCGCTCGCCAGCGGCGTCCCGGAGAACTGGCTCCTGGCGGCCATCGCCATGGCCTCCGTCCCGACCCTGCTGATCTTCCTTGTGTTCCAGCGCAACATCATGAGCGGCCTGACCGCCGGCGGTCTGAAGGGCTGAGGCCCGCACCCGTCCACCGCGACGCCGCTTCCCACCAGCACCACGCCGCCCGCCGTGAGGGCCGGCGGCGTGGTCCCAGCTGCCCGAAAGGACCAGTCACGTGGCAGACACCCAGCCGACCGAGGCCACCGACGAGTGGTGGCGCGGCGCCGCCATCTACCAGGTGTACGTACGCAGCTTCGCCGACGGCGACGCGGACGGCACCGGCGACCTCGCCGGGGTGCGGTCCAGACTGCCGTACCTGGCGGCGCTGGGCGTCGACGCCCTCTGGTTCAGCCCCTGGTACCCCTCGCCGCTGGCCGACGGCGGCTACGACGTCGCCGACTACCGGGCCATCGACCCCGCCTTCGGAAGCCTGGCCGAGGCCGAGAAGCTCATCGCGGAGGCCCGCGGCGCCGGCATCCGCACGATCATCGACATCGTCCCCAACCACGTCTCCGACCGGCACGTGTGGTTCCAGGCGGCGCTCGCCGCGGGGCCGGGCAGTGTGGAGCGCGAGCTGTTCCACTTCCGTCCCGGACGCGGCGAGAACGGCGAACTGCCCCCGAACGGCTGGCGGTCCCAGTTCGGCGGCCCCGCCTGGACCCGGCTGCCCGACGGCGACTGGTACCTGCACCTGTTCGCACCCGAGCAGCCCGACCTCAACTGGGACCACCCCTCGGTCCGCAAGGAGCACGAGGACGTGCTCCGCTTCTGGTTCGACCGCGGCGTCGCCGGCGTGCGCATCGACTCGGCGGCGATGGTCGCCAAGGACCCGCTGCTGCCCGACTTCGAGGAGGGGCGCGACCCGCACCCCTACATCGACCGCGACGAACTCCACGAGATCTACCGGTCCTGGCGCACCATCGCGGACTCCTACGGCGGCGTCCTGATCGGCGAGGTGTGGCTGCCGGACGCCGAGCGCTTCGTCCGCTACCTGCGCCCCGACGAGCTGCACACCGCCTTCAACTTCGACTTCCTGGCCTGCCCCTGGGACGCGGCACGGCTGCGCGCCTCGATCGAGCTGACGCTGTCCGTGCACGCGCCCGTCGGCGCCCCGGCGACCTGGGTCCTGGCCAACCACGACGTGACCCGTACGGCCACCCGCTACGGCCGCGCCGACACCGGCTTCGACTTCAAGACCAAGGCCCACGGGATCCCCACCGACCTGGAGCTCGGCACGCGCCGCGCCCGCGCCGCCGCGCTGCTCACGCTCGCCCTGCCCGGCTCGGTCTACCTGTACCAGGGCGAGGAGCTGGGCCTGCCCGAGGTCGAGGACATCCCGGCCGACCGGCTCCAGGACCCCATGTACTTCCGCTCCGGCGGCACCGACCCGGGCCGTGACGGCTGCCGGGTACCACTGCCCTGGTCCGGGGACGCGCCGCCGTACGGCTTCGGCGGCGAGCAGCTGTGGCTGCCCCAGCCGGACGGCTGGGCGCGGTACACGGCCGAGGCCGAGCAGGCCGACCCGGAGTCCGTGCTCACGCTGTACCGCACCGCGCTGGACCTCCGCCGCGCCGAACCCGGCCTCGGCGAGGGGCCGATGAGCTGGCTCGACAGCACCGGCGAGGTGCTCGCCTTCCGCCGCGACGGCGACTTCGCCTGCGTGGTCAACCTGTCGGCGGCCCCGGTGGACCTCCCCGGCCACCGGCAGGTCCTGCTCGCCAGCGGGCCGCTCGACGAGGACGGCCGGCTGCCCCGGGACACGGCGGTCTGGCTGCGCCTGGGCGAGTAGCCGGCGCCGGGCAACGCCCCCGGGATTCCTCCGCTCCCGCTCAGGGGTGCCGCCTTCGGACAGCGTTGTCCAAGGCGGCACCGACGCCTTCGCGCGGCGAAGGCCGTCCGCCCCCGCAGGGTCACCGGCGCCATCGGACCGACCGATTCACGGCCCGCCCGCCCGCCCTTCCGCGGCGCGGACGCCGAGTCCCGGTCCGGCGGCACGGGTACCTCGCCCCCGGGCACACAGTCCTTTGCGACGGCCGGCGGCGACGCTTCCCCGCCGTCCCTGCCCGTCGGCCGCCCTCCACACGCCCGTTGCGCACGAGCCCGACAACCGGCCGGCCCGCCGTCCATCACGGCGGGCCGGGGGCGTACGCGTCCTGACCGCGTACGCCGAGGGGCGGGGGCCCCGAACCGGGGCGCGCCCCCCCCCCCGGTGACCCGCCCCGCCCACCCGGCCGGCCCCCCCAGCGACCCCCGTGGTGAGCGCCCCACCCCAGCCCGCCCCGCGCGGCTACATAGGCGGGA
>NZ_JBIVLH010000023.1:0-141776 GCF_044751185.1 Streptomyces sp. NPDC088733
GTCGATGCGGTTCAAGAGCCGGTGGATCCGGTCCGGGCCTGTGTGACCTGCCTGTTCGGCCAGCGTCCAGCCGTTCTTCCGTTCCAGCGGGGCTATCAGCCCCCTCATATAGGCCAGTGCCGACTCCCGCGGCTCGGACCTGGCGAACCGGTGCATAAACCGCTCGTGCAACTCCGCCAGACCACTTGACCACCGGCTCGCATCAGACAGCACCACATCCCACCCCATGCCCACCTCAACGAGCCCGCTGCCCACCCGTCACGGCAAAGACCGTTGCAGTACTAGTGGAGGGCTCTGGCGTGACCCCGCTCGGGCTGTCCGGCGGACGCCGTGACGCGCGCTGCCGGGTCATGTGCGAGGTGGACCGGACAAAAGATCCAAATGAGGTGAGCCTCGCCTTGCTTCGCTTCCGGGGGCAGGGCGGGAGGTAAGTTCTCGAAGCAGGTCGTGGAGAGTGTTGCAATAGAGGGCGGCGCGCACCGACTGTAGGAGTGCGCCAGGCGCACACCGTCCCGTCCGAAGGAGCCCCCGTGGAGTACGCCCCCCGAGCCGCACGGCCGGCCCAGGCGGCCGCCGTCGCGGCCCCCGGGCTGCCGCCCGGCCACGACGAGCTCGTCCGGGGTGCCCATCCGCATGCCGAGCGGCACCAGGAGGCCGAGCCCCTCCGGGACGCCGCCCCGGGCCGTGCCGAGGCGCTGCCCCGGCCGCGCCGGATGCCCGAACGGCACTCGGTGCGCGACCAGGTCCTGCGCGCGCTGCGCGGCGCCCTGGTGACCGGCGAGCTGCGGCCCGGCGCCGTGTACTCGGCCCCGGCGCTCGCCGAGCGCTTCGGGGTCTCGGCCACACCCGTCCGCGAGGCCATGCAGTTGCTCGCCCGCGAGGGCGCCGTCGAGGCCCTGCCGAACAAGGGCTTCCGGGTCTTCGAGCGCAGCCGCCGGGACCGCGCGGAACTCGCCGAAGTGCGCGCGCTGCTGGAGGTGCCCGTCGTCCTGCGGCTGGCGCGCACCGTGCCGTCCTCCCGCTGGGAGCAGTTGCGGCCGCTGGTCGAGGCCACCGTGGCCGCCGCCGCCCTCGGGGACCGCGCGGCCTACGCCGAGGCCGACCGCGCCTTCCACCGCGCGCTCCTGGAGGTCTCCGGCAACCGGCAACTCGTCGCGGTCGCCGAGGAGTTGCACCGCCGCGCCCAATGGCCGGTCGCCGAGGACCACGCCCGCGCCGGCGGCACACCGCGCTGCATCCGGGCCGAACTCGTCGCCGACGCCGGTGAGCACGCCGCGCTCCTGGAGGCCCTCGTCAGCGGTGACCTCCCCGTGGTCGAGGCCCTGGCCCGCGGCCACTACGGCGACTGAGGGTCCGTCCCGCACGATGCGGGTGGCGCATGAAAGGGAAACCCGTCACGGGTGCCCGGCGAATGTGGGGAACCTGTCAGGAACCGTTCCTGTTCCCGTGGTCCCGCGCGGGAATTGTTCGCTCGCCGAAAACGACGCGATAGAATTCACGCGCCCGTGGCCGGTCCCGGATTCGGTACCGGGGAATGCGGGACCGACCCCGTGTCTTGCTGCACATTGCGGGCGTATACGGTTCGTGCATGACTCATGGAAATGTCCGGCCGTTGCCCGGGCGTGTGCGGCGACGACGGAATGCACTGCTCGGTGCGGCATTTGGCGCGCTCGTGCTCGGCACTGCCGTGACCGGGTGCGCGAGCGGCGGCAGCGCGGCGGCGCACGGGGGAACGCCTTCCTCCGGGCCCGGCGCGATCGCATCGCCGCTCAGCGCACCTCTGTCCCCGAGCCCGTCGGCGAACACGGCAAACGCAGCGGACGCCTGGGCGAAATGGGGGCTGAAACCGCTGGCGCCGGCCCCGGAGCCGCCGGCCGTCAAGCCGGTCGAACTCACCGCCCACGGCCCGGTCCCCGTGATATCGAAGGTGCCGACCAAGAAGAAGATTGTCTTCATAACGATCGACGACGGCCAGGAGAAGAGCCCCGACTTCGTCCGGATGCTCGAGGACCTGAAGGTCCCCGTCACCATGTTCCTGACGAATGACGCCATCAAAAGCGACTACGGGTATTTCGCGCGACTCCAGGCGCTGGGAAACCATGTGCAGAACCACACGCTGCACCACCCGGACATGACGCGGCTGTCGCCCGCCCGGCAGCGCGCCGAGATATGCGGGAACCAGGAAGTCCTCACCCAGCGGTACGGCGCGGCCCCCCTCCTCTTCCGCCCGCCGTACGGCGCCGGAGCCTACGCGGACTCCCTCGGCGCGGCGGTGCGCCAGTGCGGTCCGCGGGCGATCGTGCTGTGGCGCGAGTCCATGCAGATCAAGCAGATCCAGTACCAGACCGCGGACAAGCGGCTGCGCCCCGGGGACATCATCCTCGCGCACTTCCGCGGACCCGCGGAGCTCAAGGGCGTCACGATGACGCACATGTTCGCCAACATGCTCCGCCACATCCGTGAACAGGGTTTCACCGTGGCCCGCCTGGAGGACTACATCCAGGCGCCGCCCGCCGCGCAGTGAGCCCCCGCCCCGGCGCGCGGCCCTGAACCGCGGTCGCCCGTAAGCGTGTCGGCGCCTCTCGCGAGGCGCCCGCGCCTACGCGACCGCCTCGCCGTCCAGGCTCTCCGCCAGCCACACGGGTACGCCGCCGAGCAGCCGGAACAGCCGTGCGGCCTCGGCGCGCAGCCGGGCCGCCTCCGGCTCGGGCTCCACGGTCGCCAGCGCGGCCAGGGCCGGGGCGGTCCCGACGAGGTACCCGGTCTCCACCCGCAGCCGCAGCGACTCCGCGAAACCCTGCCGGGCCGCGGCGCGATCGCCGTCGCGGGCGGCGAGTCCGGCCAGCCGGCCGAGAATGTGGGAGGTGAGCAGCGGATCGCCGTGCGCCTCGGCCCCGGCCTGCGCCCGCAGGTAGGAGGCCCTGGCCGCCGTGGCGTCGTCGCCCAGCCGCTCCGCCACCAGGCCCCGCCGGAAGTCCAGCAGCGGCCGTCCGGGCGCACCGGGCTCCAGCAGCGCGGCACTGCGCATCAGGGCCGCCCGTGCCTCGTCCGCGCGGTCCCGCGGCCCGAAGAGCGTCACGAGGTAGGCGAGGTTCCCCCGTTCGCAGGAGGCCTCGCCGCGCTCGTTGTCGGTACGGGCCAGGGCCTCCGCCGTGCGCAGCGCGTCCTCGGCCTCCGCCCAGCCGTCCAGGGTGAACAGGCACCGCTCGATCAGCAGTGCCGCCCGCCGCGTGGCGGCCTCCGGACGCTCGGCGGCGTACGGCGCCAGCAGCGCCGCGGCCTCCGTCCAGCAGCCCCGCCCGCGCAGCCGCGCCACGTCGGGTGGCGCGCCACCGCCCTCGGCCGGTCCCACCTCTGCGTCCGACATGGCGGTGTCCGCCACTTGCCCTCCCGAAGCGCGTCATCGAGCCCGTTGGGCGAAGTCCAGCACGGCACGGGGTGCCGCGCCAAGAGGGCGGACACGCATCGATCACGGCGCCCTCCGCCCCGCGCGCTTCCCGCGCCCCGCGAGGACCGGGGCGCGAGCCCCCGCCGGCAGCGGCCGAAATGTTCCGCGTACCTCGGCCGACCGGCGGCGGAGCCGGCTTCACCACCTCGCGGGCCGGCTCCCGGGCCCGCCGGGGCAGCGCGACGGCTACCGGCTGCGGGTGATCGACTTGTGCTCGACGTAGCCGGTCAGGCCGACCTTGCCGTACTCGCGCCCCACCCCGCTCGCCTTGTAGCCGCCGAACGGGCCGTCGAAGCTCATCGGCGAGCCGTTGACGGTGACCGTGCCGGTGCGCAGCCGGCGGGCGACGGACAGCGCCCGCTCCGGGTCCGCCGACCAGACGCCGCCGGACAGGCCGTACTCGGAGTCGTTGGCGATGCGGACCGCGTCGTCCTCGTCCTCGTAGGCGATGACGGCCAGGACCGGGCCGAAGATCTCCTCCTGGGCGATGCGCATGGAGTTGTCGACGTCGGCGAACACGGTCGGGGTGACGTAGTTGCCCTTCTCCAGGCCCTCGGGGACCTGCGGGCCGCCGGTGACCAGGCGGGCGCCCTCCTCGATGCCGAGGGTGATGTAGTCGATGACACGCTGCTGCTGGTCGCGGCGGATCATCGGGCCGATGAACGTGTCGGGGGCGGACGGGTCGCCGACCTTCAGCGACTCCACCATCTCCTTCACCGCCGCGACGACCTCCTCGTACCGGCTGCGCGGCGCGAGGATGCGGGTCTGCAGGATGCAGGCCTCGCCGTTGTTGGCCATGGAACCGAACCGCAGGCCCTGCGTCACGGCCGGCAGGTCCGCGTCCTCCAGCACGAGCGCGGCGGACTTGCCGCCCAGCTCCAGGCCGACGCGCTTGAGGTGCTCACCGGCGATCGAGGCGATACGCCGCCCGGCGCGCGTCGAACCGGTGAAGGAGATCTTGTCCACACCGGGGTGCGAGACGAGGTACTCACTGGTCTCGCGGTCCGCGGGCAGGACGCTGAGCACGCCCTCGGGAAGACCCGCCTCGTGCCACAGCTGTGCCAGCAGCATCATGCTCAGCGAGTTCTCCGGGGAGACCTTCAGCACCACGGTGTTGCCCGCCAGCAGGGCCGGCACGAGCTTGGCGGTGGCGGCGGAGAACGGGGAGTTCCACGGGATGACGGCAGCGACCACGCCGATCGCCTCGCGCCGCACGATGGTGTCGAAGGCCACCGAGGGATCGGACGGCTCGACGACCTCCTCCCAGCCGAACTCCTCGGCCGCCTTGAGGTACGCGCCGACCTGGCGGGTCAGGAACGGCTGGCCGGCCTTGGTGAACCAGCCCGCGGAGCCGTTCTCGACGGAGATCGCCGCGGCGACCTCGTCGGCACGTGCCGCGCGCAGCGCGTCGTAGCGCCGGACGATCTCCTGCCGCTCCTCGGGCGCGGTGCGCGGCCACGGCCCGTGGTCGAAGGCCTCGCGGGCCGCGGCGACGGCCGCGTCCACGTCGGCGGGCGCGGCCTGCGCCACGCTGCCCAGCAGGGACTGGTCGTGCGGGGAGAGGATGTCGAGCAGCAGGTCCGGGTCGCTGGGGGCGACCCAGGAGCCGCCGATGTAGAGCTTGTCGTGGACAGTCATGTCGTGCGGGTTCCTTCGTACGGGACGGGCAGAGGGGGAGAGGGGACCGGCCGGGCCGGTCAGGCGGTGGGGAAGTCCGTGGATTGGCTGACCTCGGCCCACGCGCGGGCCTCGGCGAGCCGGCCCTCCTCCGAGCGGATGGCGATGCCCAGGGCGTCACCGCCGAGCAGGAGCCGGCGCGGGGGCTCCTCGGCGTCCACCGCGCCGATGATCGCGCGGGCCATGCGGTCCGGGTCGCCGGGCTCGTTGCCGGCGTACTCGGCGAACCGGGCCAGCCACGCGCCCACCGTGGGCGCGTAGTCGGGAGTGACCGGGCCGGACGGCTCCGCCGCGCCCGCGGCCCAGCCGGTGCGGATGCCGCCCGGCTCGACGATGGTGACCTTCACCCCGAACGGCGCCACCTCGTTGGCGAGCACCTCGGAGAAGCCCTCCACGGCGAACTTGGCCGTCTGGTAGGCGCTGAGGCCCGGCGTGCCCCCGACGCGCCCGCCGATGGAGGAGATCTGGACCACGTGCCCGGACCTCTGACGGCGCATCACCGGCAGCACCGCCCGGGTCACATGGACGACGCCGTAGAGGTTGGCCTCGACCTGGGCGCGGAACTCGTCCTCAGGGAAGTCCTCGATCGAGCCGGTGGTGGCGTAACCGGCGTTGTTGACCAGCACGTCGACCGAACCGAACCGTTCCACCGCCCTCGCCACCACGTCCCTGGACTGCGACGCGGAGGTGACGTCCAGCGCCACCGCCTCCAGCCGCTCCGGGTACCGGGCCCGCAGGGAATCCAGCGCCCCGGGGGTGCGTGAGGTCACCACCACCCGGTCGCCCGCGTCCAGCGCCGCGAGGGCCAGGGCCATGCCCAGCCCCTGCGAGCCTCCGGTGATCAGCCATGTGCGTGACATGCGCGTGCCTCGTTTCGTCGGTCCATCGGTCTATCGGTCCATCGATGCGCGCCTCTCCTGGCGGCAACTCCAACGTAGAGGGTTTTCCGTGAAACGCAACATCAATGTTGCATCTAATCGACGTGTTGCATCTCACGGCGAGTGTTTGATGGCGCAAGTGATGCCGGACGGTAGAATCGGCGGACCATGAGAGCCGACGCCGCACGCAATCTGACCGCCGTCCTCCAGGCCGGCGCCCGCCTCCTGGCCGAGGACCCGGGCACCTCCATGGCGGCCATCGCCGCCGCCGCTGGAGTCGACCGCACGACGGTCCACCGCCGCTTCGCGAACCGGGAGGCTCTGCTCAGCGCCGTCTTCCAGGCCAAGCTCGACTCCTCGGGACGCGTTCTGGACGAGGCGCGCCTGACCGAGGCCCCGGTCCAGGTGGCCCTGCACCGCTACCTCGAAGGGATCATCCCGGTCAGCCGGGAATGGCCCGTCGACACCCGGCGGATGATGCAGAAGGACCCCGAGGCCAGCGCCCGTCGCGACGAGCAGAGCGCCCGCCTCGACGCCTTCGTCCAGCGCATCGTCGACGAGGGCTTCCTGCGGCCGGACACCGACCCCGCGTGGGCGCGGGCGGTCCTCAGCGGGCTCGTCGACTCCGTCGCGCACCGGTTCCCCGATGTGGACCCCCCGCGGGCTGCCGACCTCGTCGCCGCGACGTTCCTGACCGGCCTCGGCGCGGGCTGACGCCCGGCCGGCAGCGGTCAGCTCATCCGCAGGGCCAGGAAGAAGTCGACCTTGTCCTCCAGCCGGGACAGGTCACGGCCCGTCAGCTGCTCGATGCGACCGATGCGGTAGCGCAGGGTGTTGACGTGCAGGTGCAGCCGGTTCGCGCAGCGCGTCCAGGAGCCGTCGCACTCCAGGAACGCCCCCAGCGTGGGGATGAGGTCCGCGCGGTGCCGCTGGTCGTAGTCCCGCAGCGGGTCCAGCAGGCGGGCGGTGAAGGCGCGGCGGACGTCGTCGGGGACGAAGGGCAGCAGGAGGACGTGGGAGGCGAGTTCCTCGTGGCCCGCGACGCACACCCGGCCCGGGCGGGCGGCGGCGACGCGGCGGGCGTGGCGGGCCTCCTCCAGGGCGCCGCGCAGCCCGTCGGCGGAGTGGACGGCGGCGCTGACGCCTATGGTGAGGCGGCCGTCGCCGTCGAGGCCGTGGGTCAGGGGGGCGCGGAGCATGCCGAGCAGCCGCTGGGCGGAGAGCTCGGGTGCGGGGCCGTCGGTGTCGACCGAGGAGAGCGGGACGAGGGCCAGCGCCTCGTCGCCGGCGTGGGCGACGGCGATGCGGTCGGCCGGGTCCGAGCCGACGGCGGCCGGATCGACCAGGGCCTCCTCCAGCAGCGCCTGCGCCGCGGGACCCGAGGGCACGCCGCCGCCCGCCCAGTCGACGCGGGCGACCACGACCTGCCAGTGCGGGGCCGCGCCGAGCCCCGGGGCGAGGACGGGCGCGGCGACCCGCAGACGCGCGGCGATCTCGGACGGGGGCGCGCCGGCCTGGACCAGGTCCATGACCTCCGCGGCCAGCCGCCGCCGCACCGTGCGGGAGGCGTCGCGGCGCTCGCGTTCGACGGCGATGAGCTGGGTGACGCCGTGGAGCAGGTCGAGCCGTTCGGCGGGCCACTCGCCGGCGTCGGCGTCGACGGCCAGGAACCAGTCGGACAGCAAGGTGGCCCGGACGTCCGCCGCCGGGTCCCCGCTGCGGATCGGGAAGAGGGAGTAGGGGCGGCCCGCCGCGTACGCGCGGTGCGGTGAGGGCCGCCCGGTCCGGGACGCGGCGAGGTGCTCGCCGGCCAGTTCGGCGCGGACCTGCGCGGGCAGGGGGTGGTCGGAGCCGGCGATGCGGCGCCCGGTCGTGGACAGCACCCACGCGCGCAGGTCCAGGTCGCTGCCGAGCAGGTCCAGGACGGCGTCCGGGCCGCCGCCCGCCGGGCCCGACGCCATCAGGCGGCGGTGCCGCTCGACGACGGCCGCCAGGTCGCCCGCGCGCTCGGTGGAGACCTGCCGTACGACGTGCTCGGTGATGGAGGCGAAGGAGACGTCCTCGTCCACCGCGAAGAGCGGCAGGCGGTGCCGGGCGCAGGCCAGCACCAGGTCGTCGGGGACGGAGCCGAGTTCGGCCTCGCCGGCCGCCAGCCCGGCGACCCCGGCCGCGGTGAGGATGCGGACGAAGCGCTCGGAGTCGGCGGGCTCCCGCCGCCACGCCAGACCGGTCAGGACGAGCTCGCCACCGGTCAGGTAGCGGCTGGGGTCCTTCAGGTCGGTGGTCATCACCCCGCGGACGGTGCGGTCGAGCTCCTCCTCGCCGCCGAGCAGCCGCAGCCCGAGGGCATCGGTGTCCAGGAGTGCGCGCAGCCGCATCGTCGTCGCCTCGTCTCGTACGCCTCCGGTCGAGGCGGTACCAGGGTGGCGCCTGATGCATTGCGTCGGTGTTGCCACCGCGATGCCGACAGGTTTCCGGTCCGCGATTTTCGGAGGAATCTACAAGGCAAGCCTACCGACCAGCCAAGTGCTTCAGGTGTTCGGTGACTGCACCCGGACGGGTGCATGGAAGTGTACTGAGTCACATCGCGTGAACAGGACATGAACGAGCCATTCCGATTCCCGACGAGAAGAGAGCGCCGCATGGACTTCCTGCGTCCCGCGAGCTGGGAGGAGGTGCTCGCCGCGAAGGCGGAGCATCCCTCGGCCGTGCCCATCGCGGGTGGTACCGACGTGATGGTCGAGATCAACTTCGACCACCGGCGTCCCGATGTCCTGCTCGACCTGAACCGCGTCGCAGAACTCCACGAGTGGGAGGTGGGGGAGCGGACCGTGCGGCTGGGCGCCTGCGTCCCCTACACCCGGATCATGGAGCACCTGCGGCGGCAGCTGCCGGGCCTCGCCCTGGCCGCGCACACCGTGGGCTCCCCCCAGATCCGCAACCGCGGCAGCGTCGGCGGCAACCTCGGCGCGGCCTCCCCGGCGGGCGACGCGCACCCGGCGCTGCTGGCCGCCGGCGCCGAGGTGGAGGCCGTCTCGGTGCGCGGCACCCGCATGATCCCGGTCGAGGAGTTCTACACCGGCGTCAAGCGGAACGCGCTCGCCCCGGACGAGCTGATCCGCGCCGTCCACATCGCGAACGCCGACGGCCCCCAGCAGTTCTCCAAGGTCGGCACCCGCAACGCGATGGTCATCGCGGTCTGCGCCTTCGGCCTGGCCCTGCACCCGGACACCCGCACGGTCCGCACCGGGATCGGGTCGGCGGCGCCCACCCCGGTCCGCGCCGTCGTCGCGGAGGAGTTCTTGAACGCGGCCCTGGAGGAGGGCGGGTTCTGGGACAACGGCCGGATCGTCCCCCCGGCCGTGGCCCGGCAGTTCGCGGAGCTGGTCGCCGCCTGCGCCAGCCCCATCGACGACGTGCGCGGCACCGCCGCCTACCGCCGGCACGCGCTGACCGTCATGGCCCGCCGCACCCTCGGCTGGACATGGCAGGAGTACCGCGGCGGCGCCCGCGGTGGGACGGGGGGCACCCGATGCGCGTGACCTTCACCGTCAACGGACGCCGCCAGGAGGCCGACGACGTCTGGGAGGGCGAGAGCCTGCTCTACGTCCTGCGCGAGCGGATGGGCCTGCCCGGCTCGAAGAACGCCTGCGAGCAGGGCGAGTGCGGCTCGTGCACGGTGCGCCTGGACGGTGTCCTCGTGTGCGCCTGCCTGGTCGCTGCCGGACAGGCGCAGGACCGGGACGTGGTGACCGTCGAGGGCCTGGCGCGGTACGCCGAGGAGCGCGACGCCCCCGCGGCGCACAACGCCCCCGGCGGCACCGGCCTGGACGCCGCCCGGCAGTGGCAGGCCCGCCCCGGTGACCCGGCCACCGCCCTGTCGCCCGTCCAGCAGGCGTTCCTCGACGCAGGCGCCGTGCAGTGCGGCTTCTGCACCCCCGGACTGCTGGTCGCCGCCGACGAACTCCTGGAGCACAACCCCCGGCCCACCGACGCCGACATCCGCGAGGCACTGTCGGGCAACCTGTGCCGCTGCACCGGCTACGAGAAGATCCTCGACGCGGTCCGCCTCGCGGCCGCCCGCACCGGGGCGGAGGGCTGACCGCGATGGGCGTGACCCGTACCCCGACGCCGACCACCCAGGGCAGCGAGACCAGGGGCGGCATCGGCGAGTCCACGCTGCGCCCCGACGGACTCCTCAAGACCACCGGCGAGTTCGCCTACGCCTCCGACCTGTGGCACGAGGACATGCTGTGGGGGCACACGCTCCGCAGTCCGCACGCGCACGCCGAGATCGTCGCGATCGACATCTCCGCGGCCCTCGCCCAGCCGGGCGTGTACGCGGTCCTCACCCACGAGGACCTGCCGACCGGGGTGCGGCACTACGGCCTGGAGCTCCAGGACACCCCCGTCCTGGCCCACGGCCGCGTCCGTCACCACGGCGAGCCGGTTGCCATCGTGGCCGCCGACCACCCGGAGACGGCACGCCGCGCCGCCGCGAAGATCCGGGTCGAGTACCGTCCGCTGCCCGTCGTGGTGGACGAGGCCACGGCGACCGCGCCGGACGCGCCGCTCCTGCACGAGGGCCGCACCGACCACTACATCGGCCATGTCCCGCACCCCAACATCGTGCACCGGCAGCCGGTCGTCCGCGGCGACGCCGAGGCGGCGGCCCGGCGCGCCGACGTCGTCGTCACGGGCGACTACGAGGTCGGGATGCAGGACCAGGCGTTCCTCGGCCCGGAGTCGGGACTCGCCGTCCCCGCCGAGGACGGCGGTGTGGACCTCTACATCGCCACCCAGTGGCTGCACGCGGACCTGCGTCAGATCGCCCCCGTCCTCGGACTGCCGGAGGACAAGGTCCGTATGACGCTCTCCGGCGTGGGCGGCGCCTTCGGCGGGCGCGAGGACCTGTCGATGCAGATCCACGCCTGCCTGCTGGCGCTGCGCACCGGCAAGGCCGTGAAGATGGTCTACAACCGCTTCGAGTCCTTCTTCGGCCATGTCCACCGCCACCCGGCGAAGCTCCACTACGAGCACGGTGCCACCCGCGACGGCCGGCTCACCCATGTGAAGTGCCGGATCGTGCTGGACGGCGGCGCCTACGCCTCCTCCTCGCCCGCCGTCGTCGGCAACGCCGCGTCGCTCGGGGTGGGCCCGTACGTCGTCGGCGACGTGGACGTCGAGGCGATCGCGCTCTACACCAACAACCCGCCGTGCGGGGCCATGCGCGGCTTCGGCGCGGTCCAGGCGTGCTTCGCCTACGAGGCGCAGATGGACAAGCTGGCCGCCGCGCTCGGCATGGACCCGGTGGAGTTCCGGCAGCTCAACGCCATGTCGCAGGGCTCGGTCATGCCCACCGGCCAGGTCGTGGACTCCCCGGCGCCGGTCGCCGAACTCCTGCGCCGGGTCAAGGCGATGCCGATGCCGCCGGAGGCCCAGTGGGAGAGCGCCGGAGGCGCGGTCGACGTGCGCGCCCTGCCGGGCGGCCTGTCCAACACCACCCATGGCGAGGGCGTCGTACGCGGCGTCGGCTACGCGGTCGGCATCAAGAACGTCGGCTTCTCCGAGGGCTTCGACGACTACTCCACCGCCCGGGTCCGCCTGGAGGTGGTCGCCGGCGAGCCCGTCGCGACCGTGCACACCGCGATGGCCGAGGTCGGCCAGGGCGGGATCACCGTGCACGCGCAGATCGCCCGCACCGAGCTCGGCGTCACCCAGGTCACCATCGACCCCGCCGACACGCGGGTCGGTTCGGCCGGTTCCACCTCGGCGTCCCGGCAGACGTACGTCACCGGCGGCGCGGTGCGGCACGCCTGCGAGGCGGTGCGCGAACGCGCCCTGGAGATGGGCCGGGCCAGGTTCGGCAGCGGGCACCCGGCGTGGGCGACGGCCGAACTGCTCCTGGAGGGCGGCAAGGTGGTCACCGACGGCGGGGAGGTGCTGGCCCCGCTCGCCGAGGTCCTCGGCGACGAGGTGATCGACATCGAACGGGAGTGGCGGCACCGCCCGACCGAGCCCTTCGACCTGCGGACCGGCCAGGGCTTCGGCCACGTCCAGTACTCCTTCGCCGCGCACCGCGCGGTCGTCGAGGTCGACACCGAACTCGGGCTGGTGAAGGTCGTCGAACTCGCCTGCGCCCAGGACGTCGGCAAGGCGATGAACCCGCTGGCGGTCGTCGGCCAGATCCAGGGCGGCACCACCCAGGGGCTGGGGCTGGCCGTCATGGAGGAGATCGTCGTCTCCGACGGGGCGAAGGTCAGGAACCCGTCCTTCACCGACTACCTGATCCCCACCATCCTCGACACACCGCCGATCCCTGTCGACGTGCTCGAACTCGCCGACCACCACGCCCCGTACGGGCTGCGCGGCGCGGGCGAGGCGCCCACCCTGTCCTCCACACCGGCGGTCGTCGCCGCCATCCGCGCGGCGACCGGGCTGCCCCTGGAACGCGTACCGGTACGACCCGAGCACCTCACGGGTACCTGACGGAGCGTCAAGGAGCGCCATTCATGCTGGACATCGCCGGTGAACTGCACCGCTGGGCCGGGCAGGACAGGCCGTTCGCGGTCGCGACCGTCGTCGCGGTCGGCGGCAGCGCGCCCCGGCAGCCCGGGGCGGCCCTGGCCGTCGACGCCGGGGGGACCGCCGTCGGCAGTGTGTCCGGCGGGTGCGTCGAAGGCGCCGTCTACGAGGTGTGCCGGGAGGTGCTGGAGTCCGGAGAGCCCGTGCTCCAGCACTTCGGCCACGCGGACGACGACGCCTTTGCCGTCGGGCTGACCTGCGGCGGCACCATCGACGTCTTCGTCCAGCGGATCGACCCCCGCGCCGAGCCGCACTACGCCGCGGCGCTGGCCGGCGCGGTCGCCGGGGACGCCGTCGCCGTGGCCAGGGTCGTCCGCGGCCCGGCCGCACTGCTGGGCCGGGGCCTGCTGGTGCGGCCCGGCGGAGCGTACGAGGGCACGCTCGGCGACCCGCGCCTGGACCGTACGGCGGCCGCCGAGGCCCGCGCGCTGCTGGCGGCGGGACGCACCGCGACCGCGCACATCGGCGCGGACGGCAGCCGCTGCGGCGAGCCGGTCACGCTGCTCGTCGAGGCCGGGGTGCCGCCGCCGCGCATGCTGGTGTTCGGCGCGGTGGACTTCGCCGCCGCCCTCGTACGGGCCGGCCGGTTCCTCGGGTACACCGTGACGGTCTGCGACGCCCGCGCGGTCTTCGCGACCGCGCGCCGCTTCCCCGACGCCGACGAGGTGGTCGTCGACTGGCCGCACCGCTACCTGGAACGGACCCCGGTCGACGGCCGTACCGCGGTGTGCGTGCTCACCCACGACGACAGGTTCGACGTGCCGCTGCTGGAGCGCGCCCTGCGCATGCCGGTCGGGTACGTGGGCGCCATGGGGTCCCGGCGCACCCACGAACAGCGCCTGGAGCGGCTGCGCGCGACGGGCCTGGCGGAGGGGGAACTCGCCCGGCTGCACAGCCCCATAGGGCTCGACCTCGGCGCCCGCACCCCGGAGGAGACCGCGCTGTCCATCGCCGCCGAGATCGTCGCCCACCGGCGCGGCGGCTCCGGCGTCCCGCTCACCGGCGGGCACACCCCGATCCACCGCGACGAGCCCGCGCCCGCCGCACCGGCCGCGGGCGTCACCACTCCGGCGGCGTGACCCCCGCGAGCGCCTGCTCGGCCCAGATGACCTTGCCCGTGGCGGTGTAGCGGGTGCCCCAGCGCTCGGCGAACTGGGCGACGAGGAACAGGCCCCGGCCGCCCTCATCGGTGGTGGCCGCGTAGCGCAGGTGAGGGGCGGTACTGCCGGCGTCGGAGACCTCGCAGATGAGGGTCCGGTCCAGGATCAGCCGCACGTGGATGGGCTCGGCCCCGTAGCGGATGGCATTGGTGATCAGCTCGCTGAGCAGCAGTTCGGTGGTGAAGGACAGCTCCGCGAGCCCCCATTCGGCCAGCCGGCGGGACACCGCCGCCCGGACGCCGGAGACGGCCGCCGGGTCGCCCGGCACGTCCCACTCGGCGACGCGGCTGCCGTCCAGCACGCGGGTGCGGGCCACGAGCAGCGCGATGTCGTCGGCGGGGTCCGGCGGCAGCATCGCGTCGAGCACGTCCCCGCAGATCGCCTCGGGGTCCCGGCCCCGGCGCCCCGCCAGGACGCCGAGCAGTTGTTCCAGGCCCTCGTCGATGTCCCGTTCGCGGTCCTCGACGAGGCCGTCGGTGTACAGGACGAGGGTGCTGTCCTCGGGCAGCACGACCTCCACCGCGGAGAAGGGCATCCCGCCCAGGCCCAGCGGCGGTCCCTGGGGCAGTTCGAGGAAGTCCACCGCGCCGTCGGGCCCCACCAGGGCAGGCAGCAGATGGCCCGCCCGGGCCAGGGTGCACACCGCCGAGACGGGGTCGTAGACCGCGTAGAGGCAGGTGGCGCCGGAGACCGCGGTGCCGCCGGGGACACGTCCCGCGACCGCACTCGCGTCGTCGCCCTCATCTTCGCCGCCGTCCTCGCCGGTGTCCGGGAGCGCGTCGGGCCGGTCCATGCGGCCGACCAGTTCGTCCAGGTGGCTCAGCAGTTCGTCCGGCGGCAGGTCCAAGGCGGAGAAGTTGTGCACGGCCGTGCGCAGCCGCCCCATCGTGGCCGCCGCGTGCAGGCCGTGCCCGACCACGTCCCCCACGACCAGGGCGACACGGGCCCCCGGCAGCGGGAGCACGTCGAACCAGTCGCCGCCCACCCCCGCCTGCGCGGGCAGGTAGCGGTAGGCCGCGTCGATCGCGTTCAGCCGGGGCAGCTTCTGCGGCAGCAGGCTGCGCTGGAGGGTCTCGGCCATGGTGTGCTCGCGGGTGAACCGGCGGGCGTTGTCGATGCAGACCGCGGCGCGTGCCGCCAGCTCCTCGGCCAGTGACAGGTCGTCCTCCTCGAACGGCGGGCTCTCCTGCGATCGCCAGAAGTTGACCAGGCCGAGCAGGACGCCGCGCGCGCTCAGCGGCGCGCAGATCAGCGAGTGGATGCCGAAGGAGAGGACCTTGGCGTTGCGCTCCGGGTCCTGCCGCCGCCAGTCCGCGGAGTCCGCGAGACACGGCTCCAGCACCGCGCGGCCGGTCGTCAGCCCGGTGGCCTGGGGACTCGACGGCGGGACCACCACCGGGTGCCCCTCGGGGCCCAGCGGCGGGTCCGGGCGCACCCCGCTCACCGCCACCCGGCGCATCGTCACGGCCGGGCCGGGCCGCAGCGGCTCCTCGCCGTGCAGCACCGGTTCCGCCAGGTCCACGGTGACGTAGTCGGCGAAGCGCGGGACGGCGACCTCCGCGAGTTCCTCGGCGGTGCGCGTGATGTCCAGCGTGGTGCCGATCGCCACGCTCGCGTCGTACAGCAGCCGCAGCCGGGTCCTGGCCGTCTCGGCGCGGCCGGACAGGGCGCGCAGCTCGGTGGCGTCCCGCAGGGTGGCCACCGAGCCGGGCGGGCCGCCGTTGAGGTCGGTGGGCCGGTTGTTGAGCACCAGGAGGCGGTCGCCGGCGGGCAGCACCTCGTCCGTCACCGTGCGGCCCGAGGACAGCAGTTCGCGGGCACGCGTCTCCAGGCCGAGCTCGCCGACGGGCCGGCCCTCGGCGTCCGCGGGCAGCCGCAGCAGCCGCCGCGCCTCGTCGTTGGCGAGCTGGAGCCGCCCGTCCCCGTCGAGGATGAGGACGCCCTCGCGCACGGCGTGCAGCACCGCGTCGTGGTGCTCGTACATACGGGTCATCTCCAGCGGCCCGAGGCCGCCGGTCTGGCGCAGCAGCCGTCTGCCGATCAGCCAGGTGCCGCCCATGGCGAGCGCCATCGCCACGGCGGCGCTGCCCAGCAGGATGGGCAGTATCTGGTTGACCACGCCGCTGACCTTGGCGATGGTGATGCCCGCGGACACGATGCCGACGACCTTGCCCTGGGCGTCGAACACCGGCACGTTCGCCTGGATGAGCGGTCCGAGGGTGCCGGTGACGGTCTCCGTCACCACCTCGCCGTGCAGCGCGGGACCGATGTCGCCGACGAACTTCTCCCCGATGCGGTCCGGCACGGGGTGGGTGTAGCGGGTCCCCTCGGTGTCCGTCACGACGATGAAGTCCACGCCGGAGCGCTTGCGGGCCTCCTCCGCCCTCGGCTGGAGGACCGCCGAGGGGTCGGGCGAGGCCAGGGCCTGGGCGACCCCGGGGGCACTGGCGAAGGCGGCGGCCACGGCCACCGAGCGGTTGCCCACCTCCTGCCGGCTGTCGTGCTTCGCCTGGACCAGGAGTTCGACCACCGCGGCGGCGACCAGCAGGAGCACCACCACGACCTGCAGCAGGAAGACCTGGCCGGCGACGCTGCGTCCGGCCAGCAGAACACGCAGGCCCCGGGCCGGCGGTCTTCGCGAGGCCTGCTGGTCGTTGGGGCCCGCCATAGGGCTATGTCTACACGCACGGAACCGATGAGGCGACTGGTACGCGGGGGTACGGTCGGCGGCCGCGGCGGGTGCGCCGGACGAGTGCCCCGCGGCGTGCCCGGGCCGCGGTGCGACGCCAGCGCAAACAGGTGAATTGCTGATGTTTTCGGGCGGTCATACCGTGGATTCATGGCTATCGCAACCACGAGCCCTGTGACAGGTGAGGTCCTCAGGAGGTTCGATGAGCTGACCCCTGAGGAGCTCGAGGACAAGCTCGCCCGGGCGGCGGCAGCGGCCGCTTCGTACCGGCTGACGGGCGTCGAGGAGCGGGCGGAATGGCTGCACCACGCGGCCGACCGTCTGGAGAAGGAGGTCGAGAGCGTCAGCACGATGATCACCTCGGAGATGGGCAAGACCTTCCGCGCCGCGGAGGAGGAGGTGGTCAAGTGCGTGCACGGGCTGCGGTTCTACGCCACCGAGGGGCCCGCGTTCCTGCGGGACCTGGAGTCCGACGCCGGGCGCGTGGGCGCCGCGCGGACGTTCGTGACGTATCAGCCGATCGGCGTGGTGCTCGCCGTGATGCCGTGGAACCTTCCGTTGTGGCAGGCCATGCGGTTCGCCGCGCCCGCGCTGATGGCGGGCAACGTGGGTCTGCTCAAGCACGCCTCGAACGTGCCGCAGTGCGCCCTGTACCTGGAGGAGCTCTTCCACGACGCGGGCTTCCCCGACGACGTGTTCCAGACGCTGCTGATCTCCGCCGGCAGGGTGGAGCAGGTGCTGCGCGACCCGCGGGTGGCGGCGGCGACGCTGACGGGCAGCGAGCCCGCCGGGCGGTCGGTGGCCGGCATCGCCGGTGACGAGATCAAGAAGGTGGTCCTGGAACTCGGCGGCTCGGACCCGTTCATCGTCATGCCCTCCACGAACCTGGAGCGGGCGACCGATGTCGCGGTCAAGGCGCGGTGCCTCAACAACGGGCAGTCCTGCATCAACGGCAAGCGCTTCTTCGTGCACGAGGAGATCGGCGGCGCGTTCCTCGAGATGTTCGTGGCGAAGATGGGCGCGCTGGTGGTGGGCGACCCGATGGACGCGGCCACCGACGTCGGGCCGCTGGCCACGGAGTCCGGCCGGGGGGACGTGGAGTCGTACGTCGACGACGCCGTCGCCAAGGGCGCGACGGTCCTGCTCGGCGGCGAACGCCCGGACCGGCCCGGGTGGTTCTACCCGCCGACCGTGCTGACCGGCACCACGCCGGACATGCGGATGTACCACGAGGAGGTCTTCGGTCCCGTGGCGCAGGTGTGGACGGTGCCCTCCCTGGACGAGGCCCTGCGGGAGGCCAACGGGCACCCCTACGGCCTCGGGTCGAACCTGTGGAGCGAGGACGAGGCCGAACGCGAACTGTTCGTCCGCGACGTGCAGTCGGGCATGGCCTTCATCAACGGCAACACGACCAGTTACCCCGAGATCCCCTTCGGCGGCGTCAAGCGCAGCGGCTACGGCCGCGAGCTGTCCGACCTGGGCATGCGGGAGTTCATGAACGCCAAGACCGTCTGGATCGGGCAGCACGCCTGACCCCCCGGCCGCCGGACGCCAGTCGGCACGACAGGGCCCGCGCCGCCGGCGCGGCGCGCGGCCCGCCGAGCACAGGGAGGCACGGCGATGAGCGAAACGAACCGGACGGCCTCGTCCGGGCAGAGCGGACCCGTGGTCGCGGTGCTGGGCACGGGCACCATGGGGGAGGCCATGGCCCGCAACATCGCGGCGGCGGGGCTGGGACTGCGTGTCTGGAACCGCAACCGCGCCGTCGCCCAACCGCTGGCCGAAGTCGGCGCGACGGTGTGCGGCACACCGGCCGAGGCCTGCCGCGGCGCCGATGTCGTCCTGACGGCGCTCGCGAACGAGAAGGTCGTCGCCGACGTCATGGACCAGGCCCGCGACGGCCTGGCCGGCCGGCCCGTGTGGGTGCAGACCTGCACGGTCTCCCCGGACGGGGGCAGGCGCCTCGCGCAGCAGGCGGACCGGCTCGGCGTCCCGTACGTCGAGGCCCCGCTGCTCGGCACCAAGGAGCCGGCCGTGGCAGGCACCCTGACCGTCCTGGCGGCCTCCCCGCAGCGGGAGGCGCGGGAGCTGGTGCGGCCCGTGCTGGAGGCGGTGGGCTCGCGCACCGTCTGGCTCGACGAGGTGGGCCAGCCGAGCGGCCTCAAACTCGCCTACAACGCCTGGGTCCTGACCACCGTGGAGGGCATCGCCGAGTCCCTCACCCTGGCCGGCACCCTGGGCGTGGACCCGCACATGGTCATCGACGTCATCGACGGCAGCGGCCTCAACAGCCCGTACGTACAGACCAAGGGCCCGCGGATGCTCGACGACGACCTCGACACCCCGTCGTTCCCCCTCGAAGCGGCCGCCAAGGACGCCGGGCTGATCACCGACACCGCCCGCGCCGCGGGACTGCACCTGGGGATCGCCGAGGTCGTCAGCGAACGGCTGCACCTCGCGAGCGACGACGGGCTCGGCCGCGCGGACGTCGCCGCGACCTACCGGATGTCCCGCCACGCCGCGGTCTGACCGGACCGTCCTGCGAAGGAGGCGGGTGAGGAACGATGACCCGTGCCGGCATCGCCGCCGCGCGTATGAGCACGGCGCACTTGGCGGAGATCGTCCCCCAGGTGGACGACGCGCAGTGGGAACTGCCGTCGGCGTGCGAGGGGTGGCGCGTCATCGACGTGATGGCGCACCTCGCGGCGCTGGCCTCCGAGGCGGTGGACCCGCCGCCGCCCGATCCGTCACTGCCGCGGAACCGCGAGCGCTACCACGATCTGCGCGTCGACGAACGCCGCGGCCTGAGCCATGCCGACGTCCTCGCCGAGTGGCGGCTCAGCACCCCGCGGCAGCTCGACCTCCTGGAAGCGGCCCAGGAACCGCCCGCGGCGGGGGAGCCGGTCGAGGTGCCCGGCCTCGGGACGTATCCGCGGCATCTCCTGGCGAACACCATGGCGTTCAACGTCTTCTGCCATCTGCGCAACGACATGCTCGCCCCGGACGGTCCCCTGCCCTTCGCCCTCCCGGAGCCGACCGACGGCGAGGTGGCGCCCGCCGTGGAGTTCATGCTCGCCGGCCTGCCCCAGATGCAGGGCCCGGAACTGGCCGCGACGGTGACGCGGCCCCTCGTGCTCGACCTGACCGGGCCGGGGGCCACCACCGTCACCGTCCTGCCCGCCGACGGGCCGGACGGCAGGCTCACCCTGGCGCCGGGCGCCGATGCGCCCACCCGCGTCCGGAGCACGGCACTGGACTTCATCGCCTGGGCCACCACCCGCACACCCTGGCGCGACCACTGCCGCATCACGGGGGACGCGTCCGCCGCAACACCGTTCCTGGACCGCCTCGACATCATCTAGCGGTGCGTTGGAGGGAGCGGACGGCAGCCGAAGGCAGGGGCGCCCGCCGGGCGCCCCTGCCTCGTCAATGCGCGGTCAGCCGCGCAGAGGCGCCAGGGCGCTGCTCCAGGCGACGACCTCGTCGATGAGCGTCGACAGGGTGGCGGCCTGGTGCTCACCCGGGGCGAACTCGGAGAAGTTGACGAAGTCGGTGAAGAGCGACAGCGCGACCTGGGTGCGCACGTCGGCCATCTTCAGCTCACCGGCGATCAGGCGCAGGTGCTCGGCGGCGCGGGCGCCACCGACCGAGCCGTAGGAGACGATGCCGAGGGCCTTGTTGTTCCACTCGGCGAACAGGTAGTCGATCGCGTTCTTCAGCACACCGGAGGTGGAGTGGTTGTACTCCGGGGTGACGAAGATGAAGCCGTCGAAGCCGGCGATCTTCTCGGCCCACTCCTTGGTGTGGGCGTTCTGGTACTGGCCCATGGCCGGCGGCATGGGCTCGTCGAGGTGGGGGAGGGGGTAGTCCGCGAGGTCCACCAGCTCGAAGGTCGCGTCGCCGCCGTGGGTGCGGGCCTGCTCGACGACCCAGTGGGCCACCTTCTCGCCGTTGCGGCCGGGACGGGTGCTGCCGAGGATGATGCCGATCCTGGTCATGTCGGGAATTCCTGCTCTGTGCATGGGGAATTGATCTTGAAGCTTCAACTGAAGCGCCGCTCGAACTGTAACAGACGAACTTGAAGCTTCAAGCCTTTTGTTAACCTGGTCCTCATGACGAAGAATCCGGACACATCGGTGGGCGAGGTGACTGCGGCGGAGCCGCGCTGGCTGCGCGGTGACGAGCTGGCGACCTGGATGTCGATGGCCCGGGTGCTGACCCTGCTCCTGCCCGCGCTGGAACGGCGGCTGGAGCAGGACGCCGACCTGAACTGGATGGAGTACCACGTCCTGGCGAAGCTTTCCGAGCAGGACGGCCGCACGATGCGGATGAGTGAGCTGGCCGGCCTCGCGAGCGCTTCCCTCTCGCGCCTGTCCCATGTGGTCAAGCGCCTGGAGGGGCGGGGCTACATCCGTCGCGAGACCGATCCGTGCGACGGCCGGTACACCAATGCCACCCTCACCTGCGAGGGCTTCGGGAAACTGGTCGCGTCCGCCCCCGCGCACGTCGAGGCGGTCCGCGCTCTGATCTTCGACACCCTGGAGCCGGGTGAGGCCGTCCGCCTCAAGTCCGCCTTCGACCGTATCCACGCCGCCGTCGACGCGGCGGGAGGCGGCTGCTGACGCCGCCGGACGTGGAGAGGGGCGCCGCAGGTGGCTCGTGGCCGACCCGCGGCGCCCCCGGCGCTCCCTGACGGTTGGTCAGGAGTTCATGGCGGCGGACCGGCCGGCGCGCCGCGGTCGCCGTGACCGCGGCGGCGGGCCTTCCTTGCACGGCGAGCCGGGGCGCGGAGCTCCTGGGGTGCCGGTGGGGGGACGTGCGGCTGCCGGTGGGGCGGCAGGGGAGTCCGCGCGAACGGCACGGCCGGAGCCGACGCCGTCGGCGACCGTGGAACGAAGAGACGAGGCGCACACGGCGTCTCGCGGTGCTGAACTGCTGTGCTGCGTGCGGCACTTACGGTAGGGGCGACCCGGCGGCCCCTCAACGAGGGATGCCCCTCGCCCGGTTGCGCAGGGAAAACCCTCGGTCACGCACAGGCACCGGAGCCGGCCGGAACCCGCCCCCGGCGGACCCCGGCCCGTGCCCTGGAGGGGTCAGCCCGCGCGGCGGCCCGCGGCGAGGCGGACGATGTCGACCCGCGAGCGGATGCCCAGCTTGCGGTAGACGCGGGTGAGGGTCGCCTCCACGGTCTTGACGCTGATGAACAGGGTCGCGGCGATCTCCCGGTTGGTGGCGCCCTCCAGGACCAGGGAGGCGACCTGGCGCTCCATCGTGGCCAGCCCCTCCAACTCCGGAGGAGCTGCCGCAGGCGACTCCGCCGCGGGACCGACGTGGTCGAGCCACGGCTGGGCCTTCGCCCGGCGGAAGAGGCGGGCCGCCTCCTCCAGCGCGGCCTGGGCGGCGGAACGGTTGCGGCGCTCGGCCTCGACATGGGCGACGGCGAGCACCGCCCGCGCCTCCTCCAGGCCGTAGCCCAGCCCGGCGAGCCGCTGCCGCGCCGCGGTGAGGACGGCCACCGCGCTCTCGGCGTTGCCGCGGGCGGCCAGCAGCATGCCCTCGGCGCGCTCCAGCACGGCCAGGATGCTGTGCCGCCGCAGCCGGACGGCGTGCGTGCGGGTCGCGTCGATGACCTCGCGTGCCTCGCCGAGTGCGCCGGTGAGGACGAGGGCCTCGGCCAGGTCGCCCTGCCAGCGGCCGCGCGCGGGTTCGGTCACGCCCATCTCGCGTTCCAGTTCCCGCACCCGGCGCAGCGCCTCCACCGCGCCCTGCGGGTCCGCGCCGACCAGCCGCGCGTGCCCGAGCGCGTACAGCGCCCGCGTCATGTACGGCATGTCGCTGTCGGCCTCGGCCCGCCGCACCGCGTCCCCGGCCAGCGACAGGGCGCGCTCCACCGTGCCGCCGCCGGCCTCGGCCAAGGAGGCGATCTGGAGCGCGAAGCCCTCGCCGATGCCGATGTCCTCGGCCAGCCGCAGACTCTCCCTGGCCAGTTCGAGGGCCGTTCCGCAGCGGCCGGAGCGCAGTTCGATCTCGGCGAGGCTGCGCACCGAGTAGACCTCGCTCTCCACCGCGCCGCGCTGGCGCGCCTCGCCGACCAGCCAGGTCAGCGCGGTGCGGGCCTCGTCCAGCTGGTCGCTCATCAGCAGGTAGCGCGAGCGGATGTAGACCGGGCCGTTGTGGTTCATGGCGACCTCGGGGTCCTGCGGTTCCGCGGAGGCCAGTGCCAGGGTGGCGGCGGCGTCCGGGTGGCCCATCGTCGTCTCGTTGAGCGCCTTGAAGGACAGCGCGAGCAGTTCGGTCCGCCGGTCGCCCGCCTTCGCGGCGAGCGCCGCCGACCGGGCGGCCTCGGCGCGGGCCCGGATCATCTGGCCGTCCACCAGCGCCCGCCAGGCCAGCTGGTAGCGCACCAGGCCCTGCAGGCGCGGGTCGTCGCCGGCGTCCGCCAGGGCCTGCGGGTAGACGTCGTCGACCTCGGACAGGGCCTGGCCGACGGAGTCGATCACCACGATCCACGCCCGTACGCGGTCCGCCGGTTCCGTCGCCACCGCGAGCACCTCACGGGCGGTGGCGCGGGCGAGTTCGGGCTCCGCGGCGGTCAGCGCGTCCTCGGCGGCCCGCAGCCGCCGCTGGTCGGCGCTGGGCATCGCACCGGCCGGGGTGTGCCGGGCCGCCAGCAGGCCCAGTTGCGCGGCCATCGACGGTGCCCCGCGCAGCCGGGCCTCGTCCGCGGCCTCGGCGAGGCTCGCCGCGACCCGCCGGTCCTTGCCGGTCGTCGCCAGTGCCAGGTGCCGGGCGCGTTCGATCGGGTCGCCGGCCGCGGCGGCCAGCGCGGCGTGCGCGCTGCGCCGGTCCTCGGGGGTGGCCTCCGCGTACAGCGCCGCGGATATCAGCGGGTGGGCGAAGCGGATGAGCCCGCTGTGGTCGTGGTCCATCTCGACCAGGCCGAGCGAGGCAGCGACCGCGGTCTCGCTCTCGGCGTTGGCCCGCCCGGCGCTGCGCAGCGTCGCGAGGGTGGGGCGCGCCCCCGCGCTGGCGATCAGGAGCGTGCGCCGGGTCTCGGCGGACAGCATCTCCAGCCGGTTGAGCACGAGCGCGCGCAGCGAGGTCGGCACCGGCAGCGGCTCGCCGGGCTGCGGCGGCGTCCGGCTCTCCGCCAGGGCGCGGCCCAGCTCCAGCGCGAACAGCGGATTGCCGCCGCTGGTGACGTGGATGTCCCGGACGACCGCGCGCGGCAGACCGGTGTGCCCGCGCGCCTCCAGGAGTTCGGACACCTCGGGGCGGGACAGCGGCGTCACGCGCAGCGTCAGCGCGTCCTGCGGGAACGCCCACGCATAGCGGTCCTGCTGGTCCTGCGGATCGGCGTCGGTGCGCACGGCGCCGAGCACCCGGATCGGCAGGCCCGCCACGCGGCGGGCCGCGAAGGCCAGCAGTTCGGCACTGGCCGGATCCATCCACTGCAGGTCGTCCACGACGATCAGCACCGGCCCCCGCGCGGCCAGCGCACGCAGCACCGACAGCACCGCCAGCCGCAGGGCCAGGCCGTCCCGTTGCAGGGAGGACTCACCGCGGCCGGTCAGCGCCGACTCCAGCGCCGCGCGCTGCGGGCCCGGCAGGCGCTCGGACACCTCGTCGGCGACGAGCCCCAGCAGGTCGACCAGGGCGAGGAAGGGGAGATGGGACTCCGATTCCGTCGCGGAACACCGCAGCACGGCCGTGGCGCCGCCGGCGCATTCGGCCGCGAGGGTCCGCAGGACGGTGGACTTCCCGATTCCGGCCGGGCCGTACAGCAGGAGGCTGCCCCCCTCGGTCACATGCCCGCGGGCGCGCGCGAGCACATCACCTCGCCCAATCACCTGGTCAGGTCGGGGTCGGGCCGGCACGTCGAAGGCCTGTTCCACGGTCGCCGCTCCCCTCAGTGTCGTGTTCGGGACAATGTTAAGCAAAGGGCCATTGAATCCCGACAGGTCTGTGGCTGGCAGAGTTTAGTGATTGTCCGCTATACGGAATATCCCTGTGCGCCGGATTTATATCCGGTGATGAGAGGCCAAGTCGGGAAAAAACCGGGAGCGCCTCCTTCCTGACACCCTTTCAGTATCCCCCGATGTCCGGCAGCGATCCCCGTTCGTCCTCCGCCCCGGGTTCCGCGCACTGAGCCATACGGGCGGGCTTGACGCACAGCGACGTGTCGTGGCGTCCTCCCGGCGTCCGGTGGCCGATCGTCGCAGAGGGAATGGTGACGGAGCGTCAGCCCCGCCCATGCCGTGGCCGCCGCCACGCCTCCAGCGGCGGCCACGGACCCGCCACCGCCCGGGGCCGCGCCCCCGTCGGCGGATGAGCCCCCCGAACCATCGCTGGGGGTGCCCGCCCCAGGTGCGGTGCGTCGCACGGCGGAGAGCCGCCTCGTGGCCGGCGTGGCCGGGCTCACAGGGCAATACACCTAGGGCAGCAGCCCCGCGCGGCGGGCCGCGACCACGGCCTCCAGGCGGGTGTGCGCGCCGAGCTTGCGCATGGCGGACCGCAGATAGCTCTTGACGGTCTCCGGGCGCACCCCCAGCCGTTCGCCCGCCGCGGCGTTGGTGTCGCCGCCGGCGACGCAGGCGAGGACGTCGATCTCGCGGGCGGACAGCGGCACGGTCCGGGCGCCGGGGTCGGGCGGGGCGGTGGGGGCCAGGGACGCGGCGGCCAGCCGGCCGCAGGCGGCGAGCAGCTCCTGGCGCAGCAGGGGATCGGTGACGCGCTGGGCGAGGGCCCGCAGTTCCCCGTGCGCCTCGCGGACCTCCTCCCACGCCGCCGGGTCGCCCGCCGTCGGCTGGCGGCACGTGGACAGCAGGCGGTCCGCCTCGTCCCGCACCACGAGCCGGTGCTCCAGTTCGCGGGCCGCCTCGACGGCGGCGCTGACCGGCCGGTCGCCGAGTGCGGTCGGGTGGCGCAGCGCGCCGTACAGGACGCCGCGCACCCGGCGGCGCACGACCACCGGCACCGCGAGCACCGAACGCAGCCCCTCGGCGGCCACGGCGCCGTCGTACTCGTGGCTGATCACCCGCGAGGCGCCGTAGTCGGTGACGGCCAGCGGCCGGCCGAGCGCGATGGTCTTGCCGCCCAGGCCGTTGCCGAGGGTGACGGCAAGTCCCTGCAAGGAACTGGTGGCGGTGCCGGACAGCTCGGATATCCGCAGCTCACGCGGGTCGGGGAGGAGTCCGCCGAAGGCGACGGGAAGCCCGCTGGCGCGCCGCATCCGCAGCAGCGCCGCCCGCAGCTCGGCCGCCTCGCCCGTTCCCGTCCCGCTACCCGGCATCTCCCCGCGCTCCTTCACCCCCGATCGGGGGTAGTGAGAGCTCTGTCGCTCACCACAGGATGCTACTGAGGGGGCAGGCAATAAGGAGGACACATGGCGGCAACCAGCCGGACAGACGAGTTCCGGTCGGCCCGGGACTTCCTGCTGCGCCACCGGGAGGACTGGAAGACGGCGTACGAGGGCTTCCGCTGGCCGCGGCCCGAGCACTTCAACTGGGCGCTCGAGTGGTTCGACGTGATCGCCGAGGGCAACGACCGCCCGGCCCTGCACATCGTCGAGGAGGACGGCACCGAGACCGTCGTCTCGTTCGCCGCCATGTCCGAGCGGTCGAACCGCGTGGCCGTGCGGCTGCGCGAGTGGGGTGTGCGGGCCGGCGACCGGATCGTGGTCATGCTCGGCAACGAGGCCGAGTTGTGGGAGACCGCGCTGGCCGCCATGAAGCTGCGCGCCGTCGTCATCCCCGCCACCCCCCTGCTCGGGCCGGCCGACCTGACCGACCGCGTGGAGCGCGGGCAGGCCCGCCATGTGATCGTCCGCTCCGCGGACACCGCCAAGTTCGACACGGTCCCGGGGGACTACACCCGGATCGCCGTCGGGGGCGCGCCCGAGGGCTGGCTGGCGTACGAGGACACCGCGGGCACCCCCGCGGACTTCACGCCGGACGGCGAGACCCGCGCCGACGACCCGCTGATGCTCTACTTCACCTCGGGCACCACCGCCCGGCCCAAGCTCGTCGAGCACACCCACATCTCCTACCCCGTGGGCCACCTCGCCACCATGTACTGGATCGGCCTGCGCCCCGGCGACGTCCACCTCAACATCTCCTCGCCGGGCTGGGCCAAGCACGCCTGGTCCAACCTGTTCGCGCCGTGGAGCGCCGAGGCGACCGTCTTCATCCACAACTATTCCCGCTTCGACGCGGGCCGCCTCATGGCCGAGATGGACCGGGCGGGCGTCACCAGCTTCTGCGCCCCGCCGACCGTCTGGCGCATGCTGATCCAGGCCGACCTGACCGCGCTGCGCACCCCGCCGCGCGAGGTCGTCGCCGCGGGCGAGCCGCTGAACCCCGAGGTCATCGAGCACGTACGGCGCGCCTGGGGGCTCACCATCCGGGACGGCTTCGGCCAGACCGAGACCGCCGTGCAGGTCGCCAACCCGCCCGGCCAGCCGCTCAAGCCGGGCTCGATGGGCCGCCCGAGCCCCGGGTACGTGGTGGAGCTGGTGGACCCCGTCACCGGCAAGCCCGGCGACGAGGGCGAGATCTGCCTGGACCTGTCCGCGCGTCCGGTCGGCCTGATGACCGGCTACGCCGGGGACCCGGAGCGGACCGCCGAGGCGATGGCCGGCGGCTACTACCGCACCGGCGACATCGGCTCGCGCGACGCCGACGGCTACATCACCTACGTGGGCCGCTCGGACGACGTCTTCAAGGCCTCCGACTACAAGATCAGCCCGTTCGAGCTGGAGAGCGCCCTGCTGGAGCACGAGGCCGTCGCCGAGGCGGCCGTCGTCCCCTCGCCCGATCCGCTGCGGCTGGCCGTGCCGAAGGCGTACGTCGTGCTCGCGGAGGGCTGGGAGCCGGACGCGGGGACCGCGGCCGCGCTCTTCGCGCACTCGCGGCAGGTGCTCGCCCCGTACAAGCGGGTGCGCGTGCTGGAGTTCGCCGACCTGCCCAAGACCGTCTCCGGCAAGATCCGCCGCATCGAACTGCGGCAGCGCACCGCCGAGGGAAGCACCGGCACCGAGTACCGCGAGGAGGACCACAAGTGACCGCACCCGGCAGACCGTCGCAAGGCCAGGAGCCCGCGGAACCCTCCTACGCCTCCGGCACCGGCACCACCGCGCTGCTCGGCGACACCATCGGCCGCAACCTCGACCGCGCCGTGGCCGCCTGGCCGGACCGCGAGGCACTGGTCGACGTGGCCGGCGGCCGCCGCTGGACGTACGCGCAGTTCTCCGGCGCCGTGGACGACGTGGCGCGCGGCCTGCTCGCCAAGGGCGTCGGCAAGGGCGACCGGGTCGGCATCTGGGCGGTCAACTGCCCGGAGTGGGTGCTCGTCCAGTACGCCACGGCCCGCATCGGCGCGATCATGGTGAACATCAACCCGGCGTACCGGGTGCACGAGCTGGCCTACGTCCTCAACCAGGCCGGCATCGAGGTCCTGGTCTCCTCGACCGCGTACAAGGACAGCGACTACCGGGCCATGGTCGACCGGGTCCGCCCTCAGTGCCGGTCGCTGAGCGAGGTCGTGTACATCGGCGGCCCCAGCTGGGACGCGCTCGTCGCGGCCGGCGCCCATGTGCCGTACGCGCAACTGGCGGAGCGCGAGGCCGAGTTGTCCTGCGACGACCCGGTCAACATCCAGTACACCTCCGGCACGACCGGCTTCCCCAAGGGCGCGACGCTGTCGCACCACAACATCCTCAACAACGGCTTCTTCGTGGGGGAGTCGATCGCGTACACCGAACAGGACCGGGTCTGCCTGCCGGTGCCGTTCTACCACTGCTTCGGCATGGTGATGGGAAACCTCGGCGTCACCTCGCACGGCGCCTGCATCGTCATACCGGCGCCCACCTTCGACCCCGCGGCCACGCTGCGGGCGGTGGAGCAGGAGCGCTGCACCTCGCTCTACGGGGTGCCGACGATGTTCATCGCCGAGCTCAACCTGCCCGGCTTCGCGGACTACGACCTGTCCTCGCTGCGCACCGGCATCATGGCCGGCTCGCCCTGTCCGGTGGAGGTCATGAAGCGGGTTGTCGCCGAGATGCACATGGCCGAGGTCTCCATCTGCTACGGGATGACCGAGACCTCGCCGGTCTCCTGCCAGACCCGGCGCGACGACGACCTGGAACGCCGTACCGGCACCGTCGGCAGGGTCCTGCCGCACATCGAGGTGAAGGTCGTCGACACCGCCGGCGTGACCGTTCCGCGCGGTGCGGCGGGCGAACTGTGCACCCGCGGCTACTCGGTGATGCTCGGCTACTGGGACGAGCCGGAGAAGACCGCCGAGGCGATCGACGCGAGCCGCTGGATGCACACCGGCGACCTCGCGGTCATGCGCGAGGACGGCTACCTGCAGATCGTCGGCCGCATCAAGGACATGATCATCCGCGGCGGGGAGAACGTCTACCCGCGGGAGATCGAGGAGTTCCTGTACGGGCACCCCGGCATCGCCGACGTCCAGGTGGTCGGCGTCCCCGACGAGCGCTACGGCGAGGAGATCCTCGCCTGCGTCATCCTCAAGGACCCGGCCGCGACGCTCACCGTCCAGGACCTCGCCGACTACTGCCGCGGCCGGCTGGCGCACTACAAGGTGCCCCGCCACCTGCGGCTCATGGAGTCCTTCCCGATGACGGTGAGCGGCAAGGTGCGCAAGATCGAACTGCGGGAGTCCTTCAGCCCGCGGTGACGTCTTCGGCGGCCGCCGCGATCCGCAGGGCCGCCTCGCGCGGCGGCACGCCGGTGGTGTCCAGCACGGTGCCCGCCTCGCGCAGCCACGGCAGGGCCGCCTCGTACTCGGCGAGGTGGTCCAGCCGCCACTGCCGTGCGCCGGTCTCGACGGTGTCCTCCTCGATACGGCGGGTCAGGGTGGCTCTGTCGCTGTGCAGCACGAAGTGCCGTACGGGCAGGCCCTGCCGGGCCAGGCCGTCGCGGAGCTCCGCCCAGTAGGCCGCCACGAGCACGGTCTGCGGCACGACCAGCGGACCGCCGAGGAGCGCCGCACCTGCGCGATCGACTCCACGGCCAGCGCGCGCCAAGGCGGCCACTCCTGGAAGTCGCGCACAGGCGCGGCCTGTGCCAGTACGTGCCGGAGTATGAAGCCGACGTGCTCGGTGTCGAAGACGTGCGCCCCCGGCAGCAGTCGGCCCAACTCCGCGGCAGTGGTGGTTTTGCCCGCGCCGAAGGTCCCGTTCAGCCGGATGATCCCGTCCATCGGGACACCATGTCAGGGCCCGCGGACGCCACCCCGTGCGTCGGCAGCGGTCGAGGACGGCGACGACGTCGTACGCGTCCGGCTCGCCGGGCCAGGCGCCCGCGCCGATCGTCAGCGTCCACCACCGCTTGGCGACGGTGACGGACGTCGCCGACCGGCTCCGCGCAAGGCCGAGTTGCCGCCGGCCGTGCCTCCGCGGTGCCGCGCGGACGCGGGAGGCGGCACCGGGCGGCCCCGGCGCTGCGGCGGCACGTGCGACCAGGCAGTCCTGCCGCAGCGGGCGGCCGGTTCCGCCGGTCCCGGCGACCAGCACGGCCACGGCGGTCCGCCCGCCCCGCACGGGGTCCGCCTCGTCCACGACCGCGGAGAACTCCGCCGCGACCGCCGCGGCCGCCATCCGCCCTGTCCCTTCAGACGCTGGTGTCGGCGGAGCCGTCGTTCGCGGGAGCGTCCTCGTCGTTCGGGCCCAGGCACAGGATGTACCGGGTTCTCCCGTGCTCCTCGCCATAGGTGGCGACGGTCTGGGGGTAAGCGGGGCAGAGGCTGGGGTCGCCGGTGTCCTCGAAGCGGCCGACGACCTTGTACCGGGCGTCGGGGGAACCGCAGTCGACGACCGAGACATCGGCGTAGAACGCGTCGCCGCTGCTGCGCACGCAGTCGCCGACGGCGGCGAACTCGGGATCGTCGTGGAGGAGGAACCAGAGTCCGCCGACGATCGCGACCGGGAGCAGCAGTCCGAGGGCGACCGGACGCAGGAAGAGGGGCCTGCCGGGGTCGGCGGGCCTGCGCGGGGCGCCGGCGACGGGTTCGCCGAGGCGCTTGACCTTCACCCACTGCCTGAGGTTGAGCAGCATCACGACGGGGTTGATGATCATCGACGGCGCGCCCCACCAGCCCTGCACCAGGCTGTCGCCGGTCATCTTGCGGTGCGCGGCGAGGCCGCAGGACCGGCAGAAGTAGCCCTTGAGCCGCAGCCGCCGCATGAGGACGAGCATGCCCTGGTGCCCGCGGAAGGTGGCGGCCGCCGCGGGCACCGAGCCGCAGAAGCTGCACGAGGGGCCGTACCCGGGTATGTCCATGCTCATCGACTGCTGCGGCAGGAAGGGCCACTGCGGCGGGTAGAGCGACGGGGGCCGCTGCGCGGCGGGCTGCGGCTCGGCCTGCGGCGCGGGCTGGGGCGCGGGAGCGGGTGGCGTCGGTGCGGTCACGGAGGTCCCCCCCGGGATCTGTGGTGCTGAGGTGCGGTGCTGATGCGCATATGGAGCCACCGCACCCTACTGGTCCGTACATGTGTTCCACCACGGATTTCGCCGGCATCCGCGCGCCCTCTTCTTGACCGGTGCGCGCGGCACGCCCTATGTTCGATGCAGTTCCACATAACAAAAGTAAATTTCCGCATGGCGGAAAAATGGACCTCAGCGTGGCTGGGACGCGACACCTGGACCGCCGGACGACGCAGGAGTGAGCGAATGCCTCGAATGACCGCCGCCCGAGCGGCAGTGGAGATCCTCAAGCGGGAGGGCGTCGACACCGCGTTCGGCGTGCCCGGCGCCGCCATCAACCCCTTCTACGCGGCCCTCAAGGCCTCCGGCGGCATCACCCACACGCTCGCCCGCCACGTCGAGGGGGCCTCGCACATGGCGGAGGGCTACACGCGCACCGCCCCGGGTAACATCGGCGTCTGCATCGGCACCTCCGGCCCGGCGGGCACCGACATGATCACCGGCCTCTACTCGGCCATCGGCGACTCGATCCCGATCCTGTGCATCACCGGGCAGGCACCCACCGCGGTGATCCACAAGGAGGACTTCCAGGCCGTCGACATCGCCTCCATCGCGGCGCCCGTCACCAAGGCCGCGACCACCGTGCTGGAGGCCGCGCAGGTCCCCGGCGTCTTCCAGAAGGCCTTCCACCTCATGCGGTCCGGCCGGCCGGGGCCGGTCCTGATCGACCTGCCGGTGGACGTCCAGCTCACCGAGATCGAGTTCGACCCCGAGACGTACGAGCCGCTGCCGGTCTGGAAGCCCGCCGCCACCCGGCGGCAGATCGAGAAGGCGCTGGCCATGCTGAACGCGGCCGAGCGCCCCCTGATCGTCGCGGGCGGCGGCGTCATCAACGCCGACGCCTCCGCCCTGCTCGTGGAGTTCGCGGAACTGACCGGCACACCGGTCGTGCCGACCCTGATGGGCTGGGGCGCCATCGCGGACGACCACCCGCTGAACGCGGGCATGGTGGGACTGCAGACCTCGCACCGCTACGGCAACGCGACGTTCCTGGAGTCCGACTTCGTGCTCGGCATCGGCAACCGCTGGGCCAACCGGCACACCGGCCGCATCGACGTGTACACCGCGGGCCGCACCTTCGTGCACGTCGACATCGAGCCCACCCAGATCGGCAAGATCTTCGCCCCCGACTACGGCATCACCTCCGACGCCGCGGCCGCGCTCGCGCTCTTCGTCGAGGCCGCCCGCGAGCTGAAGGAGGCGGGGCGGCTGCCGGACCGCGGCGCCTGGGCGGCATCCGCGCGCGAGCGCAAGGCCACGCTGCACCGCCGCACCCACTTCGACGACGTCCCGATGAAGCCGCAGCGGGTGTACGAGGAGATGAACAAGGCCTTCGGCCCCGAGACCCGGTACGTCTCCACCATCGGGCTCTCCCAGATCGCCGGCGCCCAGATGCTGCACGTCTACCGGCCGCGGCACTGGATCAACTGCGGCCAGGCCGGGCCGCTCGGCTGGACCGTCCCCGCGGCCCTCGGCGTGGCCAAGGCCGACCCGGAGGCGTCCGTGGTCGCCCTGTCCGGCGACTACGACTTCCAGTTCATGATCGAGGAACTGGCGGTCGGTGCGCAGCACCGCATCCCGTACGTGCACGTCCTGGTCAACAACGCCTACCTGGGCCTGATCCGCCAGGCGCAGCGCGCCTTCGACATCGACTTCGAGGTCAACCTGGAGTTCGAGAACGTCAACTCGCCCGAACTGGGCGTCTACGGCGTCGACCATGTCAAGGTCGCCGAGGGCCTGGGCTGCAAGGCCCTGCGGGTCACCGACCCGGCGGAGCTGGGCGCCGCCTTCGAACGGGCGAAGAAGCTCGCCGCGGAGTACCGGGTGCCCGTGGTGGTCGAGGCGATCCTGGAACGCGTCACGAACATCGCGATGAGCGTCACCAACGACATCGGCAACGTGGTGGAGTTCGAGGAACTGGCCACCGAGCCCGGCCACGCGCCCACCGAGATCCTGCCGCTCGCCGGCGGCTGACCCGTCCGCCGCCGCGTGGTCCCGGCCGCCGCGTCCCGCCTCGGCGGGTGCGGCGGCCGGCGTCAGTCCGCGCGGGCGGCGGGCCGCTCAGAGCGGGCCGAAGAGCCAGTTGCCGGGGGCCGCGGGATCGGTGCCGGTGTAGTACGCCCGGATCGCCGTCACGAGCTCGGCCGTGCTCACCAGGCCGTCGCCGTCGGTGTCGAGGCGGTCGAAGGCGGCGACGACCGCGGAGGCCGGGGTGCTGAAGGCGCGTTGCAGGATCTCGAACTCGCCCCGCTGGACCCGCCCGTCGCCGTCGGTGTCGCAGAGGTGGACGACCGCCTCGGCGGCGGGATGGAAGACGGGGTCGAAGGCCGGGCCCTCGATGAAGGCCCGGGTCATGCCGTGGCGGTACTCGGCGGAGGACAGCCGCCCGTCGCGGTCGCCGTCGGCATAGGCCGCGAGCTCCGCCCAGACGGCGTCGAGGCGCACCACGACCGGCCTGCCCTTGGGTGAGGTGGGGGACTGGCCGAAGCCGTGAATCAGCCGCGCGCCGACGTCCTGCAAGTCGGCGCGCTCGGCATACCCGTTGCCGTCCGTGTCCAGGCGGCGGAAGGATATGTCGAGCTTGCGCTTCAAGAGGGCGGTAGACATCGCTGCGTCCTGACGTAGTCCTGGGGTCTCCTGGAGTCGGGAGAGGGGAACTTCTCGATGTTCCCCCGGGAGCGCCGCTCGCGCGACCCGAGTGGCCACACAGGGTGAGGCCGGGGGCAGAGCGGGCCGGACGCGGCGCGTCCGTCCTCAGGGCCGGGCGCGCGGGCCGGTGCGGATGAGGGCGTCCGCGGCGTCGTTCACCGGCTGCGGGGTGCCGGTGAGGTCCATGACGAAGAGCGGCACGCCGAGCTGGTCGGCGCGCAGCCGGGCGTCGTGCGCGTAGCCGGCCAGCGAGAAGAAGGCGCCGGAGGAGTCCTCGTTGAGGCAGTTCAGCCAGAGGGTCTCCACGTCCCGCAGCACGCTCGGCCGGGTCGTCGGGTCCACTTGGGCGACCACCCCGTCCCCGCGCAGGTCGATGCCGTTGGCGGCGCGCTCCGAGGCGATCCGCACCCCGCCGAAGCCGAGCCACTTCAGGTACTGCGCGGCGGCGGTCAGCGCGTCCCGCGCGGTGCGGATCGTCACCGGCCGGAACGGGGCCCGGTGCCCCGGCGCCGTCGGCGCCGCCCCGGCGGGGTGCTCGACGGCGGCGGGCCGGGCCGGCGGCGTGCGCAGCGCCCGCGTGTCCACCGGCAGCCGGACCACCGCCCCGCACTCGCAGCCGAGTTCGGGCTGCGGCCACTGGTCCTCGCGGTGGCAGTCGGGGCAGCGCATGCCCACCCAGGAGTCGGACCAGGAGCGGTGGCGGATCAGCAGCGGGATGCCGCCGCGCAGCAGCGGCAGCGTGAGGGGCGTGCCACAGGCACACGGGAACACGGGGGCGGTGTACGTGTGCTCCCGGCGGCAGGCCGGGCAGCGCACGGGCACACTCTCTGCCATGGTTCGGGACTCCAGGGCGGGTGCTTACCGGGCGGCGGACGTACCCTCCATGTTCTCCTACGGGACGCCGCTCCCGCAGCTCTCCTGCGCTCCCGCGCGCGCCGGTTGACCCGCGCACAGGTGTCCGCGCCGCCAGGACCAACCCCTCAGAAGTTCATGGCGGCGCGGACGGTCGTGATCCTCCCGGGCCGGGGGAGGGGTTCCGGGCGGTGACGTCCGTCGGGCGCGACAGGACAGAAACGGACGCCACCGCCCGGAAGCCGGGGTCAGCCGGTGACCGGCAGACCGGACAGGCGCTCCACCCCGCGCAGCAGGGCGGAGTGGTCGAGGCCGCCGTCGCCCTGGGCGCGCAGCGCGGCCACGAGACCGGCGACGACGGAGCCGACGGGCAGGGCGGCGCCGACCGCGCGGGCGGCGTCGGTGACGATGCCCATGTCCTTGTGGTGGAGGTCGATGCGGAAGCCGGGGGCGAACTCGCGGTGCAGGAAGTTCTGCTTCTTGCGGTTCAGCACCGTGGAGCCGGCCAGGCCGCCGCCCAGCACCTCCAGGGCCGTTCCCAGGTCGACGCCCGACTTCTCCAGGAAGACCACGGCCTCGGCGCAGGCCTGGATGTTGACGGCGACGATCAGTTGGTTGGCGGCCTTCACCGTCTGGCCGGCGCCGTGCGGACCGCACAGCACGACGGTCCTGCCGAGGGCGTCGAACAGGGGACGGGCCTCGTCGAAGTCGGCCTGCGCGCCGCCCACCATGATGGACAGCACCGCCTCGATCGCGCCCGCCTCGCCGCCGGAGACCGGGGCGTCCAGGACCCGGATGCCCTTGGACGCCGCGGCGTTGGCCAGGTCGACGGAGGTCTGCGGTGTGATCGACGACATGTCGACCAGCAGGGCGCCCGGCCTCGCGTGCGCGAGGATGCCGTCCTCGCCGTACGCGATCGCCTCGACCTGCGGGGAGGCCGGGACCATCGTGACGATGACGTCGGCGTCCCCGACGGCCTCGGCGATCGAGCCCGCGGCGGTGCCGCCGGCGGCCGCGAGGCGGTCGAGCTTGTCCTGCTCGAGGGTGTAACCGGTGACGGAGTAACCGGCCTTGAGCAGGTTCTCCGCCATCGGGGAGCCCATGATGCCGAGGCCGATCCAGGCCACCTGGGGGAGGCCGGTAGGGGAGGAGGCGGCGGCCTGGGGCGTGGTGGTCATGGTGTCCTCTCGGGTTGCTGGGCGGCGTCGGCGAGCCAGCCGAAGGAGGCGGCGCTCCCCTCCGGTCCCGGCTTGTACTCCAGGCCGATCCAGCCGTCGTAGCCCGCCGTGCGCAGGCGGTCGACGAGGCCGGCCAGGGGCAGCGAGCCCGTTCCGGGGGCGCCGCGGCCGGGGTTGTCGGCGATCTGGACGTGGCCGGTGCGGTCGGCGTAGGCGTCGATCACGGCCGGCAGGTCCTCGCCGTTCATCGACAGGTGGTAGAGGTCGAGCAGGAATTGGGCGTTGCCGAGGCCGGTCTCCGCGTTGACCTTGTCGACGACCTCGACGGCGGCGGGCGCGCTGACCAGCGGATAGCGCGGCGACTCGGGTGCGTTGAGGGCCTCGACGAGCAGGGTGGCGCCGACCCGGTGGGCGGCGTGCGCGGCCCGCACCAGGTTCTCCAGGGCGAGTTCGTCCTGCGCCTCGGCGCCGGCGCCGTCGACCCGGTTGCCGTAGAGGGCGTTGAGGGCCGTGCAGCCGACCGAGCGCGCGAAGTCGGCGGCGATGTCGATGTTGGCGCGGAAGCGCGCGGACTCCTCGCCGGGCACGGACAGCGCGCCGCGGTCGGGTCCGGGCAGCTGCCCCGCGTAGAAGTTCAGCCCCACGAGCCGGGTGCCCGCGTGCTCCAGGGCGGAGCGCAGTTCGTCGAGACGCGCCTTCGGCGGGGTGGGTGCGTCCGGCCACGGCCACCACAGCTCCACGGCCTCGAAGCCCGCGGCCGCGGCTGCGGCCGGGCGCTCCAGGAGCGGGAGTTCGGTGAAGAGGATCGAGAGGTTCACATCGCAGCGCGTGGAGTCGAAGCCCATCCCGTGCGCCCCTTCCGTCCGGTGTTCCGTCCGGTGTTCCGGCCGGTGCGTTGCCATCCCTGACTTCCGCAATACGGAATCTGTTTTCTACTTACCGGAAGACTGGATCACCTGGCCGGGGACTGTCAAGAGGGATGTCCCCGAAAGCCGCTGACCAGCTAGGTTGAAGACGTGCGCCTGAGACTGGAATTCACCACCGAGCCCTTCGACCTGGACGTGCTGCCGGAGCACGCCGCGGTGGCCCGGGACGTCATCGGCTCGGCCGCACTGGAGAAGGTCGACGTCGGGCCGTTCGGCAATACGGCCGAGGGCACCGCCGACCAGGTGGTGGACGCCGTCGGCGATCTGCTGCGGCGCACCCTGGACGCGGGGGCCACCCGGGTGTCGCTGCAGATCAGCGTCATCGGTCATGAGGCGGCGGATCGATGACCGCGCCCGGCGGGCACCCGCACCCGTTCAGTGCGGCCATCACCCCGCTCGTCGCCGCCATGGGCGCGCAGATGGTGCCGCCCGGTGAGGCCCGCGGCGACGACGTCGTGCTGAGCTGGGAGGGCGAGGCGGTCGTCGCCGTACGCCTGCCGCACCTGGCCGACTCCCTCGACCACCTCCTGGCGGACCTGGAGCGCCGGCACGGCAGGGCGCTGGCCGAACTCGGCCGCAAGGAGAAGCAGACGGTCGTGCGCATCCTGGAGGAACGCGGCGCGTTCTCCGTGCGGCACGGGGTGGAGACCGTCGCCTCGGCCCTCGGGGTGAGCCGCTTCACCGTCTACAACTACCTGAACCGGGAGAACGCGGCGAGGGAGCGCGAGTAGCCGCTGTCCGTCGCACTTCCGGCCGTGTCGCGGCCGCCACGGGGCGGACTCTTTTCAACAAAGTGTTGACGCCGGTCGGGGCGCGCTCCTAGCGTGCTGCTGTGACCTCCCGTCCCTCCCCGGGCCTGGCCCGGTTCAACTCCGCCGACGCGGTGGAGGCGGCCGCCCTGCTGCGCGAGGTGTGCGCGAGCCGCTCCTGGGGCGCGGAAGTGGCCGCCGGCCGCCCCTACGGCAGCGCCGAGGCGCTGCTCGCCGCGAGCGACACGGCGACGGCCCGCCTGGGTACGGACGCACTGGCCGAGGCGATGGCCGGGCACCCGCCGATCGGCTGCCCGAAGCCCGGCGACCGGGTCTCTGCCCGCGAGCAGAGCGGCGTGCGGGACTCCCTGCGCGCGCGGCTGCTGGAGCTGAACCTCGCCTACCAGGAGCGGCACGGCCATGTCTTCCTCATCTGCGCCACCGGCCGGACCGGCGACGAGATGCTGGCCGCCCTCTCCGAGCGGATCGGGAACGACGCCGCCACCGAGCGCGGGATCGTCCGTGCCGAGCTGGGAAAGATCAACCGCATCCGGCTCGCCCGGCTCGTCGCGCCCTTCGAGGAGGCCCCCTCATGACGTCCGTGTCCACCCACGTCCTGGACACCAGCGCAGGCCGTCCCGCCGCGGACATCGCCGTCCACCTGGCGGTCCGCCCCGCCGGCGACGCCCCCTGGGTGCCGCACGGCGCCTCGGCGACGGACGCCGACGGCCGCTGCAAGGACCTGCCCGACCTGCCCGGCGGCACGGCCCAGGTCCGCCTGGAGTTCGCCACCGGGCCGTACCTCGCCCGCACCGCGGCCGGGGGCGGCGGGGCGTTCTTCCCGGAGGTGGCGGTCGTCCTCGCCGTGGAGCCGGGCGAGCACTACCACGTACCGCTGCTGCTCAACCCGTTCGGCTACTCCGTATACCGAGGGAGCTAGCACCGACATGTCGCCCACCCGCCTCGGCCAGAACCAGTACGGCAAAGCGGAGACCCGCGTCGTCCGGGTCTCCCGCGAGGGCCGCACGCACCACGTAAAGGACCTCAACGTCTCCGTCGCGCTGTCCGGCGCGATGGACGAGGTCCACTACTCCGGCAGCAACGCCAGCGTCCTGCCCACCGACACCGCCAAGAACACGGTGTTCGCGTTCGCCCAGCAGTACGGGATCGAGTCCGCCGAGCAGTTCGGCATCCTGCTCGCCCGGCACTTCGTCACCAGTCAGGACGCGATCGGGCGGGCCAGGATCCGCATCGAGGAGTACGCCTGGGAACGCCTCACCGAGGAGCACTCGTTCGTCCGCAAGGGCCAGGAGACCCGCACCGCCGAGATCGCCTTCGACGGCACGCGGTGGCAGGTCCTCGCGGGCCTGAAGGACCTCGTCGTCATGAACTCCACCGACTCCGAGTTCCGGGGCTTCGCCAAGGACCGCTGGACGACGCTGCGCGAGACCCGGGACCGCGTCCTCGCCACCGAGGTCGCCGCCCGCTGGCGGTTCCACTGGACCCGCGAGGAGGACCCCGCCCCAGACTGGGAGGAGTCGTACGCCGAGACCCGAAGGCACCTCCTGGAGGCCTTCGCCGGCACCTACTCGCTCTCCCTCCAGCAGACCCTGTACACGATGGGCGACCGGGTCGTCGAGCACCGCCCCGAGATCGACGAGGTGCGGCTGTCGCTCCCCAACAAGCACCACTTCCTGGCCGACCTCGAACCGTTCGGTCTGAAGAACGACACCCCCGACAGCGCGGTGTACTTCGCCGCCGACCGCCCCTACGGCCTCATCGAGGGCACGGTCCTGCGCGAAGGGGCAGAGCCCCGTATCCCGGTGACGGACTGAGAGGCCCGCCATGACCGCCGCAGCACAGCGCACCGTCATCGAGAACTGCGCCGTCGCCACCGTGGACGCGCACGACACCGAGTACGCCGACGGCCATCTCGTCGTCGCCGGCAACCGCATCGAGTCCGTCGGCCCGGGCCCCGCCCCCGCCGGACTGGAGGGCGTCGTCCGCAGGGTCGACGGCTCCGGCCATCTGCTCACCCCGGGCCTGGTCAACACCCACCACCACTTCTACCAGTGGCTCACCCGGGGCCTGGCCACCGACCACAACCTCTTCGACTGGCTCGTCGCCCTCTACCCCACCTGGGCGCGGATCGACGAGCGGATGACCCACGCGGCCGCCCAGGGCTCCCTCGCGACGATGGCGCGCGGCGGCGTCACCACCGCCATGGACCACCACTACGTCTTCCCGCGCGGCACCGGCGACCTGTCCGGCTCCATCATCCGGGCCGCCGCCGCCATGGGCGTGCGCTTCACCCTCGCCCGCGGCTCCATGGACCGGGGCGCGTCCGACGGCGGCCTGCCGCCGGACTTCGCCGTCGAGACCCTGGACGGCGCGCTCGCCGCGACCGAGGCGACGATCGACGAGCACCACGACCCCTCCTTCGACGCCATGACGCGGATCGCCGTCGCACCCTGCTCCCCGTTCTCGGTCTCCACCGAACTGCTGCGCCAGGGTGCGGAACTGGCCCGGCGCAAGGGCGTTCGCCTGCACACCCACGGCAGCGAGACCGTGGAGGAGGAGCAGTTCTGCAAGGAACTGTTCGGCATGGGGCCGACGGACTACTTCGAGTCCACCGGCTGGCTCGGCGAGGACGTCTGGATGGCGCACTGCGTCCACATGAACGACGCCGACATCGCCGCCTTCGCCCGCACGCGGACCGGCGTCGCCCACTGCCCCTCCTCCAACGCCCGCCTCGCCGCGGGCATCGCCCGCGTCCCCGACATGCTCGCGGCCGGCGTCCCCGTGGGGCTGGGCGTGGACGGCACCGCCTCCAACGAATCGGGCGAACTGCACACCGAGTTGCGCAACGCCCTGCTCGTCAACCGCCTCGGGCCCCACCGCGAGGCCGCGCTGACCACCCGTCAGGCCCTGCGGCTGGGCACCCACGGCGGGGCCCAGGTCCTCGGCCGGGCCGAGGAGATCGGCTCGCTGGAACCGGGCAAGCTCGCCGACCTCGTCCTGTGGCGGATGGACACCCTCGCCCACGCCTCGATCGCCGACCCGGTCGCCGCCCTGGTCCTCGGGGCCGCGGCCCCCGTCACCCTCTCGCTGGTGAACGGCCGCCCGGTGGTGGAGGACGGCCGGCTGGTCACCGCCGACGAGGACGCCATCGCCCGCACCACCCGCGCCGAGGCCCGGCGACTCGCCCGCATCGCGGGCCTGACCGGCTGACCAGCGGGACCCCGGCGGGAATCGGGTGGAGCCGCCCGCGCGGGCTCTGTTACGGTCCGGGTGCTGGCCGCGGGACTTCGGTGCGACTTCCGGAAACTGCCTGTCAACTTGACCTGGCCCTGAAGGACGGGGCTTGGAGGTAGTGCCCAGCTGGCTGCTGGGGTGGACTCCTCCGTCCAGACACCCTTATGGGGTGGCAGGGACGCGTGACTCACGCCCCGCATTCCACGCGCTCTCGCCACGGAAGGCGATGTTGTAGGAAGCATTTCGGTCGGCGTGGGCAACGACCCCGCACCCCCGGCAGATGAAAAGCCCCTGGTCGACACGGTTTCGCTTGTCGACGTGGCCGCACTCGGCGCACGTCTGCGACGTGTACGCGGGATCAACGAAGACCAGGGGCACCCCGGCCCGCTTGGCCTTGTAGACGATGAAGTCTCCGAGCCGGGCGAAGGCCCAGGAGTGGAGTGCGACCCGTTGAGGCTTGCGGAGCCGTACCCGGTTGCGGATGCCCTTGAGTTGTTCGAGGGACAGGCCGCGTCCGGTGCGTTCAGCCTCGGTCACGATCGTCTTGGAGATGATGTGGTTGACGTTTGCAGCGTGCCGTGCTTCCTTTCGGGCGCGCGATTTCAGCCGCCGCTTGGCGCTCTTGGTGCGCTTCTTCTGGAGCTTGACCCGCAGGGCGAGCTGTCGCTTGCGGTACCGGTTGAGCCTCTGCCCGGCGGCGAGGTAGCCGGTGGAGGCGGTGGCGATGTTCTCGACCCCGAGGTCCACGCCGATGAAGCCGTCCGGCTCGTACTGCGCGGCCTCGGGCACGTCACAGGTGGCGACGAGGTAGAACACGCCGTCGCGCTTGATCAAGTCGGATTCGCCCTGCCGGTGTGCCTGGAGCATCTTGAGCGCGTCCAGGGAGCACAAAAACGGTACGTTCTTGACCCGGCCGTCCACGGTCCAGATGGACACGGTCTGCTGGTCGTACTGCCAGCTCAGACACCGGTCGTCATACGGCTGGGCGGCCTCGGGGCGAAAGGCGACCGGTTTGGACTCGGCCCTGCGGCGACGCTCGGAGCCGTCCTTGCCGAGGTTCCCGGCCCGGATGTTGGCCTTGAGCGTGGTGTACGAGTCGCACACCTTCTTGATGACGTGTTGCGCGGCCTGAGCTCCCAGCCCACGGGCTTTGAGCTCGGCGTAGGTATGCTTGCGCAGCTCGTACTCACGCGGCACGCCGTGTTCGAACGCCACCTGCGACACCCGGTTCGCAGCGTCATTGACCGCGCGCAGGGTGCGCCCAAGCACGGATGCCTGCACGGCATCCGGCATGAGTTTGAACTGCGTCACGATCTTCACGGGCGTGATCGTAACATTGCTCTATGTCACCGCGCTGGAACCAAACCCCGCTATTCGTAGGGGCCGTAGCGTCGTCCGCACTCTCCAAGCACACTTGATCTTCACCCCCCGAGTGCCGCCGCGGACCATTCACTGACGAGATCCTTCGGCGCTGCGAAGAGGTCATGCGCGACGTGTGCCCCGACTTCGGCGCGGAGCTGGGGGAGTTCAACGGCGAACGCGATCACGTCCACCTGCTCGTGCACTACCCGCCCAAGGTCGCCATCTCACGGCTCGTGGGCTCCCTCAAGGGTGTCTCCGCCCGGCGCCGACGGCAGGAGTTCCCCGACCACATCCGCAAGTACCTGTGGGGCGAGCACTTCTGGTCACCGTCCTACTTCGAACCCGCCGGGCGCACCGCCGTCGTCCACCTCAACCCCGTATACGACGCGGACGCGTTCGACGTGCGCCGGCTGTCGGCGACCGTCGCCACCGCCGGTATCCGCGACGCCGAGGACCTGCCCGCGCTCGTGGAGATCGCCCAGTTCGCCGAGGGCCGCACGGACCTGGCCGAACTCACCGCCTACCTGGACGCCCGCGCCGACCGCATGACGGCCGCCGACCCCCGGGAGCGTGCCCGGTGACCGCGATGGACCTGACCGGCCTGGAGACCCGTCCCTCCCAGGTATGGGGCGCGGTGCGGCTGGTGCCGCTGGTGCGTCCCGCGCCCGTGGAGGACCTGCGGCTGCATCCGCGGATCCTGGGCGACGGCCCCTCGGTGGTGAGCGTGGGCCCGCGCGCGGCCTACTTCTCGTACATCCCGCACGCCTTCGTCGCCGACTGGACCGACGACGGCACTCCGGCGGCCGCCTACGGCACGCACCTGGCCGCCGCGGCCGACGCGGCGGCGCCCGCCACCACCGCCCTGCGCTTCCACCGCAGGATGGCCCGCCGCGAGGAGAAGCACCGGCTGCGCTTCCTCCCGCTGCACATGGCCCTGGAGGGCTATCTGGCGCTGCACTTCGGCGGCCCCTCGTTCGCCTGGGAGGAGTGGTCGCACCGGGCGCTGCGCAGCGGGCTGTCGCCGCGCGCCGAGCAGGCGTACACCGGGGCCGAAATCCCCGGACTGGCCGACGCGCTGCGCGTCTTCGAGATCCACCCCGGGCAGTGCGGGGTGCTGTTCTACGTCGCCGACGCCCTGGCGGCCGTGTTCGTCGTGCCGCACCCGGACGACTACCGCGTGCTCCACCCCACCCTTGTGCAGGACCTGTACGGCGAACTCGTCCACCACTACGCGCTGCTGATGCCGTCGGTGCAGGAGTTCCGGGCCCACGTGGCCGACGAGGGCATCGACTCCCTCGCCGGGCTGCGGGCGGCGGCCGGGGAACAGGAGCGCGCCTGGGCCGCCTTCCACGACACGACGATGGCGGCACGGGCGGCGGAGCAGGACGGGACCTGGCGCAGGGTGCACCGGATGGGGCCCTTCACCCTCGCCCGCTTCCTGCCGGAGTTCCGGCCCCGGCAGGAGAACCACATCGGCGAGGCCATCACGGACGCCGCCGGCCGGACCGTCTACCTCAAGACGTTCCGGCTCTCGGAGAGCCAGGTCCGCCGCGGCCACCTCCTCGACCGCCTCGCCGCCCACGACTGGCATCTGGCGGACACCGCCGCCGGCCTCGGGATCGACGAGGCGGCCCTCGGCCTGCGGCTGGAGTCGGCCGGCTTCGGCTTCCTGCTCCGGCAGGACGTGCTCGACGGGTACCGCAAGCGGGCCGCGCCCCGCGGGCAGCGGAGCCGGCGGTAGGCGTCACCGGCCCCCGGCGCCCCGCCCGGCGTACAGTGACAAGGGAGTGCGGATCACCGCCCCGACGGTCCTGAGCAGGGAGAAGACCGTGCGGCTCCATGTCGGCCAGCGCCACGAACGGGTCATCTCACTGGTCCGCGAACGGGGCAGCCTGCGGGTCGCGGACCTCGCCGAGGAACTGGGCGTCTCCCCCGTCACCCTGCGCCGGGACGTCGAGACGCTCGCGACCCAGGGGAGACTGCGCCGTGTGCACGGCTCGGTCGTCTGGCCGTGCGCGGAGACCGGCGGCCGCGGTACCCCGGTCGACACCCCTGCTCCCGCTCCCCTTCCCGCCAAGGCCCGCGATGCCGAGGGCCTGGTGGCCGGGATGCTGGTCCCCACGCTCGACCACCCCTTCGACCGGATCGTCCAGGGTGCCCGGGACGCCCTGGAGGCGCGCGGCGGGCGGCTGGTGCTCGGACTCTCCGGCCACGCCGAGGGCGACGCCCAGCAGGCGGGACGACTGGTCGCCGCCGGCGCGGACGGAGTGCTGCTCGTCCCCGGCCCCGACGGCGACGGCCGGATCGCCGGGAGCGGGGTGCCCGTGGTCCTCGTGGAGCGGCAGGCACCGCCGGGCAGCCCCGCGGCCGACCTGGACCACGTCCGCTGCGACGACGCGCACGGCGCGGCGACGGCCGTGCGCCACCTGGCCTCGCTCGGCCACCGCTCGGTCGCGCTGGTGCTGCGGGACGCCGCCCGCGCGCGACAGCTGGCCGCCGGCCACGCCGCCGCCGTCGAGGCACTGGAGCTGACCCCGGCGCCCGGCTCGCCCTACAGCGCGCCCGCGCCGCTGCCGGAGGCCGAGCGGACCGCGCTGACGGCCGACCACCTGCGTGCGCTGGCCGAGGAGCACGGCGTGCGCGCGGTGCTCCTGCACGACGACCAGTTCGCGGTCGTGCTCGTTCCCCGGCTGCGGGCACTCGGTGTGCTCGTGCCCGAGGACCTGGCGATCGTCGTCCACGGCGACCGGGTGGCGGGCCTGGCCGACCCTCCGCTGACGGCCGTCGCACCGCCGGAGCGCGCCGTCGGCGAGGCCGCGGCGGCGCTGCTGCTGCAGCGGATCGCCGAGCGCGGCAGCGGCGACTCCCGGCCGCGCGGGCACCTCGACCTGCTGCCCTCCTTGCGGGTACGCGCCTCGTGCGGGGCGCTGCTCAGGGCCGCGGGTCGTGCGTGACGGCCAGCAGCGCCATGTCGTCGTTGCGGGGGCCGCCGGTGTGCAGATGGACGTCGTCCAGCAGCGTCTGGAGCAGTTCGACGGGGCCGTCGTAGCGCACCCCGGCCAGCCGTGCGACCGGGTCGTAGAAGGTGCCGTCGGCATTGCGTGCCTCGGTGACGCCGTCGGTGTGCATCAGCAGGGAGGCGCCGGGCGGGAAGGGCAGGGTGTCCACCGCGGCCACCCCGGTCTCCAGGCCCATGCCGAGGGGCAGGGCGTGCTGCGAGGGCTCGGCGTAGTGGACCCGGCCCTCGCGGAGCACCAGCGGCGGCGGATGACCCCGGTTGACCAGGCGCAGCTCCCCGTCCGGGGCGATCTCCGCCAGGACCGCCGTGGTGAAGCCCTCCAGCCGGTCCAGGCCCTCGCGCCGCTCGGACTCCCGCCACAGGGCGCGGTCCATGCGCGCGGCCAGCCCGGCGAGCGTCGGCTCCTCGTCGGCCGCCATGCGGAAGGCGCCCAGGACCACCGTGGCCGCCTCGACCGCGTCCATCCCCTTGCCGCGGACGTCGCCGATGACGCAGCGCAGCCCGAACGGCGTCTCCTGCACCGCGTACAGGTCGCCGCCGATGTCCGCGTCCTGCTCGGCGGCCTCGTAGCGGGCGGCGATCCGGAACGGCCCGGCGCGCTCCGGCGGCTCGGGCAGCACCGCCCGCTGCACCGCGGCCGCGATGCCCCGCGCGGAGCGCAGCCGCTCCTCGCGGACGTGCAGCACCCGGTTGATGAAGACAGCGACCGCCGCCACCGCCGTGATCGACAGCAGTTCGCTGACCCCGCCCGCCCCGTTGATGTAGCCGAAGTGGTTGAGGATGCCCGCGTCCGCCGCGATGGCCCCGAGACCGATCAGGCACGTGCCGCCCAGCGACATCAGCGGCGCGGCGATCATCGGGGCGACGGAGTAGAAGGCGGTCCCGCTGAACTCGGCGGGGGTCAGGTAGTCCACGAGGAAGCCGCCGACGAGCAGCACGACGGGCAGCAGCCGGATGTAGCGGGCCACGTCCCTGCGGTCGTCGGTGCCGCCCTCGTCGACACTTCCCACGCGCGCGCTCCTGCCGTCCGTCCCGGCCCGCCGGGCTGTCGTCCCAGACTCCCCGGGTCCGTGCCACCCGGCCAGCGGTGGCCGCCCCTCGGGTGAACGGCCGTCCGCCGGGTGGCGCAGGCCGCACCCGACGGCCAGGCTGGTGGCCAGTACACCGGCACAGGGAGTCCGACGATGATCCGCACCGACGCTCTCAACGAGCCCGCCGTCCGCGCCTTCGTCACGGCGGTCAACGCAGGTGACCGCGAGGCCTTCCGCCGGGCGCTCACCGAGAACGCGACCATGTCGGACGACGGCTCCGACCGCGTCCTCGACGAATGGGCCGACCGGGAGATCTTCGACTCCCACGGCCACATGGACGTCCAGTCGCAGGACGCCGCGGGCCGCACCCTGATCGCCGACTACCGCAACGACACCTGGGGCGAGATGCGCACCAAGTGGCACTTCACCGTCGACGACGGGAAGATCAGCCGCTTCGACACCGGCCAGGCCTGAGGGGCCCGGCTCAGCGCGCCGCGTCCTCGTGGAAGACCAGGAGGTAGCGCCAGAACAGCAGCCGGCGCACCCGGCTGCCCGGCAGGAGGCGCTCCGCCTCGGCGCGGATCTCCGCCAGGGACATCGTGGGCGGCCGGACCGGCGCGCGAACGGCGGGGCGCGGGCGGCCGCGCAGCCGCTCCCAGACGGCGACGGAGAGCCGGGCGACGGCGTTGACGGGGACGGCCAGCAGGCTCACCGCCCGGTCGGCGGCGCTGCGTTCGCGGTAGCAGCCGAGGACGAGCAGCACCCCGTCCGGGGCGAGCGCGGCCCGCAGGGCGGTGACCGTGGGGAACGGCACGTGGTGCAGGCTCGCCAGGCAGGTGATCACGTCGTAGCGGCCCTCGGGCAGGCGCACGGCCGTCACGTCGGCGACCCGGAAGTCCACCCCGGGCGCCGCGCCGGCCGCCGCGACGGCCTCCTCGGAGACGTCGAGCGCCTCCACCCGCAGCCCCCGTTCCGCCAGTTCGCGTGCGAAGCGGCCGGTGCCGCAGCCCACGTCCAGCGCGGTGAGCGCGCCGGGCGGCACGTGGTTCAGCAGCAGCCGGTGGTAGTGGTCGTTGTGGTCGAAGGGCATGCCCGGACCCTTCCCCTGCCGCCGGTCGGGCGAACGGCGGATCGGCCGGCCGCGGGCGGACGGGCCCCGGCCTGTGCGGCCGGGACCCGGGGCCAGCGGCCGGTCAGTCGAGCAACTCGTAGGCGGGCAGGGTGAGGAAGTCGACGTAGGTCTCGTCGAGCGCGGTCCTCAGCAGCAGGTCGTGGGCCTGCTGCCAGCGGCCCGCCGCGAACGCCTCGTCGCCCGTCTCGGCACGGATGGCGGCCAGTTCCCGCCCCGCCACGGCGCGCACCAGGTCGGCGGTGGCCTTCTCGCCGTTGTCGGCGAAGACGACGCCCGCGTCGACCCACTGCCAGATCTGCGAGCGGGAGATCTCGGCGGTGGCGGCGTCCTCCATGAGGTTGAAGATGGCGACCGCGCCCATGCCCCGCAGCCACGCCTCGATGTAGCGGGTGCCGACCTGGACCGCGTTGCGCAGCCCCTCGTACGTGGGCTTCGCCCCGATCGAGTCGACGGCCAGCAGGTCGGCGGCGGTGACGTGGACGTCCTCCCGCAGCCGGTCCTTCTGGTGCGGCCGGTCGCCGAGGACCGCGTCGAAACAGGCGCGGGCGATCGGCACCAGGTCGGGGTGGGCGACCCAGGAGCCGTCGAAGCCGTCGCCGGCCTCGCGGTCCTTGTCGGCCTTGACCTTCTCGAAGGCGACCGCGTTGACCTCGGCGTCGCGCCGGGAGGGGATGAAGGCGGCCATGCCGCCGATGGCGTGGGCGCCGCGCTTGTGGCAGGTGCGGACCAGCAGTTCGGTGTAGGCGCGCATGAAGGGGGCGGTCATCGTCACGGCGTTGCGGTCGGGCAGCACGAAGCGCTCGCCCGCGTCGCGGAAGTTCTTGACGATGGAGAACAGGTAGTCCCAGCGGCCCGCGTTGAGGCCGGAGGCGTGGTCGCGCAGTTCGTAGAGGATCTCCTCCATCTCGAAGGCCGCGGTGATCGTCTCGATGAGGACGGTGGCGCGGATCGTGCCCTGCGCGATGCCCAGGTGGTCCTGCGCGAAGACGAACACGTCGTTCCACAGCCGGGCTTCGAGGTGCGACTCGGTCTTGGGGAGGTAGAAGTACGGGCCCTTGCCCTTGGCGAGCAGCCGGTGCGCGTTGTGGAAGAAGTACAGCCCGAAGTCGACCAGGGCGCCGGGGACGGGCTCGCCGTCGACGGTGAGGTGGCGCTCGTCGAGGTGCCAGCCGCGGGGGCGGGTGACGACGGTGGCGAGTTCGGCCTCGTCCTTCAGCGCGTACGCCTTGCCCTCGGGGGAGGTGAAGTCGATGCGCCGCTCGTAGGCGTCGATCAGGCTGATCTGCCCGCCGACGACGTTCTCCCAGGTGGGGGCGGAGGCGTCCTCGAAGTCCGCGAGCCAGATCCTGGCGCCGGAGTTGAGGGCGTTGACGGTCATCTTGCGGTCGGTGGGGCCGGTGATCTCCACCCGGCGGTCGGTGAGCGCGACCGGGGCGTCCGCGACCCGCCAGTCGCCCTCGCGGATGTGCGCGGTGTCCGGGAGGAAGTCCAGGGTGCCGGTCCGGGCGATCTCCGCCCGGCGCTCCCCCCGGCGGGCGAGGAGTTCGGCGCGGCGCGGCGCGAAGCGGCGGTGGAGTTCGCCGAGGAAGGCGAGCGCCGCGTCGGTCAGCACCTCCTCCGCGCGCTCGACGGGAGGCGCGGTGCCGGCGACGACGGCATGCGGGGAAGGCCCTGCTCCTGCTGCGGACATGAAGCTGATCTCCTCTGGCTGCGGCTGCTCCCGCCGCGCGGGGACGCGGCACGGCGGAGGTGCGGGCGGCCCGGATACCGGGCGGCTGCCGGGGCGCGGCGTGGCACGCGGTGCCGGGCCCGCCGGGAGTGGCCGCGGGGCGCCCTGGCCGACGGGCGCTTCTGCTGCGTGGAGCATAGTTTTTGCATTGCGGAACTTCAACGTTTTGTGGCACCGGGCGCGGGGGGCCGCGGCCCCCCGCCGAGGCGCCACAGGTCGTCCGGGGTGTCGATGTCGCCGGGGAGCGCGACGTCCGCGCACTCCACGAGGACGATCTCCGCCTCGTGCCGCCCCAGGTACGAGCGTGCCCCCTGGTCGCCCGCCGCACTCGCCGCGATCGCGGGCCAGTGGCCGGCGCCCAGCAGGATCGGATGCCCACGCCTGCCGCCGTACGCGGCCGCGGCCAGCGTCGCCGGCGAGGCGTACGCCGCCGCCACCCGCGCCACGGCCCGCGCGCCCACGCCTGGCTGGTCCACGAGCGTGACCACCGCGGCCCGCGCCCCCGTGCCCGCCAGCGACGTCAGACCGGCCCGCAGCGAGGAGCCCATGCCCTGCTCCCAGTCCGGGTTCCCGACCACCGTGCAGCCGTCGAGCACCGCCCGCGCCCGCACCTCGGCGGCCGCCGCGCCCAGCACGATGTGCACCGGGGCGCAGCCGCCCTCGCGCAGCGCCCTCGCGGCGTGCTCCACGAGCGGGCGGCCGCCGTACTCCAGCAGCGCCTTCGGCCGCCCGCCGAGCCGGCGGCCGCCCCCGGCGGCCAGCAGCAGCCCGGCGACGGCGGTGCCCGTTCCGCTCGAACCGTCCCGTTCCACACTCCCTGGATACCGTGGATGGCGGGCGAGGAAAAGGACCTCCCATGACGAACTGGCTCATTGCTGTGCGGCACGGCGAGAGCACCGCGAACGCGGCGTTCGCGCGCGGCGTCTCCCCGGAGGGCGTCCGGGACGCCGATGTCGGCCTCACCGATCGCGGCCGCGACCAGGCGGCGCGCCTCGCCGGGGAGCTGCTGGCGCTCGGCGACGGCACTCCCGGCACGGTGCTCTGCTCCCCGTACCGGCGCGCCCGGCAGACCCTCGACGTCCTCGACGCCGTCCACAGGGCCGCCGGTCACCCGCTGCCCCCGGCGTCCTACGAGCCCCGGCTGCGCGACCGCGGTACGGGCGCGCTGGAACTGCTCACGCCGCAGGCGGTCCGGGAGCGCTTCCCGCAGGAGGCCGCCCGGCGTGCGCGGGAGGGCGAGCAGGCCTACCGGCCGCCGGGCGGGGGCGAGTCGATGGACGACGTCGCCCTGCGCGTGCGGTCCGTGCTGGACGGGCTCCCCGCGGGCGGGGACGGCGCGCCGGTGCTGCTGGTCGCCCACGACGCCGTCGTGCTGATGATCCGTCATCTGCTGGGGCCGCCCCTGCCGGAGGAGGGAGCGTACGTCGCCAACGGCTCGTTCGCGCGCTGGGGGCACGGCGCCGGCGGGTGGCGGCTCGCCGACTGGAACCGAACGCCGCCCGCTGTTCGTTGAATGTCGGCAAGTCGTCTCGCGCGAGGAGAACTTGGGGCTGATTTCGCTGTCCGTATAGCGAGGGGAGCGCTCCGTCGCGTTTACTGTCCTCCCCGATGCGGCCCGGGTGGGGCCGGACCCGCACGGGTGCGTACAACGGGGGTCGAACAATGGGGGACACAGCAGTGGTCAAGGACATGGCGGCCCGTGCGGCCCTGGACGGGGACGGCGCCGAGGACCCGAGGGCGGCCGCGCTGCGTGCGGCGGTCTCCCACTGCCGTCGCGCGCTCGCCGCGTACCGCTCGAACTTACCGGACCGCCACATCGCGGAGGACGAGCTCGCCGCGCTGGCGTCCGCGGCCGCCGCCGGTGTTCCCGACGTCCCGCGGCTGCGCCGCGGGCTCCTGGTCGTCACCAGCGCCCTCGGCTCCGTCAGCGCCCTGTCCGCCGCCCTGACCGAGGTGCGGCGCGCGATCGAACTCTTCGGCGCCCCGCCTTCCGCCGACTGAGCCCGGCTCAGCCGAGTTCGGCCAGCCGCCGCGCGGCGGCGCCGCACCGGCTCTCGATCCACCCGGCGGACGCGGCCTCCGGCGGCATCACGATCACGCTCTCGACGCCGAGGGCGGCGTAGCCGGTCATCTCCTTGGTGAAGGTGTCCAGGTCCCCGTCGCGCAACGCGCTTCCCGCGTACAGCATCGTCTTGCGGACGGAGTCGTAGTCCCGGTCCGCCTCGTCGCAGTGCCGGCGCAGCACGTCCAGCTTGTGCGCGACATCGGCGTGCGAGGAGCTGAACAGATTGCACGCGTCCGCGTAACGGGCCACCAGCCGCAGCGTCTTGCGCTCCCCGCCACCGCCGACCATGACCTCGGGGTGCGGGGCGCTGACGGGCGCCGGGGTGCAGCGGGTCTCCGCGAGCCGGTAGTGCTTGCCCTCGAACGGGCCGTCGTCCTCCTGGTCCCACATCTGGAGGCACACGCGCAGCGTCTCCTCCAGGCGCTCGAAGCGCTCCGCGAGGGGCGGGAAGGGCACGCCCAGCCCCAGGTGCTCGCGCTCGTACCACGCGGCGCCCAGCCCCAGGGTGGCCCGGCCGCCGGACAGCACGTCGAGCGTCGTGGCGATCTTGGCCAGCAGCCCCGGGTGCCGGTACGTCGTCCCCGTGACCAGTACCCCGAGCCGCACGGAGGAGGTGCGGGCGGCGAGATAGCCCAGGGTCGTGTAGCACTCCAGCATGGCCGCCTCGGCGCCGCCGTTGTGCTCCATCTGGAAGTAGTGGTCCATCACCGACAGCCAGCCCACCCCGGCCGCCTCCGCGGCGGCCCCGGCCTCCGCCAGCGCCGGGCCCAGCGCGGCAGGTCCTTCCGGATGGTCGAACTTCGTGAGATGCACGCCCAGTTGCACGGTCACTCCCGCCTCGGGTCGTTGTCGCGGACCCGGACGACGCTAGTTGTTGGAGCGCACTCCAGGTCAAGCCCTCACGTGGGGTCCGCGGCACCGGCGAGGGCCGCGGACAGGGAGCGGGCCGCGGCCTGGAGGACGGGGACGATCTTCTCGGTGGCGGCGTCGGTGACGCGGCCCGCCGGTCCGGAGACCGAGATGGCGGCGGCGGTGGGGGAGCCGGGGACGGTGACGGCGAGGCAGCGGACGCCCATCTCCTGCTCGTTGTCGTCCACGGCGTAGCCCTGCGCGCGGATGTGCGCGAGTTCGGCGAGGAAGGCGTCCGGGTCGGTGATGGTCCGCTCCGTGGCGGCCGGCATGCCGGTGCGGGCCAGCAGCGCGCGCACCTCCTCGGGCGGGACCTGGGCCAGCAGCGCCTTGCCGACGCCCGTGGAGTGGGGCAGGACCCGGCGTCCGACCTCGGTGAACATCCGCATGGAGTGGCGCGAGGGGACCTGGGCGACGTAGACGACCTCGTCGCCGTCGAGCAGGGCCATGTTGGCGGTCTCGCCGGTCGCGTCCACCAGTTCGGCGAGACAGGGGCGGGCCCAGGTGCCCAGCAGGCGGGAGGCGGTCTCGCCGAGGCGGATCAGCCGGGGGCCCAGCGCGTAGCGCCGGTTGGGCTGCTGGCGGACGTAGCCGCAGTCGACGAGGGTCCGCATGAGGCGGTGGATCGTGGGCAGCGGCAGCCCGCTGCCGGTGGCCAGTTCGCTGAGGCCGACCTCGCCCCCCGCGTCGGCCATCCGCTCGAGCAGGTCGAAGGCGCGTTCAAGTGACTGGACGCCCCCGGCGCGGTCTGACGCCACGGTTCCTCCCCAGGCGGACGATGTGGTGGTGCAGCCTACCGGCGGTCGCGAGGCGGCGATCGTCGTCGGCCGCGTCCTTGTGCGGAGCGACGCAACGGCCGCTGCGGAAGCCGGATTCCGTTGTGCGGAATCCGTCAACCCTACTCCGGAAGCCCCCGGCCCGCGCGCCGTCCTCCCGTCCCGGGCGGCCGGCCGGGTCTTGACGGGTCGTACGGCTGGGCGGAGGATCTGATTCAACAGAACGTTGAATTTCCGTGCGACGCCGGTGGAACCAGGGGAAGGGGAACGGGTGTCCGAGGCCATTGCCGCGACCTCCCTGGTGCTGCGCTCGACGCGGGTAGTCACCCCCGAGGCCGAACGCCCCGCCGACGTGGCCGTGGCCGGCGGCAGGATCGCCGCCGTCCTGCCGTACGGGAGCGCGCCACCACCGGGCGCCCGCCTGGTCGACCTGGGGCACGACGCGCTGCTCCCCGGCCTGGTCGACACCCACGTGCACATCAACGACCCCGGCCGCAGCGAGTGGGAGGGCTTCGCGACCGCCACCCGCGCGGCCGCCGCGGGCGGCGTCACCACGCTGATCGACATGCCGCTCAACAGCGTGCCGCCGACCACCACCACCGCGCACCTGGACCTCAAGCGCGACACCGCGCGCGGCAGGGTGCACACCGACGTCGGCTTCTGGGGCGGCGCCGTCCCCGGCAACGCCAAGGACCTGCGCCCGCTCCACGAGGCCGGCGTCTTCGGGTTCAAGTGCTTCCTGCTGCCCTCCGGAGTCGAGGAGTTCCCGCACCTGGCGCCCGCGGAACTGGCGGAGGCGATGGCCGAGATCGCCCGCTTCGACGGGCTGCTGATCGTGCACGCCGAGGACCCCGCGCTCATCGACGGCGCCCCGCGGCCCACGGGCCGCGCGTACGCCGGCTTCCTCGCCTCCCGTCCGCGCGCCGCCGAGAACACCGCGATCGAGGGCCTGATCGCGCTCGCCCGCCGCCACGACTGCCGGGTGCACGTGCTCCACCTGTCCTCGGCGGAGGCACTGCCCATGATCGCCGCCGCCCGCGACGAGGGCGTACGCCTGACGGCCGAGAGCTGCCCGCACTACCTGACGCTCACCGCCGAGGAGGTGCCCGACGGCGCCACCCAGTTCAAGTGCTGCCCGCCCATCCGCGAGGCCGCCAACCGCGACGCCCTCTGGCAGGGCCTGCTCGACGGTGTCGTCGACTGCGTCGTCTCCGACCACTCGCCGTCCACGGCCGACCTCAAGCACCTCGGCACCGGCGACTTCGGCGCGGCCTGGGGCGGCATCTCCTCCCTCCAGATCGGCCTGCCCGCGATGTGGACCGAGGCCCGCAGGCGTGGCGCCTCGCTCGGCGACGTGGTGCGCTGGATGGCACAGGGCCCCGCACGCCTCGCGGGCCTGAGCACGAAGGGCGCGATCGCGCCCGGCTACGACGCCGACTTCGCCGTCCTGGCGCCCGACGAGAGCTTCACCGTGGACCCCGCCGCACTCCACCACCGCAACCCGGTCACCGCCTACGCGGGCCGCACCCTCCAGGGGGTCGTCCGCGGCACCTGGCTGCGCGGCGAACCCGTCGCGGGCGACGGCGCCCCGGCCGGGCCCTCCGGCCGCCTCATCGCGCGGGAGGACGCGTGAGCGCCGTGCCCCGGTACACCGGCGCCGCCCAGCCCTACCCCGGAGGGGACCCCTGGGCGGACTACCGCGGCGCCGACCTGCCGTTCACGGGGCTGCCCGACCTCGCCGACCGGCGCCTGGGAGCCGCCGTCATCGCCGCCAACGACGAGTTCTTCGCCGAGCGCGAGAACCTGCTCGTCCCCGGGCGCCCCGAGTTCCGGCCCGAGCACTTCGGCCACAAGGGGCAGGTCATGGACGGCTGGGAGACCCGCCGCCGGCGCGGCACCGGCGCCGACAGCCCGCACCCCGGCGACACCGACCACGACTGGGCGCTGATCCGCCTCGCCGCGCCCGGCGTCGTCCGCGGCCTGGTCGTGGACACGGCCCACTTCCGGGGCAACCACCCCCGGCAGGTCTCCGTCGAGGCCACCTCGGCTCCGCTGTCCGCCGCGCCGGACGACCTGCTCGCGGGCGGCGTGGAGTGGACCGGACTGGTGCCGCGCACGGATGTCGGCGGCCACGCCGCCAACGGGTTCGAGGTGGCCGTGGAGCGCCGCTTCACCCACCTGCGGCTCCGGCAGTTCCCCGACGGGGGCATCGCGCGGCTGCGCGTCCACGGCGAGATCGTCCCCGACCCCGCGTGGCTCGCGGCGCTCGGTACCTTCGACCTGGTCGCCCTGGAGAACGGCGGCGCCCCCGAGGACGTCTCCGACCGCTTCTACTCCTCGCCGGTCAACCCGATCCTTCCGGGGAAGTCCCGCCGCATGGGCGACGGCTGGGAGACCCGGCGCCGCCGCGACCAGGGCCACGACTGGGTCCGCTACCGGCTCGCGGAACGGGGCGTCGTCCGCGCCGTCGAGATCGACACCGGCTACTACAAGGGCAACGCCGCCGGCTGGGCCGCACTGCTGGGCCGCGACGGCGGCAGCGGCGAGTGGTTCACGATCCTGCCCCGCACCGCCCTGCAGCCCGACACCGTCCACCGGTTCCTGGTCGTCGCGCCCGCCGCGACCCATGTGCGGATCGAGACCTACCCCGACGGCGGCGTCGCGCGGCTGCGGCTGTGGGGCTCCCTGACGGACGCCGGCGCGGCGCGGCTCGCCCGGCGCTGGGAGGCACTGGCCTGACGCGGCGTCGGGGTCGGCGTGAGGCGGCCCATCCCGGGACCCACCGCAGATACGCCGAGGCCGCCCCGACCTGACGGTCGGTCGTGTCGGCGTGCCACGTCAGGGGTTGGCGGGCACCAGCCGCACCAGGCCCAGCGAGGTGCGGTCGCCGGCCTCCACCTCGACGGTGCGGACTGCCCAACGTCCGGGAGGCAGCGGGACGCAGGCATGTTGGGGCAGGCCGCCGCCGGGGTGTTCGACGCCCTGCGGACTGCCCGCCTCGGCCGAGTCCATGAGTACCGCGGGCCCGTCGGTGTCCCATGTCCCGCACTGCTCCCACGTGATGCCCGGATCCGCGAGTAAGGCCTCGGCCGCCTCGGACAATTCGGCCTCGGAGCCGGCACCGAGCCAACGCAGGAAGGTCCGGTGTGCCGGGAGGTAACGCGTGGTGGCGGGCTGTTCCCCCAGGACCAACGCCACGGCGCCGTCCCGGCCGACGGGTATCACCCCCGCCAGGTCGTCCACGGCGCAGGCCCGGTCGTAGTCGTCAGGGACGTCTCCGTCGCCCACGACCGTCCCCGCTTTCGTGCAGCCGCCCCAGGCGGGCAGCGCGGAGACGGGCACGACGATCAGCGGACCGCCCGTCGACTCGACCCACTCGGGCCGGCGGCGGGTCCCGGCGGCGTCGGGCGGGAACACGTTCATGGCGCAAGTGTGCCGCCCGCCACTGACAGCGCCGCTGTGAGCCCGGGCGACGTGCCCGCCGCACACGGAGCGGCCGGTCCTGGCCCCGGGGTGGCGTACCGCTCGGCCGCCCGCTCAGGGCGTGGTGCCGCGCGGCGCCGGCGTCTCCCTCGAACGTCGGCGCCGCGCGGGTCTGGTCAGCCCACCGGGGTGAGCCGGAAGGACTGGGCGGCGGTGCCGTTGCAGGTGTACTGCTGGATCCGGGCCCCGTCGGTGACGGAGGCGGCGGCGACGTCCAGGCACTTGGCGCTGTGCCGGGCGGTGAACACGTAGGAGCCGTCGGGCTGGAGCACCGGCTTCCACTGCTGGTTCGTGCCCGAGGACCACTGCCAGGTCTGCACCGGCACGGAGTCGCCCGTCGCCGACGCGCCTCCCGTGACGTCCCAGACCTGCTCCGTGGCGGTCGCGTTGCGGTTCGCCACCCGGTAGTAGCCGCTGTCGGTCGCGCGGAACTGCCACTGCTGGTTGGTCTGCCCGGCGACGCAGCTCCACTGCTGCACGACCGTGCCGTTGGCGGTGCCGCGGTCCTTGGCGTCCACGCACTTGCTCGAGCCGACGCCGGTTACCTGGTACCAGGCGGAGGTGCTGATCCCGTCGCCGCCGCCACCGTCGCCGGTCGGCGCGCCGGTCCAGGTGAAGGTCGTCGTGGCGCGGGCCGGCAGGCTGTACGAGAAGTGCTGCCCGTTCTCGCGGACGGTGACCTGCTGGGTGGACGACGAGGAGTTGTGGGTGACCAGTACCCGCTGCCCGTCGCTGTTGACGAACGCGGTGTTCCACACCGGGTCCGTGGCGTTGCTGCCGATCCGCACGGCGCCCGCGCGGACGAACTTCGTCAGCTGTCCCATCGTGTAGTACTCGACGGTGTAGTCGACCTGGCCGCTGCGCGCGTCCCCGTTGTGCACCGTGATCAGCCCGCTGCAGCTGTCGCAGCCGCCCGCGTGCGGGCCCCTGGCCTGGTCCAGCGCCAGTGACCACTTCACGTACGAGCGCGCGTAGTTGCGGGTGAAGCCGGTGATGTCGCGCAGGTCCTCGAGCTGCTGGTCGCCGACCCAGGTGCCGCCGGAGTGCTCGGTCTCGTACTGCGGGACGCCCGGGTACTGGCTCTGGATCGTGCTGCCCAGCGCGTAGTTCGGCGGGGTCGGCGTGTAGCCGTGCCAGGCCACGCCTCCGAACAGCGGGTCGCCGCGCAGCGCGGCGTCGGCGAGCTGGCCGGCGCCGGTGGTGTTCCAGTCGCCGTGGTTCCAGTCGTGGATCAGCGTCTTGGTGGTGATCCCGGCGGAGCGGAAGGCGGGGAAGAGGTGGTTCCTGGTGAAGTCCAGAAGCGTGGCCGCCGTCCACTCCATCGTGGGGTAGCTGCTGTTCGCGCCGCAGCACTGCGGTTCGTTCTGCACGGACACGTAGTCGATGTGGACGCCGCGCTGCTCGTACGCCTGGAGGTACTTCACGAAGTACTGCGCGTACATGTCGTAGAACTCCGGCTTCAGCTTGCCCATCTGGGTGAGCTTGCCGTTGTCCTTCATCCACGCCGGCGCCGACCACGGCACCGCCATGATCTTCAGGTCCGGATTGAGTTGGCGCGCCCGCTGGGTGAGCGGCAGGACGTCGGCGAGGTCCTTGGCTATGGAGAAGTCGGCCAGGTCGCAGCAGGTGTCGTCGTACGTGTAGTGGCTGCGGGCGATGTCGGAGGCGCCCATGGGGTTGCGCAGGAAGCCCAGGCCGATGCCGTCGGTGGGGGAGAAGAGCTTGCGCATGGTGTCGTCACGGGTGGCCGCCGACAGGGCGCCGGAGGAGTTCATCAGCCATGCGGCGCTGTCGGTGAAGGAGGCCCCGCCGCCCTCGAAGGGCTGGTAACGGGCGGCGGGGTCGACCGTGATGACCGTCCCGCCGCTGCCGCTGCCCGCTTCGAAGGCGGTCGGGGCCTGGGCCTGGAGGCCCTTGACGACCGTGCTGCCGTCCGAGGTCGTGGTCATGGTGACCTGCACGGCGGTGGCGGCCGCCGCGCTCGGACCGGCAACGGTTAACACGGCGAAGGCCGCGGCGACCGCCGCCAGGACGGCGATCACTCGTCTGATGTGGGGGTGTTGTCGCATCGCGTGCTCCTTGTGGGGAAGGACATGGGGTGCGTGCGAGGGAGATCGGCGGGCGCGGGCGCGCCCGGGGGTCAGGCCGCGCTGCGGGCGCGGCGGCGGTGGGCGGCGATGATGTCGGCGTAGCGGCTGCCGCTGCCCTTGACGGTGCGCTTCTGGGTCTCGTAGTCGACGTGGACGAGCCCGAAGCGCTTGGCGTAGCCGTACGCCCACTCGAAGTTGTCCAGCAGCGACCAGGCGAAGTAGCCGGCCAGCGGGGCGCCGGCGCGCACCGCGCGGCCGCAGGCCGCCAGGTGCTCCTCCAGGTAGGCGGTGCGCTCGGGGTCGTGGACCTGGCCGTCGGGGCCGACGTGGTCCTCGTACGCCGAGCCGTTCTCGGTGACGTAGATCTTCCGCGCGCCGTACTCCTCGGTCAGCCGCATGAGCAGCTTCTCCAGGCCGTCGGCGTGCACCTCCCAGTCCATCGCGGTGCGGCGGACGTCCGGGATGCGCAGGGCGCTGGTGTGCGGGACCGGCCCGGTGGGGTCGTCGGCGACGATCTCGCGGAAGTAGTAGTTGAGGCCCAGCCAGTCCAGCGGCGCGGCGATGGTCTCCATGTCGCCGTCGTGCACGGGCAGTTCGACCCCGTAGAGCTTCAGCATGTCCTCCGGGTAGCCGCGGCCGTGGATCGGGTCGAGCCACCAGCGGTTGGTGTGGCCGTCGGCGCGCAGCGCGGCGGCGATGTCCTCGGGCCGGTCGGAGGCGGGCTCGGAGGGGCTGAGGTTGTTGACGATGCCTATCTGCGCCTGCGGGACGGCGGCGCGCAGCGCCTGCACCGCGAGGCCGTGGCCCAGGTGCAGGTGGTACGAGGCACGCACGGCGGCGGTCAGGTCGGTGAGGCCGGGGGCCATCACGCCCTGCAGGTGCCCGATCCACGCCGAGCACAGCGGCTCGTTGAGGGTCGCCCAGTGGGTGACGCGGTCGCCGAGGCGCTCGGCCACGACCGAGGCGTACTCGGCGAAGCGCAGCGCGGTCTCGCGCTCCGGCCAGCCGCCGCGGTCCTGCTGCGCCTGCGGGAGGTCCCAGTGGTAGAGCGTCGGGAAGGGCGTGATGCCCGCTTCCAGCAGTCCGTCGACGAGCCGGTCGTAGAAGGCCAGGCCCGCCGGGTTGACCTCGCCGCCGCCCTGCGGCATCACCCGCGGCCAGGCGATGGAGAAGCGGTACGCGTCGAGGCCCAGGCGCCGCATCAGGCCGATGTCCTCGGGCCAACGGTGGTAGTGGTCGCAGGCGGTGTCGCCGGTGTCGCCGCCGGCGACCTTGCCGGGGGTGCGGGAGAAGGTGTCCCAGATGGAGGGCGCGCGGCCGTCCTCGGCCACGGCGCCTTCGATCTGGTACGAGGCCGTCGCGGCGCCCCACACGAAGCCGGCGGGGAGCGCACTGAGGTCGGAGGTCACGGACTGCCTTTCGGAGGGGGGAACGGGGGCGCTCACTTGACGGCGCCGGCCGTCAGGCCTGCGACGAGGTAGCGCTGCAGCAGCAGGAACCCGGCGACCACGGGCACGCTCACCACGAGCGAGGCGGCCATGACCTGGTTCCAGTACACGTCGGTCTGCGTGGCGTAGCCCTGGAGACCGACGGCGAGGGTGCGGGTGGTGTCGTTGGTCATGACCGAGGCGAAGAGGACCTCGCCCCACGCGGTCATGAAGGCGTAGACGCTCACCGCGACGATGCCGGGCACGGCGGCCGGGACGACGACGCGGAACAGCGCGCCGAGCGGGCCGTTGCCGTCGACGAGGGCGGCCTCGTCGAGGTCCCGGGGGATCGAGTCGAAGTAGCCCGCCAGCATCCAGATGGAGAAGGGGAGCGAGAAGGTGAGGTAGGTCAGGATCAGGCCGCCGCGGCTGCCGTACAGCGCGATGCCGGTGGCGTTCCCGAGGTTGACGAAGATCAGGAACAGCGGCAGCAGGAAGAGGATGCCGGGGAACATCTGGGTGGACAGGATCGTCACCGTGAAGAAGCGCCGGCCCGCGAAGCGGTAGCGGCTGACCGCGTACGCCGCGAAGATCGCCACCGTGACCGAGGCGACGGTCGCGCCGGCCGAGACGATCAGCGAGTTCAGGAAGTAGCGGGCCAGCGGCACGGTGTGCCAGATGTCCGCGTACGGCCGCAGCGTGAAGCCGCTCGGGAACCAGCGGAACGGCCCCTGCACGTCCTGGAGGGGCTTCAGCGACGAGACCACCATCACGAAGACGGGGGCCAGCGCGAAGGCCGCCAGCAGGGTCAGCACGATCCGCCGCGTCCACACGAAGGAGCGGGGCGAGGCCATGGGGCTGCGGACGTCAGTCATCCTGCCTCCTCAGGGAGGTGACGAGCAGGTAGAGCGCCGTCACGACGAGCAGGAAGAGCAGCAGGAGCACGGACATCGCCGAGCCGGAGCCGAAGTTCCAGGTCACGAAGGACGACTGGTAGATGTGGATCGAGATCAGGTCCGCCGCGTCCGGCGCGGCCCGCCCGAACAGCACGTAGGGCGTGTTGAAGTCGTTGAACGTCCACAGGAACAGCACGAGCACCAGCACCAGGTTCACCGGCCGCAGCGAGGGCAGCGTGATCCGGCGGATCTGCTGCCAGATCCCGGCGCCGTCCATCGCCGCCGCCTCGTACAGCTCGCGCGGGATGTTCTGCAGCCCGGCCATCAGGCACAGGAAGGCGAACGGCCACTGGCGCCACACGGAGACCGTGACCAGCGCCCAGAAGCTGTTGTCGCCGATCAGCCAGAAGGGCTTGCCGGAGGTCAGGTGCAACTGGTCGTGCAGGACGTGGTTGATCATGCCGGTGTCGCGCTGGAACATGAACGACCAGGTGATCACCGCCGCGTAGACCGGCAGCGCGTACGGGACGAGGAAGACCCCGCGCAGCAGCCCCCGGCCCCGGAACGTGTCCTGCATGAGGATCGCGGCGGCGGTGCCGAACAGCCAGGACAGCGCCACCGCCAGCAGGGTGAACTCGCACGTCACGACGAACGAGTTGAGCAGGTCCTTGCCGACGGGCGCGCTGAAGTCCACCGCCACGCGGTAGTTGCCCAGGCCCTTCCAGGGCGCGGCCGACCAGTCGCTGATGAAGAACTGCGTGAGCTCCTTGAAGCTCATCACCACGCCGACCACCATCGGGATCAGGTGGATCAGCAGTTCCAGCGCGAGCGCGGGCAGCAGCAGGACGTACGGCAGGGAGCCGCGACGCACCCGCGCGGAGAGCCCGAACAGGCGACGGCGGGGCCTTCCCCCGGCGGCCCGCCGGCCGCCGGAGGAAGGAGACTTCGAGGTGTGCCGTACGGGCGGCACGGTGGTGGTCATGGGGTGCTCCGTGCTCACGAGGCCGGCATCTGCTGCTGGGCCTTCTCGAGGGCGGCCTTGACGGTGTCGGTGGTGACCGGGTGGCCGGCGGCGGCCTCGGCGAAGAGGTCCTTCATCGCGGTGCCGACGGTGGTCTCGAACTGGCTCTCGTTGGCGACCTGCGGGAGCGGCGCGGCGCTGTTGGCGAGCGCGTCGGCGAGCACCTTCAGGTCCGGGGAGGAGAAGGCCGGGTCGGACTGGGCCGCCTTGACCGGCGGGAGCGAGCCGTAGGTCCCGTTGAGGATCTTCTGCTCGTCGTCGCTGGTCATGAACTTCACGAACTTCAGCGCGCCGTCGACGTTCTTGGACTTCTTGAACACGGCGAGGTTGATGCCGGCGACCATCGAGTTGACGGCGGTGTCACCGGTGGCGCCCTTGGTCTGGAACGGCACCTGGGCGACGCCGTAGTCCTCGGGCTTCATGCCGTGGGACTTCAGCGAGGAGCCGGCGGCCTGCCACAGCAGCATGCCGGCCTTGCCGGTGGCGAAGTCGGCCACCGACTGGTTGGCCGCGTACTCGGCGTTGCCGGGGGCGGCGATCTTGTCCGCGGCGATGAAGTCGATGTACTGCTTGACCGCCGCGACCGCCTCGGGGGTGGTGAAGGTCGGCTTGCCGGAGGCGTCGAAGAAGTCGGCGCCGTGCTGCTTGCCGAAGACGAAGGCGTGGTGGACGTTCTCCGAGAGGTTGCCGCCCTCGACCGCGAGGCCGTACTTGCCGCCCTTGGTCAGCTTCTTGCCGTCCGCGACGAGCTCGTCCCAGGTGGCCGGCGGCGCGGCGATGCCCGCGTCGGCGAACATCTTCTTGTTGTAGTAGAGCCCGTACGCCAGCGAGTACAGCGGGACCGCGGCCGGGTCCTTGCCCTCGGCGCCGGTCGCGCCGAGCGCGGCGTCGACGAAGCGGTCCTTGCCGCCGATGGCGTCGAACGCCTTGGCGTCGAACGGCATCAGCGCGTTGGTGGCCTGGAGCGAGGCCGACCAGGTGTTGCCTATGTTGAGCACGTCCGGGCCCTGACCGGAGGTGGCGGCGGCGAGGATCCGGTTGAGGAGGTCGGACCAGGGGACCACCTCCAGCTTGACCTTGATGCCGGTCTGCTTCTCGAACTTCGCGAGCTCGGGCTCCAGGACTTCCTTGTCGTTCTCCAGGCTGCTGCCCTGGTTGCTGGCCCAGTAGGTGAGCGTCTTGGAGCCGCCGCCGCCGCTGCCGTCGGTCGAGGAGCCGCCGCCGCAGGCGGTGGCGGATGCGATGAGCGCGGCCGCGACCGCGGCGGCGGCTGTCGTACGGATGATGTGCATGACCGGGGACCCTCTCAGGGGGTGATGGCTTCGGGAGATGAAGAGCGTCACGCCTTAATTCAAGGCGTGATTTAACGTCTGAGAAAACCTGGCGTCAAGACTTGGCGCAGCGATAGATTCAGCCGGGGAGGGAACACCATGGCAGACCGAAGCAAGCGCACCGTCCGTGACCTGCGGCGGGGCAACCGTTCGTCGATCCTGCGCCACCTCTACTTCGAAGGCCCGCTCAGCCGTCAAGAGTTGGCCAGGGACACCGGCCTCAGCACGGGATCGATCAGCAACGTGGTCGCCGAGCTCATCGGGGACGGCGTGGTGGAGGAGGCCGGCTCGGTGGAGTCCGACGGCGGCCGCCCGCGTGTGATGCTCAAGGTGGCTCCCCGGCACGGCTTCGTCATCGGTGTCGACGTCGGCGAGACCGGCGTCCGGGTCACCCTCTTCGACCTCGCCCTGACCGAACTCTCCTCCACCGAGCGGCCGCTGGCCGACAGCGGCCACGACGTCGCCCTGGTCGTGCGGTTGATCCTCGAAGGGCTCGCGGCGGTCCTGGAGGACAGCCAGGCCGACCCCGCCCACGTGCTCGGCGTCGGCATCGGCGTGCCCGGCATCGTCGAGCAGGGCACCGGCGGCGCCGGCGCGATCGTGCACGGCCAGACCATCGACTGGGACGCCGTCCCGCTCGGCGCGCTGCTCGCCGAGGGCACCGGCCTCCCCCTCCACATCGACAACGGCGCCAAGACGCTCGGGCAGGCCGAGCTGTGGTTCGGCGCCGGACGCGGCGCCCGCAGCGCCGTGATCGCCCTGCTCGGTTCCGGAGTCGGCGCCTGCGTCGTCGCCGAGGGCAAGCCCTACCGCGGCGCCAGCAGCAGCGCCGGCGAATGGGGGCACACGACCCTCCAGGTCGGCGGCCGCCTCTGCCGCTGCGGATCCCGCGGCTGCCTGGAGGCGTACGTCGGCGCCGAGGCCCTCATCGACCGCTGGGGCGCGGACGCCCCGGCCGGGGTCGGCGAGGAGACGGCGATCGCCGCCCTGGTCACCGCGGCCGAGGCCGGCGACCGCACGGCGGTGGAGCTGCTCGACGAGACCGCGGAGTACCTCGGCGCGGGCATCGCCGACCTCGTCAACCTCTTCAACCCCGAGCGGATCGTGCTCGCCGGCTGGACCGGTCTGATGATCGGGCCCCGGCTGCTGCCCGCCGTCCGCGAGGCCACGGCCGCGTACGCGCTGCGCCACCCCTGCGCCCAGACCTCGATCGAGCTCGGGCTGCTCGGCCCCGACGCGGTCACGGTCGGCGCGGCCACCCTGCCGCTCGCCCGCTTCCTCGACGCCGGCGGCCGGGTGCCCGCCCCCGCCCCGCGGTCCGACGAGCAGGCGGAACCGAATCGTCCGGGCCGGTCGTTGTCAGGGACGTCCGCCTGAAGCAGCCCACCCCCAGAACGACCCGGAGACCGCGGTGACCCTCAAGCAGCAGATCGTCGGCAACGCCATGCAGATGGCCGTGTGCACCCTCGAACCCGGCCAGACCGTCTACTGCGAGGCCGGCAAGTTCCTCTTCAAGACCGCGAATGTGAGCATGGACACACGGCTCGCCGGGCCGGGCGGCAACGCGCAGCAGCAGGGCGGCGGGGGCGGCATGGGCGGCATGCTCCGCCAGGCCATGGGCACCGCGATGCAGGTCGGCCAGCGCATGCTCGCCGGCGAGAGCATCGCCTTCCAGTACTTCAGCGCGAGCGGCGGCGAGGGAACGGTCGGCTTCGCCGGGGTGCTGCCCGGCGAGATGCGGGCCCTGGAGCTGGACGGCTCGCGCGCCTGGTTCGCCGAGAAGGACGCCTTCGTGGCGGCCGAGTCCACCGTCGAGTTCGGTATCGCCTTCCAGGGCGGCCGCACCGGCATGAGCGGCGGTGAGGGCTTCATCCTGGAGAAGTTCACCGGCCGCGGCACGGTGATCATCGCGGGCGCGGGCAACTTCATCGACCTCAACCCCGCCGACTTCGGCGGCCGCATCGAGGTCGACACCGGCTGCATCGTCGCCTTCGAGGAGGGCATCCAGTACGGCGTGCAGCGCATCGGCGGGCTCAACCGCCAGGGGATCATGAACGCCGTCTTCGGCGGCGAGGGCCTGTCCCTGGCCACCCTGGAGGGCAACGGCCGCGTCATCCTGCAGTCCCTGACCATCGAGGGGCTGGCCAACGCGCTGAAGAAGGCCCAGGGCGGCGACAAGCAGGGCCCGACCGGCGGACTGTTCTCCACCCACGCGGGCTGACACCGGCCCTCCCGCCCTCCGGCAGGCGCCTCCGGCTCACACCACCCCGGCGGACTCCAGGACGTTGCGCAGCGCCCGGTCCAGGGCGGCCCGCACTTCCGCCGGGTCGCTGAGCGCGGCCGTCATCGCCGCGCCGTCACGCAGCATCATCAGCGTCACCGCGTCCTCCGCCGGGTGCGGGGCGCCCGCCTCGGCCAGCAGCCGCTCCGCCACTCCGCGCAGCCAGGTGCGGTGGGCGACGATGGCGTGCGTCACGGGGTCGTCCGGGTCCGGGTACTCGGCGGCGGCGTTGAGGAAGGGGCAGCCGCGGAAACCGGGCGCGCACAACTGGTCGCCCAGCGCCCCGGCCACCGCGAGCAGCGCCTCCTGCGCGCCGAGTCCGCCGAGGGCGCCCTCGGTGTACGAGCGGATCTGCCGGTCCGTTTCCTGGATGTAGCTGAGGACCAGCTGCTCCTTGCCCGCGAAGTGCCGGTAGAGCGTGGCCCGGGTGGTCGCCGCCTCGGTGACGATCCGGTCCATGCCCACCGCGTGGATCCCCTCGGCGTAGAACAGCCGGGACGCGGTCGCGAGGATGCGCTCGCGCGGCGGGGCGTCCGCGGGCACGGTGGCCTCGGAGGGGGCGAGCGGGGCGGCGGGCGGGGCGTTCATGTCCTTGACGTTAGCCGACGGCCACGCGTAGTGTCCCGGCAAGAACGAACGTTCTGTCTCACCCTTCGTCTTTCTGTGCCGCCCGGAGCCGTCCGTGGGCCGCCACCCCGGCCCGCACCGCGCCCGTGCCCGCCGTACGAGAGGACCCCACCCCCATGGCCGTGCCCGAGATCGGCGCCCCCGCCCCCGACTTCACCCTCTCCGGGGTGCTGCTCACCGACGCCGGCGCCGAGCGCGCCGAGTACTCGCTGTCCGCGCAGCGCGGTGCCCCGGTCGTGCTCGCCTTCTACCCGGGCGACGACTCGGCGGTCTGCACCAAGCAGCTGTGCTCGTACACCTCCGACCTGGACCGCTTCCGCGACCTCGGCGCCACGGTGTGGGGGATCAACCTCAGCGACCTCGACAGCCACGAGCACTTCGCCCGCAAGCGCGACCTGCGCTTCCCGCTGCTCGCCGACACCGACCGCTCGGTGGTCAAGGCCTACGGCATCTCGCTGCCCGGACTCGGCCTGAAGCGCTCGGTGTTCATCGTCGACGCCGAGGGCATCGTGCGCTGGAAGCACGTGGCCCGCATCGGGCTCACCTACCAGGACACCGACGCCATCGTCGCTCAGCTGGCGGCCCTCGCCCCCCGCTGAGCCGCCCCGCGCCCCCCTTACGGGCGAGCGTGAAGCTGCGCTGTTGCCGAGCTTAAGAAAAGATCGATGGACTGAACGCCCGGAGCCGGGCAGATTGCTGTCTGCCCGGCGCACCGCGCGAGCAGGCGCCGACGGGCGCCGCCGCTCCGCCCCGGGTTCTTCCGTGCCCGGTCCGCGTCCCCCCGCGCGGACCGGGCCACATCGTCTGCCGGCAGGAGTCGCAAGAGTGAAGGCACTGGTGAAGGAGAAGGCCGAGCCCGGCCTGTGGCTGCGGGACGTCCCCGAGCCGGAGATCGGCCCCGGTGACGTCCTCATCAAGGTGCTGCGGACCGGCATCTGCGGCACCGACCTGCACATCCGTTCCTGGGACGGCTGGGCCCAGCAGGCCGTGAGCACCCCGCTGGTCCTCGGGCACGAGTTCGTCGGCGAGGTCGCGGCCATCGGCTCCGACGTCGCCGACATCAAGACCGGCGACCTCGTCAGCGGCGAGGGCCACCTCGTGTGCGGCAAGTGCCGCAACTGCCTCGCCGGCCGCCGCCACCTGTGCCGCAACACCGTCGGCCTCGGTGTCGGCCGCAACGGCGCCTTCGCCGAGTACGTGGCACTGCCCGCGTCCAACGTGTGGGTGCATCGCGTCCCCGTCGACCTCGACATCGCCGCGATCTTCGACCCCTTCGGCAACGCCGTCCACACCGCGCTGTCCTTCCCGCTGGTCGGCGAGGACGTGCTGATCACCGGCGCGGGACCGATCGGCATCATGGCCGCCGCCGTCGCCAAGCACGCCGGCGCGCGCAATGTCGTCATCACCGACGTCAGCGACTACCGCCTCGACCTCGCCCGCAAGATCGGGGTCAGCCTTGCCCTGAACGTCTCGGAGTCCACCATCGCCGAGGGCCAGCGCGAGCTCGGCCTGCGCGAGGGCTTCGACATCGGCCTGGAGATGTCCGGCCGCCCCGAGGCCATGCGCGACATGATCGACAACATGACGCACGGCGGGCGGATCGCGATGCTCGGCCTTCCGTCCCAGGAGTTCGCGGTCGACTTCGCCAAGATCGTGACCTCGATGATCACCATCAAGGGCATCTACGGCCGCGAGATGTTCGAGACCTGGTACGCCATGTCGGTGCTCCTGGAGGGCGGTCTCGACCTCGCCCCCGTGGTCACCGGCCGCTACTCCCACCGCGACTTCGACGCCGCCTTCGACGAGGCCGCCGGCGGCCGCTGCGGCAAGATCGTCCTCGACTGGACCGCCTGATTTCTCTGCGGCCCGGTTCGTCCGACCTCGGGGCGCCTGCTGCCGTCCGCGCCCCACACACTCGGGAGACCCCCATGTTCGAATCCGTCCGCGACGACCTGCGCGGCACCCTCGACGAGATCCGTGAGGCGGGCCTGTTCAAGCCCGAGCGCGTGATCGGCACGCCGCAGAACGCGTCCGTCGGCGTCACCTCCGGCGGCCGCCCCGGCGACGTCCTCAACTTCTGCGCCAACAACTACCTCGGCCTCGCCGACCACCCCGAGGTCACCGCGGCCGCCAAGGAGGCGCTGGACCGCTGGGGCTACGGCATGGCGTCCGTGCGCTTCATCTGCGGCACGCAGGAGGTCCACAAGGAGCTGGAGGCGCGGCTGTCGGCGTTCCTCGGCACCGAGGACACGATCCTCTACAGCTCCTGCTTCGACGCCAACGGCGGTGTCTTCGAGACCCTGCTCGACGAGCGCGACGCGGTCATCTCCGACGCCCTGAACCACGCCAGCATCATCGACGGCATCCGGCTGTCCAAGGCCCGCCGCCTGCGCTACGCCAACCGCGACATGGCCGAGCTGGAGGCCCGCCTGAAGGAGGCCGGCGACGCCCGCCGGCGCCTCATCGTCACCGACGGCGTCTTCTCGATGGACGGCTACGTGGCGCCGCTGAGCGAGATCTGCGACCTCGCCGACCGCTACGACGCCATGGTCATGGTCGACGACTCGCACGCCGTCGGCTTCACCGGCCCCGGCGGCCGCGGCACCCACGCGCTGCACGACGTGGTCGACCGGGTCGACATCATCACCGGCACCCTCGGCAAGGCCCTCGGCGGCGCCTCCGGCGGCTACGTCGCCGCCCGCGCGGAGATCGTCGCGCTGCTGCGCCAGCGCTCGCGCCCGTACCTGTTCTCCAACTCCCTCGCCCCGGTGATCGCGGCCGCCTCGCTGAAGGTCCTGGACCTGATCGAGGACTCCGAGGACCTGCGCGTCCGCCTCGCGGAGAACACCGCGCTCTTCCGCTCCCGCATGACCGAGGCAGGCTTCGAGATCCTGCCCGGCGACCACCCCATCGCGCCCGTCATGATCGGCGACGCCGCGGAGGCGGGCCGGATGGCCGACCTGCTGCTGGAGCGCGGTGTCTACGTGATCGGCTTCTCGTACCCCGTCGTGCCGCACGGCAAGGCCCGCATCCGCGTGCAGCTGTCGGCCGCCCACTCCACCGAGGACGTCGAGAAGGCGGTGGCCGCGTTCATCGCTTCGCGCGAGGCCCTGGCAGGATGAATGGGTGATTGACGCACGACGGCTGCGGACCCTGCGGGCCGTGGCGGACCACCGGACGGTGACCGCCGCGGCCGCCGCCCTGTACCTGACGCCGTCGGCGGTCTCCCAGCAGCTCGCCGCCCTGGAGAACGAGACCGGTCACCGGCTGCTGGAACGCGGCGGGCGGGGCGTCCAGCTGACCCCCGTCGGTGAGATCCTGCTCACGCACGCCAACGCCGTCCTCGCGCAGCTGGAACGGGCCGAGGCCGAGCTCGCCGCGTACACCTCCGGCGCGGCCGGAGAGGTCACCGTCGCCTCCTTCGCCACCGGCATCGCGCTCGTGCTCGCACCCGCCATCACGGCGCTCGGCCGCTCCGCGCCCGGCATCCGCGTCCGGGTCCGCGACGCCGAGGGCGACGAGTCGCTGCCGATGGTGCTCGACGGCCGCGCCGGGATAGCCGTCGCGGTCGAGTACCGCGGCGCCCCGAGCGCCGACGAGCGGCTCGCCCGCGTCCCGCTGTACGCCGAGCCCTTCGACGCCGTCCTGCCCGCGGGCCACCCCCTCGCGGAAGCTGCCACCCCGGCCGTCCGCGTCGCAGACCTCGCCGACCAGACGTGGATCGGGCCCTACCCCGGCAACCCCTGCCACGACGTGGTCGTGCTCGCCTGCGAGTACGCCGGCTTCCAGCCGCGGCTGGAGCACTCCTCCGACGACTTCCGCGCCGTCGTGGCACTCGCCGCTGCGGGCGCGGGCGTCGCGCTGGTGCCGCGCAGCGCCCTGCGCGACATGGACCTGTCCGGGGTCGCCGTACGCCCCGTCCACGACGTCGTCGCCACCCGCCGTGTCTTCGCCGCCGTCCGCCGCGGTGCCGAGGACCACCCGCTGCTGCGCCCCGTCCTGGACGCCCTGCGCGTCGCCGCGGAGGACGCGGCTTAGGGTTCCGTCCCGCCCGGTGCGGCCCGCGGGGGCGACTCCGGCAAACACCGGACGCCCTCCGTGCCGCGGTGACATCATCGGCAGCGTCCGGGGGAGCAGGGGAGCAGGCGTCCGGGGACGGGGGAGACCATGTCGCGTGCCGAACGGATCGAGGAGATCAGGGCCCGGCGGGCCCGGCGGGCCGAATGGCTGGACGGGGCCCACGGCTGGGTGACCGACACCCTCGGCCGGCTGCGCGAACTCGACGCGCTCCGCACCGAGATGCTGGCCCTGGTGCCCGACGAGGCGCAGGACCGGCTGCTGGCCCTCGGCGCCGAACTGGGCGACCTGCTGGAGGAACTGCCCACCGAGGCCGCCGTCACGGAGGCCGCCGCGTCGCGGTTCCGGCGCGCCACCCTCAACGTCGGCGTCATCGGGCGGGCCCGGCAGGGCAAGAGCCGGATGATCAGGAGCCTGACCGGGCTGTCGGACCGCGAGGTGCCGACCGGCGACGGCGGCTTCTGCACCGGCGTCACCAGCGTGCTGCGCCACGAGGACGGCGCGCCCACCCGGGCGCAGGTCTTCCTGCACACCGAACGCTCCTTCCTGCACGAGGTGATCGCGCCCTACTACGCCGAACTCGGCCTGGGCCCCGCCCCCACCACCCTGACGGAGTTCGCCCAGCCCCTGCCGCCGGCGCCCGAGGGCGACGGCGCCGTCGAGGGCAGCCGCTACGGGCACCTGGCGGCCTTCCACGCCGCACTGTCGGAGTACCGCCACTACCTGACGACCAACTCGCCCTACCCCATCGGCCCCGAGCGCGTCCGCGAGTTCGTCGCGCAGTCCGACGAGCGCGACGAGCAGCGCCACCACGCCTTCCGCGCGGTCCGGCACGTCCGCATCACCACGCACTTCGCGCAGCAGGACTGGACCGGACTGTCGCTGATCGACCTCCCGGGCCTCGGCGACACCAACCTCCAGGACGCGCAGCGCATCGTGGGCGCCCTGCGCGACGAGATCGACGTGGTGGTCTTCGTCCGCCGCCCCGACCCGCTCGGCGACGGCCTCGACACCTACGACCACCAGCTCTACGACCACGTGCGCGAGGGACTGACCGGCGCCGAACTCGCCCGCTGCTCCTTCCTGGTGGTCAACCGGGTCAGCGGCCCCGCGGGCGACAACTCGGCCAACGCCCGCAAGATGGTGGACGAGTGGCTCCCGGCCTCCCGCTTCCAGGTCGCCGGGGCGCACATCGTGGACTGCACCCGGCCCGACGAGGTCGCCGCCATGACCGACGCGGTGCTCGACCACCTCGTGGCCCACCTCGACGAACTCGACGAGCGGCACCTGGCCGAGCGCGCCGAGAAGCTGGCCGAACTGCGCGAGCGCACCGCCCGGCTGGCCGCCCGCGCGGGCCGGCTCGCCGACCTGGCCCAGCCCTCGGAGATCTGGTTCCTGCCCTTCAACGGCCTGTTCGAGCAGACCTACGAGCAGATGGCCAACGCCCTGGCCGCCCTCGTACGGAGCCTGCGGGAGGACCGTGACCTGACCGACGGCCTGCTCGCGGACGCCGTCGAGGAGATCCTCGACGGTGCGCAGAACGACCCCGGCCATCCGTCGGTCGCCCAGCTCGTCGCCCGCGCCGACGCCGAGGGCGGCCTCAGCGTCGCCTACGGCAAGTACCTGAACGAGTCCCGCGCCCGGCTCTCCCGCCGCTTCCTGGAGTGCGACGTCGCGCTGCACGCCCGCACCGCCCGCATGCAGGACGAGGTCGCCGGTGTGCTGCGCGGCCCGGGCAGCCTGGGCGGGCTGGCCGGACTCGGCGGTGCGGAGGGCCAAGAGTTCCTGCTGCGCACTTCCGAGCGCATCCCGCGCGTGCGGCAGGAGGGCGGCAGCGAGATCCGCTACGCGCTGGAGCTGCTGGCCGGCTTCACGCTGTCCTACCGGGGCATGCTCCAGCACCGGGTGCGCACCTGCCTGGACGGGCTGCACGCCGACAGCCCCACCATGCCCTTCCCGCACGACCGGTCGCCCAGTGGCCAGGAAGTGCTGGAGATGCTGGAAGTCGCCTACGACGAGGCGCTGTTCGCCTGCCGCGGCGAGCTGCACAAGGTGCTCGCCGAACCCAGCGCGGCGGTCTTCTCCCTGGTGGAGGAGTTCCACGACCGGGTGATCTCGGCGGCCGGGACCAAGGAGGAGTGGCGGGTGTTCTACCAGGACGTACGGGCCGAGATCTGGCCCGGCCGCTTCGCGGCCCTCGCCGAGGACGCGGCACACCTTCGGCGCTGGTCCGAGGCCGTCCGGCAGCTCGGGGCCCGCATCACCGCCGGTACCGAGGGCGGCGCGGCCGCCGGGAAGGGGACCGCGGCATGAGCGAGTCCGGTCGCCACGTCCTCGACGTCGGCATGCTCGGCCCCTCGGGCGCCGGCAAGACCTCCCTCCTGGCCTCCATGTACGTCCAGTACGCCTCGGTCGCGGGGGCCACCGACCTCGACCTCACCCCGGTGGGGGAGACCGCCGCCAAGCTCACCGACGCGGTCTCGGTGCTGGAGTCGCTCTCCCGGTCCGTGCAGGTCCGCGGCGGCATCGAGCAGACCACGACCACCGACCTCCACCGCTACGAGATCGCCGTCGGCCGCAAGGGCCGCAAGGCGCGCTTCCGGATGTGCTTCACCGACTACGCGGGCGAGGTGCTGCGGGACCTCGACGCCGGCCCGGTGGGCCGCAAGGTGCGGGCCTCGCTCCTCAACAGCCCGGTCGTGGTCCTCGCCGTCGACACCCCCGCGCTCATGGCCCTGGACGGCGAGTACCACCAGCGCATCAACCTCCCGCACCTGATGTACGAGCGGATCAAGGAACTGCTCGTCGAGGACGAGCAGCGGCCGCGCCTGCTGGTCATCGTGCCGCTGAAGTGCGAGCGCTGGGTCACCACCCGACAGGGGACCGAGGCCCTGATGGAGCGGGTCCGCGAGGGCTACCGCCCGCTGCTGGACTACATCGGCCACCCGGATGTGCGCCCGCGCGTGGGCTGCGTCGTCACACCCGTGCAGACCACCGGCTCCATCGTCTTCTCCACGATCAAGGAGACACCGGGCGGCGGTGTGCAGTTCCACTACCGCAGCCGGACGCCGGGCGCGCCGTACCGGCCCGTCGACACCGACCAGCCCCTGCGGTACGCGCTGCGCTTCGTCCTGAGCGAGTACCGGCGCAGGCGCGGGTTCTGGCGGGAGGCGGTCGACGAGGTGTTCGGCACGGACGTCGCACTCCAGGAAGCCGTCGCGGCGTTCGCGAAGTCGGGCTCCGAACGCGACGGGCTCCACGTGGTCCAGGACCACCCGCACCTGAGTCCCGCCGCCGGATCTCCCGGGGGCCGGGGGTGACCGTCGCCTGGTCCTTCCACTCCCGCGGCCGGCTCCCCGAGCAGGGCTACACATGGCTGCCCGCGGACGGGGCACGGGGCGCCGACCCCGAAGTGCTGCTGCGGGGCTGCGCCGGCCGCTCCGTCAACGACCTCGTGGACGACACCAAGGCCTCCCTCCTCCTCTACGCCCTCAAGGGCGGTGCGGGCGGCAGGCCGCTGTGGGTCCTGCTGCTGACCGGCCTGCGCTCCGGGGACGCCGTCGGCGACCACATGCTCCGGCCCATCCGGCTGCTGCTGCTCGGCACCGGCCCGGGCGTGGGGGAGAAGGCGCTGCCCCCGGCCGAACTGCTCGCGGTCGCACGGCTCTTCCTCACCGGCGGCATGCAGGAGGACCTGCCCGTCACCCACGGCCACCCGGCGGGCACCCCGGGCTTCGCCGTCGATGTCCCCGGCTGGGACGCCCTGCTCGAACGCGCCCGTGCGTGCGCGCCGGAGGCGGTGCCGGTGCCGGGCCCGAACGAGATCCGGCTCCTCCCCGACTCCCCGGACGAGCGTGCGGCAGCCGCCGGCATGCTCGCCGATCTCGAACACCGCGGCGCGCAACCCGGGTTCGGCCTGGACGCAGCCCGGCTGATCGGTCCCGTCAACCGCCCGCTCCTGATCGTCACCTCTCTCCTCGGCAGCGAGTCGCTGCTGGCAGTCCGTCCCTGGTACGCCCTCGGCACGAGAGTGGGGCGGCCCGTCCACGCGAAGTGGGACCGGCAGAACGGCCAGTCGTTCCTCGAAGGCTCCGTCCGGCGGGTGACGGATGCCCTCGGCAGGACGGGCTTTGTGCTGACCCTCCTGACGCTGGTGGCCCTGGGCGCCCTCGGGGCGGTCATCGCGGTGATCGCCTGAGGCCCGGCCGGGCCCGCCGTGGCGGCGGTGGGCACGGCACGGGAGGCGCCGACTACAGGTCGAACTCGGCGGGCGCCAGGTCGAGCGCGTAGCAGGCCTCGCGGACGACGCCCTGCTCGGTTTTGTCGAAGTTGCCGTCGGCGCCGCCGATGACGATGCCGATCTGGACCACGGCACGCGCCTCGGCCGGCTTCTTCTTGGCCTTGGCGACCTCCTGGAGCACGCTGACCTTGCCGAACTCGAAGTCGGCGGTGAGCTTGTTCAGGTAGTCGTCGAAGCGCCGCTGCAGGTCGGCGGCGGGGAAGTTCTGCAGCACCTCGTTGGTGGCGATGAGCTGGGCGACCCGCGCCCGCTCCGACGGGTCGATGGTGCCGTCGGCGGCGGCGACCAGGGCGCACATAGCCATGCTCGCGTCGCGGAAGGCGCCGCTCTTGAGATCGTTCTTCTTGGCGACGAGCTGTGTCTGCAGGGAGGCAGTGGTGTCCTTGAGCCGGTCCCAGAAGGCCACGGGGTAACTCCTCGGTTTCTCTGTTCACGCGTCGGCGTGGGCAATGGGGCCAACGAAGCAGCGCTCCCGGAGGTGCCCGGTCGCGCGGCGGACCGTGAAGTCACCCGCCGGTCGTCGTGGCCGGGAAACACCGCCGGACCGGCGGACACCTCTCGGAGCGGCCGCGACCGGGTTACCGTGCAGAGATGGAGACGGTTGACCTGACAGCCCTCGGTGAGGCATTCACCGCCGACCCCTATCCGGTCTACGCCCGGCTGCGCGAGCTCGGCCCCGTGCACCGCGTGCGCACACCCGAGGGCGAGATGTGGCTGATCGTCGGCCACGACCAGGCGCGGGCGGCGCTGACCGATCCGCGGTTCGCCAAGGACGCTCGCGCGCTCGGCTGGATCCTGTACGACGAGGAGCTGCTGGGACGCCACATGCTCGTGTCCGATCCGCCCGAGCACACCCGGCTGCGCAAGCTCGTCGCCCGCGAGTTCACCGCCCGGCGGATCGATCAACTGGCAGCCCGGGTGCAGGAGATCACCGACGGCCTGCTGGACGCCATGACCAGCAGGCCCGGCGCCCGGGCGGACCTCGTCGAGTCCCTGGCCTATCCGCTGCCGATCACCGTCATCTGCGAGCTCCTGGGCGTGCCGGACCTGGACCGCGCGGCCTTCCGCGCGTGGTCGAACGAGGTGGTCGCGCCGACCGGCCCGGAGGCCGAGCGGGCGGCGTACGAGCAGCTTGCCGAGTATCTGGACGAACTGATCGAGGACAAGCGCTGCGCGCCCGGTGACGACCTGATGAGCGCCCTGATCCGCACGGTCGCCGAGGACGGCGACCGGCTGTCCCGCCCGGAGCTCAGCGGCATGGCCTTCCTGCTGCTCGTCGCGGGTCACGAGACGACGGTCAACCTCATCTCCAACGGTGTCCGCGCCCTGCTCACCCACCCGGACCAACTCGCCCTCCTCCGCGCCGACAAGGGACTTCTCGAAGGCGCAGTGGAGGAGATGCTCCGCTGGGACGGCCCCGTGGAGACCGCCACCTTCCGCTTCACCTCCGAGCCCGTGGAGATCGCCGGCACGGTCATCCCGGCCCGGGAGCCGGTACTCGTCGCCCTCGCCTCCGCCGATCGCGACCCGGAACACTTCGGCGAGCCCGACCGCTTCGACATCCGCCGCGACACGCGCGGCCACGTCGCCTTCGGCCACGGCCTCCACCACTGCCTGGGCGCACCCCTGGCCCGCCTCGAAGGCCGCATCGCCATCGGGTCCCTGCTCGAACGCTGCCCCGACCTGGCCCTGGACACCGACCTCGACGCCCTTCAGTGGCTGCCCGGGATGCTCATGCGCGGTGTCCGCTCGCTGCCGGTGCGCTTCGGCTGAGCGCCCGCGGCGGTCGCCCGGCCCCCGCCCCGTGGAGCGGCGGGTGTCCGTCCCCGCGTCGATCGTGCCCACCATGCCCGTTGTCCCCTTCCGGCCTTCCGGCCTTCCGGCCTTCCGGCCTGCCTGTCCCATCCGTCCCGTCCTGTCTGACCTTTCTGAATGGGCAAACCACCGTTCCGCTCCGCCGCGTTGCACGCCCGGCGGGAATTAACCCGATGCGGTGACACGGCGGGACTGGCAGGCTGCGCCGATGGACCGCCGACGGATCTCCCGCATCGCGCACAGCGACCACCCCGTAGCCGCCCCGCTCGACGACGCCTCGGTACGCGGCCTGCTCGACCGCGCGCTGCGCCGGGGCGACGAACGCGTACTGGACCTCGGATGCGGGGAGGGCGCCTGGCTGCTGCGTGCGCTGGCCGGCCACCCGGGGGTGACGGCGGAAGGCGTGGACACCGACGCGGCCGCCCTGGCCAAGGCGGCGCGGACGGCAGCGGACCTCGACGTCGCCGGGCGCCTGGTCCTGCACGAGCAGGATGCCCGCCGGCACACCTCCGCCTCCCCCTTCGACCTCGTGCTCAGCGTGGGCGCGACCCACGCCTTCGGCGGCCTGTCCGCGACCCTGTCCGCGGTCCGCGAGCACCTGGCTCCCGGCGGGCATGTCCTCGTCGGCGACGGCTTCTGGGAGCAGGAGCCCCCGCCCGCCCTCGTCGAGATGCTGGGCGACTTCGACGACCTGCCCACCACCGTCGACCGCGTCGTCGCCGACGGCTGGACCCCCGTGCACGGCCACATCAGCACACCCCAGGAGCTGGACGCCTACGAGTGGTCCTGGACCGGTTCCCTGGCCGCCTGGGCGCTCGACCGCCCCACCGACCCCGACAGCGGCCAGGCCCTCGACGCGGCCGCCCGCCACCGCACGGAATGGCTGCACGGCTACCGGGGCACGTTCGGCTTCGTCACCCTCCTGCTGCGGCGCACCACCGCGTGAACCGGGGTCCTCACAGCCCGGCGAGGTCCGCCACCGTCCGCGCCTCCCGCAGCACGCCGGCGGCGTCCCCGACCTGTCCGTGCTCGGTGAGCCACAGCGCGGTCTCCACCCGCCTCGCGACCGCCCACGCCTCCAGCCGGGCCACGTCCTCACCGAGCGCGTCGGCGACCAGGGCGAACCGCCCCGCCAGCACCCGCCCCGGAGCGGGATGCGCGAAGGGGTCGTCGATCTGCTCCAGCAGCGGCCACGGGTCGTAAGCGGGGTCGCCGGCCATCGGCTTCGGGTCGATCGCGAGCCACGGGCGGCGTGTCGCGGCCAGGACGTTGCCCGGGTTGAAGTCGCCGTGGACGACGACCTCCCGGGACGCCGAACCGGGCAGTTCGCGCAGCAGCCGTACGCCGAGCGCGACGAGTCCCGGGTCGAAGGGCGGCCGGTGCCGCTCCATCCGTTCCTCCACGAGGCCGGCCCAGCCGGCGGTCACGTCCGCCAGCCGGTCGAACCCGCCGTCCACCGCCGTAGCGGCACCCCACAGCTCGGCCAGGACCCCGGCCCCGGTCAGCAGCCGCTCCTCGGCAGTGAGTCCGTCCGCCGCCCCGAGCCCGGCGCCGGGTGTGCAGCGCTCCAGCAGCAGAGCGTGCCGCCGGGCGTCGTGCCGGTGGACCCTTACCGCCCCGCGCCCGTCCCACAGCCGCAGGGCCGCCGCGTCGCCCTCCGCCTCCGGGTGCGGCCAGCCCACCTTGAGGACGGCCGGCGTTCCGTCCGGCAGCCACGCCTCGGCCGCCCAGGAGCAGCTTCCGCCGTCGTAGGACCGCCCGAGCCGCAGCGCCCAGCGCTCGCACATCTCCCCGACGAGGTCCGGCAGCCGGGCGAGCCACCGCTGCCCGCCCGGCAGACCGCTCACGTTCCGTACGAGCGGCAGGGACGCGGACATCGTCACAGGAGGCACGCACAGCATGCTGCCCGCCGCGGCGGGCGCCTTCAAGCCGTTCCGTCCGGACGATGCCCGGGCGCACCAGGGCGCGCCGACCGGCCCGGCGCCCTCAGCGCGCTGCTTCGATGTCGTTCCGCCCGCCCAGCCGGTCCTGCGCCTCCCGCCGGAAGCCGGCCACCAGGATGTGCAGGCTCACCACCAGCGCCCAGATGGGGAAGACCAGTTCGGCCCAGGCCACGCCGGGCACCACGAAGAGCAGCGTCAGGCCGACGAGGTAGCCCAGCAGCGCCAGCCAGCGCGGGAACGTGCCGAGGCGCAGCGCGACGGTGGACGCCGACAGGACGAACACGGCGGCCATCCGCATCGCGTACGTCGTCAGCAGGCTGTATGTGAAGTGCCCGCCGAAGTACCAGAGCTGGGGCTGCCGTACACCGGCCGCCGTGCCCGCGTCGGCCGTCGCCAGGAGACTGCCGGCGCAGGCCGCCGCCCCGAAGAGGGTCGCCACGAAGATCAGCCCGCTGCCCTGGAACACGGTGGCGAGGAACTTGTCCTCGGCGTTCCCCACGTGCGCGCGCACCGCCCCGATGAACCACAGGAAGAAGATCCCGGCGAAGGGGATGAGGCCGAGCGCCGTGCGCACCGTGTGGCGCGAACTGCCGCTCAGCGGCCCGCCGCTCGCCGCGTACTGCTGCCCCTCGGGGATGGCGACCCGCACCAGGACGATGGCCGCGCCGAGCAGGACCGCGAAGGCGATGCCCACCGCTCCGGCGGCTCGTGGTGTGCGCAGGGCCCGGACCGTATCTGACATCTGAGCCCTTCACGCACGTACGCACCCCGGCAACGACCTAGGACCAGCAAGCACCGCCGCGGTCCGTGGCGCCACCCGGCCCGGCCCGGGCGGGTGACAGGGCACGAGGGGGCCCGGAGCACCCCTCAGGAAGCCGGCCCGGCGGCCGCCGCCCCGGTCCCCGCGATCGCGGCGATCTCCGCGATCCGGACCGGCCGCCGTTCGGCACGCGAGACCTCGCATGCCTCCGCCACCAGGAGTGCTTCCAGCGCCTCCCGCCCGTCGCACGGATTCGCCGCCCTCCCGGCGACGACGCGCACAAAGGTGTCGATCTCGGCCCGGTAGGCGTCCCCGAAGCGGTCGACGAAGCCCGTCCAGGGATCCGGCACACCTGGTGCCGCGCCCGGCTCCACCGAGGTGACCGGCGTACGGGCGCCGACGCCGACCGCGATCTGGTCGAGGGAGCCGGCGAGCTCCATGCGGATGTCGTAACCGGCACCGTTGTAGCGCGTGGACGTGGCCGTCACCAAGGTGCCGTCGTCCAGCGTCAGCAGTGCCGCGGCGGTGTCGACGTCGCCCGCCTCCCGGAAGAAGTCGGCGCCGCCGTTGGCGCCCATGGCGTACACCTCGACGACCTCGCGTCCCGTCACCCACCTGGTGGCGTCGAAGTCGTGGATGAGGCAGTCGCGGTAGAGGCCGCCGGACAGCGGCACGAACTCCGGTGGGGGCGGTGCCATGTCGGAGGTCATGGCCCGCACCGTGTGCAGCCTGCCGAGCCGGCCTGTCCGCACGGCCTCGCGGGCGGAGCGGTAGCCGGGGTCGAAGCGGCGCTGGAAACCCATCTGCAGGACGGTGCCCGCCTCCTCCACCTCGCGCAGCGCGGCGACCGTGGAGGCCAGGTCCAGGGCGATCGGCTTCTCGCAGTACGTGGGGAGCCCGGCCCGGACCGCACGCGAGATGAGTTCCGCGTGGGCGGCGGTCGCGGAGGCGATGACGACGGCGTCGGCGCCCGCGGCGAACGCCTCGTCCACCGAGCCCGCCGCACGGGCGCCGGGGCCGAGCCGGTCCGCCGTTCCCGCGGCCCGCGCGGTGTCGGCGTCGGCGACGACGAGTTCGGTGACGTCGGGGTGCCCGTGCAGGGTCGCCGCGTGGAACGACCCGAGGCGCCCGACACCGACGAGGACAACGCGCATGAGCGGAGAGGCCTTTCTTCCGGGGACGGGCGGGCGGCGCGGGCGCGGCGGCCAGGGAGTAACCGCCGCGTCCGCGCCCGATCCGGGACCACCAGGGGGCGGCGCGACGCCTGTCCTGCCGCGCCGCCGTTCCTCAGCGGTAGAACGCGGGGCGCTCGACCAGCGCGACCTCGACCCGGCCGCCCTCGCTCTGCGAGCGGAGTCCGGCCTCGCAGACCGCTGCCGCCGCGTAGCCGTCCCAGGCGCTCGGCCCGGTGACCTCGCCGCGCCGGGTGGCGTCCACCCAGGCCTGGACCTCGCGGTCGTAGGCGTCGACGAAGCGCTCCACGAAGTCCTGGGCGATGGTGCCGCCCCAGCGGCCCGCCGTGTTGACGAGGAGGTCGTGGGCCTCGCCGATGCGCGCGCTGCCGCGCTCGCACACGGCTTCCGCCTGCACCTGGTAGCCGAAGCCGCAGTTGACGTTGATCTCGACGTCGGCGATCACGCCGCCGTCCGTCTCGAAGACCACCAGCTGCGGGTCGTCCAGGCCCTTCGGCGCGTTGGAGGACGGGCGCGGGCGCAGCACGGTCACGGCGGTGATCTCCTGGCCGAGCAGCCAGCGGGTCACGTCCATCTCGTGCACGACCGAGTCGTTGATGAGGTTGGCGTTCGTGTAGCCGGGCGGGACGCTCGCATTGCGGTGCCGGTTGTGCACCAGCAGCGGGCGGCCCAGCTCGCCGCTGTCGAGAAGGGCCTTGAGCTTCAGGTACTCGGCGTCGTAGCGCCGCATGAAGCCGACCTGCACGCGCCGGTGGCCCAGCTTCTGCTCGGCCTCCAGGACGCGCAGCGCCGAGGCGGCGTCCGGGGTGAGCGGCTTCTCGCACAGCACGGGCAGGTCGTGCGCGAAGGCGGCGAGCAGCGCCGCCTCGTGGGCGGCGCCGGGGGAGGCGATGAGGACGGCGTCCACGTCGTCGGCCGCCATGGCGGCCGCGGGGTCGGTGTAGGCCGTGCAGCCCTCGATGCCGGCGGCGACGTTCTTGACCCGCTCGGCGTCGACGTCCACGACGGCGGTCACGCGGGCCCCGCTGATCACGTCGTTGATGCGGCGCACATGGTCGGCGCCCATCTTGCCGGTCCCGACGACCGCGACCCGGAGGGTTGCGTGCTGCGTCATGATGCGTGTCATCCCTTTCGTGCGCGGGGCGTCAGGCGCCGCAGGAGCGGAGGAAAGCGCGGGTGCGCTGGGCGATGGGCAGCGGGCGGTCGGGCTCGCAGGGGTACATGTCCTGCTCGACGATGGCGAAGAGGTCGACCCCGAGCCGCTGCGCGGCGGCCAGCACCGGCTCCAGGGCGGGGACACCGGCGGGCGGCTCGCACATGACGCCGCGCTGGACGGCCGGCCCGAACGGCACCTCGTTCTTGATCACGTCGGCCAGGATCTCCGGGTCGACCTGCTTCAGGTGCAGGTACCCGATGCGCTCGCCGTAGGTCTCGATCAGCTTGACGCTGTCGCCGCCGCAGTAGGCGTAGTGGCCGGTGTCCAGGCAGAGGTTGACCAGGCCGGAGTCGGTCGAGTCGAGGAAGCGGGCGACGTGCTCCTCGGTGTCGATGTGGGTGTCGGCGTGCGGGTGCACGACGATGTCCAGGCCGTAGGTGTCGCGCACCTGGCGCCCCAGGCGCTCCATGCCGGAGGCGAGGTGGCCCCACTGCTCGGCGGTGAGCTCGTGCGGTTCGATGATCTCGGCGGTCTTGTCGTCCCGCCAGAAGGAAGGGATCACCACGAGGTGCCGCGCGCCCATGGCCTGCGTGAGGGCGGCGACCTGGCCGACGTGCTCCCAGGTGGCGTCCCAGACCGACGGACCGCGGTGCAGGGAGGTGAAGACGGTGCCCGCGGAGACCTTCAGGCCGCGGGCGGAGGTCTCCTCGGTGAGCCGGGTGGGGTCGGTCGGCAGGTAGCCGTACGGGCCGAGCTCGATCCACTCGTACCCCGACTGGGCGACCTCGTCGAGGAAGCGCTGCCACGGCACCTGCTGCGGGTCGTCGGGGAACCAGACGCCCCACGAGTCGGGCGCGGACCCGATGCGGATCCGGTCCAGGGCGGGGGAGGCGGCGGTCATGAGGAGGGCTCCTCTCACCGGTCGGCGGTGACCGGTCGGGTGGTTCGGAAGTGGTGCTCGGTGCTGCGACGGTGCGGTTGCCCGCGAAGCCCGCGGTCCCGCTGGCAGCTTCGCTGTCCGACGGGGTCACCGTCAAGAGTTAGTCCTGACATATGGACGTCATGTCAGGCGGTGGGGAGTCGAGGTCGGGCACCACGGCGGCCCGGGAGGGCGGCCCCGCACGAGGCGGGCCGCCCTTCTCCTCGGCGTCCAAGGGGCGTTCCCCGGCCCCGGCTCACACCTCCTTCGGGTCGTCCGGGGCTTCCGGTTCCGGCTGTTCCGGCAGTTCCTCCACGTCGACGCCGCGCACCTGGGACAGTTCGTGCCTGAGCGCCGCCAGCTCGGCGCCGCCGGCCATGTGGTGGGTCAGCTCCTCCAGGGTGACCTCGGAACGGCTCGCGCTCAGCTCGAGGGTGCCCAGCCGGAGCACGGTGAAGTGGTCGCCGACCATGTAGGCGTGGTGCGGGTTGTGCGTGATGAAGATGACACCCAGGCCCCGGTCGCGGGCGGCGGCGATGTACTTGAGGACGACGCCCGACTGCTTCACTCCGAGCGCCGCGGTCGGCTCGTCGAGGATCAGCACCCGCGCGCCGAAGTGCACGGCGCGCGCGATGGCGACGGACTGCCGCTGCCCGCCCGACAGGGTGCCGATGGGCTGGTCCAGGTCGTCCAGGACGATGCCCATCGCCCGCAGTTCCCCGTCGGCGGTCCGCTTCATCGCCGCGATGTCCAGGCGGCGTACCGGCCAGGGGCCGCGCGTCAGCTCCGAGCCGAGGAAGAAGTTCCGCCACACGGGCATCAGCGGGACGGTGGCCAGGTCCTGGTAGACGGTGGCGATGCCGCGGTCCAGCGCCTCGCGCGGGGTGTTCAGCCGTACGGGCTCGCCGTCGATGCGGAACTCGCCCTCGGTGTGCTGGTGCAGCCCGGAGACGATCTTGATCAGGGTGGACTTGCCGGCGCCGTTGTCGCCGAGCACGCAGGTCACCTGCCCCGGCCGGACGGCCAGGTCGACCCCGTGCAGGGCGCGGACGTTGCCGTAGCTCTTGCCCACGCCGGTCAGCTCGACGACCGGCGTTCCGGTGGCCTGCTCCCGCGCGGGCGCTTCGGTGGGAATGGGGGTCATGGGGTCCTCACCTCCTGGTCGCCGTGCGGCGGACCCACAGATTGACGAGGGTCGCGATCAGGAGCATCACGCCGAGGAAGAACTTGAACCAGTCCGGGTTCCAGTTGGCGTACACGATGCCCTGCGAGACCATGCCGAAGATGAAGGCGCCGATCACCGAGCCGATCGCGGAGCCGTAGCCGCCGGTCAGCAGGCATCCGCCGATGACCGCCGCGATGATGTACAGGAACTCGTTGCCGACGCCCTCGCCCGACTGCACCGCGTTGAACGAGAAGAGCAGGTGCATGCCGGTGAACCAGGCGCCGAAGCCGACGGCCATGAACAGGGCGATCTTGGTGAGGTGCACCGGGACGCCGACCGCACGCGCGCTCTCCGCGCTGCCGCCGACGGCGAACGTCCAGTTGCCGAACTTCGTCCGCAGCAGCACCCAGGTGGCCAGTGCCGCGAAGCCCAGCCACCACAGCACCGTGACCTTCAACTGCACCCCGCCGATGCCGATCTCGGAGGCGAAGACCTTTCTGGCCTGGTCGAAGCCGTCCATGTCGCTGATGGAGTCGGTGGCGACGTTGCCGGTGAAGATCTTCGTGACGGCCAGGTTGAGGCCCTGGAGCATCAGGAAGGTGGCCAGGGTGATGAGGAAGCTGGGCAGGCCGGTCCGCATCAGCAGATAGCCGTTGAGGGCGCCGACGGCCAGCGAGACCACGAGCGCGACGGCGACCCCGGTCCACACGTTCATGCTCAGCTGGAAACTGAACATGCTCGCCGTCAGCGCGGAGGTGGTGACCGCGACGCCGGCCGACAGGTCGAACTCGCCGCCGATCATCAGCAGGGCCACCGGCAGCGCCATGATGCCCATGACCGACGCCTGGTAGAGCACGGTGGCCAGGGAACCCGCCTCGCGGAACGACGGCGCGACCGCGAAGAAGAACAGGTAGACGGCGACGGCGGCGATCAGCGCGCCGATCTCGGGCCGGGCCAGGGCCCTGCGGAGCAGGGAGCGCCCGTTCGTCCGGCCGTCCGCCGAGGAGAGCGGCGCGGCGGGCGGCGAAGGGGGCGCCGCGGAGGCTGCAGCGGGGGACACCGGCCTCACCGGGTGCCCTTCGCGGCGAACGCCGCCACGGACTCGACGTTGTCCTTGTCGACGAACGCCGGGCCGGTCAGGACCGGGGAGACGCCGCCACCGCTGACGTTGCCGTTGGTCTTGTACAGCCACAGCGAGTCCACCGACAGATAGCCCTGGAGATAGGGCTGCTGGTCGACGGCGAACTGCACGTCGCCGTCCTGGACCGCCTTCACCAGGTCCTTGTTGAGGTCGAAGGTGCCGACCTCGGCCTTGCTGCCGGCGTCCGCGACCGACTGGACGGCGGTGAGCGCGAACGGCGCGCCCAGGGTCACCACGTAGTCGATGTCGGAGCCCTGCTTGAGCTTCGCGGTGATGGTGGACTTGACCGACGGCATGTCCGTGCCGTTGACGTACAGGTTCTCCGTCGTCCCCTTGAAGGTCTTCTTCACGCCCGCGCAGCGCGCCTCCAGGGCGACATGGCCCTGCTCGTGGACGACGCAGACGGCGTGCTTGGCGCCGAGGTCGTTGAGCTTGTTGCCGAGTGCCTCGCCGGCGACGCTCTCGTCCTGCCCGAAGTACTCCAGCAGCCCCTGGTCCTTCCAGTCGTCCAGGCCCGCGTTGAAACCGACGACGGGTATGCCGGCCTGCTCCGCCTTGGCGACGGCGGACTTCATGGCGTCCGGCTTGGCGAGCGTGACGGCGATGCCGTCGACCTTCTGGTCGATGGCGTTCTGGATGAGGTTGGCCTGCGTGGCGGCGTTGGGGTCGGCGGAGTAGACGAGTTCGACGTTGTCCTTCGCCGCCGCGGCCTGGGCGCCCTTGCGGATGAGGTCCCAGAAGGTGTCGCCGGGGGCGGCATGGGTGACCATCGCGATCTTCATGCGGGGGGTGTCCGCCTTGCCGGCGGCGGCGTTGTCGGCGGACTCCTCGGCCTTCTTGCCGCCCGAGCTGCTGGAACAGCCGGCTGCGAGAAGGACCGCCGCGACGGAGAGCGCCGCGACGGCGGAGATCCTGCGGGTTTTCCAAGAGCGTTCCATGTTCCTGCACCTCACTGCGGTGGGAGGGAGAAGGGGGGACCGGCCTGTTGCCCGTGGCGTTGCTGACGGGAGCAAACCCCTCGCCCGAGCCGCTGTCAAGGCTTTGTTAAGACATCAATTCATCTCGACGTAACGACACAGTAACGAGCCGGTAGGACACCTCGGCCTGTCCACGTTCGTATGTAAGGACATAGTGTTGACATCTCCCGGGTCCCGCGGTTAGACCTGAGGGGGCCGCGCGGCGGTCCGCTCGCGAGACGACGAGGAGTCCCTGCTCATGACCGAGCCGTACGACCTGATCACGATGGGCCGGATCGGGGTGGACATCTACCCGCTGCAGACGGGGGTGCCGCTGCCCGAGGTCGAGACGTTCGGCAAGTTCCTCGGCGGATCGGCGACCAACGTGGCGGTCGCCGCCGCCCGGCTCGGCCGCTCCACCGCGGTCGTCACCCGCACCGGCGACGACCCGTTCGGCACGTACTGCCACCAGGCGCTGAAGGAGTTCGGTGTCGACGACCGCTTCGTGACCCCGGTCGCCGGGCTGCCGACCCCCGTCACGTTCTGCGAGATCTTCCCGCCCGACGACTTCCCGCTCTACTTCTACCGGCTGCCCAAGGCCCCCGACCTGGAGATCCTCCCGGAGGAGCTGGACCTCGACGCGATCCGCGCCGCCCGGATCTTCTGGATGACCGGGACGGGACTGTGCGAGGAGCCCAGCCGCGCCGCCACGTTCGCCGCGCTGGAGGCCCGCGCCGGGAACGGCACCACCGTCTTCGACCTCGACTGGCGCCCCATGTTCTGGAAGGACCCCGCCGAGGCACGGCCCTTCTACGCGCGGGCGCTCAGCCACGCCACCGTCGCCGTCGGCAACCTCGACGAGTGCGAGGTCGCCACCGGCGTCCGCGAACCCCGCGCCGCGGCTGAGGCCTTGCTGGAGGCGGGCGTCGAACTCGCCGTCGTCAAGCAGGGTCCCAAGGGCGTGCTCGCCGTCCACCGCGACGGCACCTCGGCCGAGGTGCCGCCGGTCCCGGTCGAGGTGGTCAACGGCCTCGGCGCGGGCGACGCGTTCGGCGGCGCCCTGTGCCACGGCCTGCTGGCCGGCTGGGACCTGGAGCGGATCATGCGCCACGCCAACGCGGCCGGCGCCATCGTCGCCTCCCGGCTCGCCTGCTCCTCCGCCATGCCCACCGAGTCCGAGGTGCGGGACCTCCTCGACCGCCGCTGAGCGGCCCGCCCCCACCTGAAAGCCCCGAAAGCGAGCTCCCCTTGAGCATCAGCATCTCCGACCTGGTGAAGGTGCGGACCCGGCACCCCGAGGCGATCGCCGAGGCGGCCGCCCGCCGTGTCCGCCGCCCCCTGATAGGGGACAGCGGCCGGCTGATGATCGTCGCCGCGGACCACCCGGCCCGGGGCGCCCTGGCCGTCGGCGACCACGAGTTCGCCATGGCCAACCGCATGGACCTGCTGGAGCGCCTGTGCACCGCGCTCGCCCGCCCGGGCGTGGACGGCGTCCTCGGCACCGCCGACGTCCTGGAGGACCTGCTGCTGCTCGGCGCGCTGGAGGGCAAGGTCGTCATGGGCTCCATGAACCGCGGCGGCCTGGCCGGCGCCTCCTTCGAACTCGACGACCGCTTCACCGGCCACCGCGCCCAGGACATCGCCCGGCTCGGCTTCGACGCCGGCAAGCTGCTGCTGCGCATCGCCTACGAGGACAGCGGATCGCTGGCCACCATGGTCTCCACCGCCCGCGCCATCGACGACATGGCCGAGCGCGGACTGCCGGTCTTCGTCGAGCCGTTCATGTCCCGCCGCACCGACGGCCGGGTGCGCAACGACCTGAGCGCCGGGGCCGTCACCAAGTCCATAGCCATAGCGTCCGGACTCGGCGGCACCTCCGCCTACACCTGGCTCAAGGTGCCGGTCACGGAGAACGTGGACGACATGGCGGCCGTCATGGAGACCTCCACCCTCCCCGCCGTCCTGCTCGGCGGCGAGGTGGGCAAGGAACAGGACGTGCTGTACGAGAAGTGGCGCAAGGCGCTGCGGCTGCCCACCGTCCAGGGACTGGTGGTGGGCCGGTCGCTGCTCTACCCGGCGCAGGGCAGTGTGGAGACGGCCGTCGACACCGCCGTGGGCCTGCTGTGAGGACCGGACGAACCGTGAGAGAGGCGAGCCGCACGAGATGACCGGCACCGAGAACCACCTGGCCGCGGGCAAGGCCGCCGCCGGCCCGTACACCGTCGCCGTCCACCCGGAACAGGCCGGCTGGACCCACTCCTCGCTGCGGGTCCTGGAACTGCCGCCGGGCGGACGGCACGAGTTCGCCACCGGCGACAGCGAGTGGATCGTGCTCCCCCTGTCCGGTTCGTGCACCGTCGACGCGGACGGCGAGAGCTTCCGGCTCGCGGGCCGCGAGAGCGTCTTCGCCGGGGTCACCGACTTCGCGTACGCCCCGCGCGACGCGCGGGTGGTCGTGGTGAGCGAGGCGGGCGGCCGGTTCGCGCTGACCGGCGCGCGCTGCGAACGCCGCCTGCCCGCCCGCTACGGTCCCGCTTCGGCCGTGCCCGTCGAACTGCGCGGCAGCGGCAACTGCAGCCGCCAGGTCAACAACTTCGGTGCCGCGGGGGTGTTCGAGTGCGACCGGCTGATCGCGGTCGAGGTGCTGACCCCGGGCGGCAACTGGTCCTCCTTCCCGCCGCACAAGCACGACGAGGACCGCGAGGGCGAGTCGCGGCTGGAGGAGATCTACTACTTCGAGATCGCGGCCGCGCACGGCCGGGAGGGCATCGGCTACCAGCGGGTCTCGCCCTCCGGCAACGGCCGCAACACCGATGTGCTGGCCGAGGTCCGCGACGGCGACGTCGTGCTCATCCCCGACGGCTGGCACGGCCCCTCCATGGCCGTCCCGGGCCACGACATGTACTACCTCAACGTCATGGCGGGCCCGGGCGCCGAGCGCGCCTGGCTGATCTGCGACCATCCCGACCACGCCTGGATCCGCGCCACCTGGCCGGAGCAGCCGGTCGACCCGAGACTGCCCCTGTACACGGCCCCCGCCGAAGACCGAGCCTCCGAGAGGTCCCGATGACCCAGTCCGTCCGCCGTCTCACGGTCGCCCAGGCCCTGGTGCGCTTCCTGTCCGCGCAGTACACCGAGCGTGACGGGGCCCGCCACCGGCTGATCGCCGGCACCTGGGGCATCTTCGGTCACGGCAATGTCGCCGGCATCGGCCAGGCGCTGCTGGAGCACCAGGACGTGATGCCGTACCACCAGGGCCGCAACGAGCAGTCCATGGTGCACGCCGCCGTCGGCTACGCCCGGCAGCTCAATCGGCTCTCCGCGCAGGCCGTCACGACCTCCATCGGTCCCGGCGCCACCAACCTCGTCACCGGCGCCGCGCTGGCCACGATCAACCGGCTGCCGGTGCTGCTGCTGCCCGGCGACTCCTTCGCCAACCGCATCCCCGACCCGGTGCTCCAGCAGCTCGAACACCCCTGGTCCGGCGATGTGTCCGTGAACGACGCGCTGCGCCCGGTCTCCCGCTGGTTCGACCGGGTCACCCGGCCCGAGGCGCTGATCCCGGCCGCCCTCCAGGCCGCGCGCGTGCTCGCCGACCCCGCCGAGACCGGTGCCGTCACCCTCGCCCTGCCGCAGGACGTGCAGGCGGAAGCGTGGGACTGGCCCGAGGAGTTCTTCGCCGAGCGGGTCTGGCACGTCCGCCGGCCGGCACCCGAGGCCGCCGAACTCGCCGCCGCCGCACAGGCCGTGCGCGGGGCGCGGCGCCCGCTGGTCGTCGCGGGCGGCGGCGTCCACCACAGCGAGGCCGAGGCGGCGCTGAAGGCGCTCGCCGAGGCCACCGGCATCCCCGTGGCGTCCACCCAGGCGGGCAAGGGCTCGCTGCGCCACGACCACCCCGCGGACCTCGGCGCGATCGGCCACACGGGCACCGCCGTCGCCGACGACATCGCCCGTACCGCGGACCTGGTCATCGGTGTCGGCACCCGCTGGACCGACTTCACCACCGCCTCCTCCACCCTCTTCGCGGCGCCGGGGGTGCGCTTCCTCAACCTCAACATCACCGGCTTCGACGCCCACAAGCTGGGCGCCCGTACGGTCGTCGGCGACGCCCGCGCCTGCCTGGAGGCCCTCACCGGCGCACTGGCCGGCCACCGTGTGGACGCGGAGTACGAGGACGAGTACCGCGCGGGCAGGGAGCGTTGGGAGCGCGTCGTGGACGCCGCCTACGCCGCGCCCGACGACTCCGCCCGGCCCACCCAGACGCAACTGCTCGGCGCCCTGGACTCCGTCGTCGGCGACGAGGACGTCGTCATCAACGCCGCCGGCTCCCTGCCCGGCGACCTCCACAAGCTCTGGCGCGCGCGCTCCCCGCGCCAGTACCACCTGGAGTACGGCTACTCCTGCATGGGTTACGAGATCCCGGCCGGCATCGGCGTCCGCATGGCCGCCCCGGACCGGCCGGTCTGGTCGCTGGTCGGCGACGGCACGTACCTGATGATGCCGACGGAGATCGTCACCGCCGTGCAGGAGGGCGTCAACCTCAACCTGGTCCTCATCCAGAACCACGGCTACGCCTCCATCGGCGGGCTGTCCTCCGAGGTGGGCGGTGAGCGCTTCGGCACCGCCTACCGCTACCGCGCCGCCGACGGCACGTTCACCGGCGACCCGCTCCCGGTCGACCTGGCCGCCAACGCCGCGAGCCTCGGCATGGACGTCCTGCGCGCCGGAACGGTGCGCGAGCTGCGCGAGGCCCTGGCCGCCGCCCGCGCCTCGGACCGGCCGACGTGCGTGTACGTCGAGACCGACCCGGCGCCGACCGCCCCTGCCGCGCAGGCCTGGTGGGACGTCCCGGTCGCCGAGACCGCGACCCGCGAGTCCGCGGTCGAGGCGCGCAAGAACTACGAGCGCCACCTCGCCGATCGCCGGCGCCACCTGTGACGGCCGCCGGCGCGCGCCCCCCCCGCGCGCCGGCCACGGCAGACCCACCGCACACCCACCGGCCCCTGACCACCAGGCCACGGGCCCTTCGAGAAGGCGCGGACTCGCATGTTCGGACAATGTGATGTCAGAGTTTCCTGAGGCCGAGAGCGGCGGATACGCTCCCCCTGTGTCCAAAGCAGAGTCCGCGCCGCTCGAGTTCGAGGTGGACCGCTCGAGCCCGGTGCCGCTGTACTACCAGCTCGCCCAGCAGCTGGAGGGCGCCATCGAGCACGGCCGGCTCGCCCCGGGCAGTCTGCTCGGCAACGAGATCGAACTCGCCGGACGCCTCGGCCTGTCGCGGCCGACCGTCCGCCAGGCCATCCAGTCCCTCGTCGACAAGGGGCTGCTGGTGCGCCGCCGCGGCGTGGGCACCCAGGTCGTGCACAGCCAGGTCAAGCGCCCGCTGGAGCTGAGCAGCCTCTTCGACGACCTCCAGGCCGCCGGCCAGAGCCCCGCCACCCGGGTGCTGCGCAACGAGGCCGTGCCGGCCTCCGCCGAGGTCGCCGCCGCGCTCGGTGTCGCCGAGGGCGGCGAGGTCCGCGTCCTGCACCGGCTGCGCCTCACTCACGGCGAGCCGATGGCGCACATGTGCAACTACCTGCCGCCCGGGCTCATCGACCTGGACACCGCCCGGCTGGAGTCGACCGGCCTCTACCGGATGATGCGCGCCGCGGGCATCACCCTGCACAGCGCCCGCCAGTCCGTCGGCGCCCGCTCCGCCACCGAGGAGGAGGGCGAACTGCTCGGGGAGGAACCGGGTGCGGCGCTGCTGACCATGAGCCGCACGACGTACGACGACACCGGGCGCGCCGTCGAGTACGGCACGCACATCTACCGCGCCTCCCGCTACGCCTTCGAGTTCCAGCTGCTCGTCCGCGCCTGAGGGATCCGTCACGCCTGGGGCAGAGCATCGCTCCGCGTGACGGATACTGGGTCCTTTCCAGGATTCGGCAGGGAAGGCACCAGGTGGAGAGGGTGAACACCGGGAGGCGCGTGCTCGGCGCGCTACTGACCGTGGCCATCGGGGCGACGGTCGCGGGCTGCAGCAGCACCGGCGGCCTGCGCGCGGAGCAGCGCGCCAAGGAGGCCCGGGCCAACGGCTCGGCCGTCGACACCCCGCGGTGGAAGATCGCCATGGTCACCCATGCGGGGGCGGGCGACACCTTCTGGGACATCGTCCAGAAGGGCGCCAAGCAGGCCGCCGCCAAGGACAACATCACGTTCCTGTACTCCAGCAGCGACCAGGGCAAGGACCAGGCGCAGCTCGTCCAGACGGCCATCGACCAGCACGTCGACGGCCTGGTCGTCACGCTCGCCAAGCCGGAGGCCATGAAGGACGTCGTCCTGAAGGCGGAGAAGGCCGGCATCCCGGTCATCACCATCAACTCCGGCTCCGCGGAGTCCAAGGAGTACGGCGCCCTCGCCCACATCGGCCAGGACGAGACCATCGCCGGCGAGGCCGTCGGCGACGAGCTCACCACCCGCGGCAAGAAGCACGTCCTGTGCGTCCTGCACGAGCAGGGCAACGTCGGCCACGAGCAGCGCTGCGCGGGCGTGAAGAGCACCTTCAAGGGCACCACGGAGAACCTGTACGTCAACGGCACCAACATGCCCGACGTCCAGTCCGCCCTCCAGGCCAAGCTCCAGTCCGACCCCTCGGTGGACGCCGTCGTCACCCTGGGAGCGCCCTTCGCCGCCACTGCCGCCAAAGCCAAGGAGCAGGCCGGCAGCAAGGCGGAGGTCGACACCTTCGACCTCAACGCCCAGGTCGCCGCCTCCCTGAAGGCCGGCACCATCGGCTTCGCCGTCGACCAGCAGCCCTACCTGCAGGGCTACGAGGCGATCGACCTGCTGTGGCTCAACCGCTACAACGCCGACGTCCTCGGCGGCGGCAAGCCGGTCCTCACCGGGCCGCAGATCGTCACCAAGGACGACGCGGCGGCACTGGAGGACTACGCGAAGCGGGGCACCAGGTGAGCGCGGAAACCCTTCTGCCGCCGCGCGGGCTGACCCAGCGCCTGCTGGGCCGCCCCGAACTGGGCGCGGTGGTCGGCGCCGCGGCCGTCTTCGTCTTCTTCGCGGTCTGCGCCGACTCCTTTGTGCGGCCGGAGAGCATCGGCACCATCCTGTACGCGGCGTCCACCATCGGGATCATGGCCGTACCGGTCGCGCTGCTGATGATCGGCGGCGAGTTCGACCTGTCGGCGGGCGTCCTGGTCACCAGCTCGGCACTGGTGTCGTCGATGTTTAGCTACCAGATGACGGCCAACGCCTGGGTGGGCGTCGGCGTCTCCCTGCTGACCACCGTCGCCATCGGCTTCCTCAACGGCTACCTGCTCGTGCGCACGAAGCTGCCCAGCTTCATCGTCACGCTCGGCACCTTCCTGATGCTCACGGGCGCGAACCTCGGCCTGACCAAGCTCATCGACGGCACGGTCAGCACCAAGTCCATCGCCGACATGGAGGGCTTCTCCTCCGCCCGCGCCCTGTTCGCCTCGCACCTGACGATCGGCGATGTGGACCTCCAGGTGACCATCGCCTGGTGGGTGGCCCTGGTTGCGGTCGCCACCTGGGTGCTGCTGCGCACCCGCGCCGGCAACTGGATCTTCGCCTCGGGGGGCAACCCCGATGCGGCCCGCGCGGTCGGCGTCCCCGTCGCCCGCACCAAGATCGGGCTGTACATGGCCGTCGCCCTGTGCGCGTGGATCTCCGGGCAGCACCTGCTGTTCTCCTTCGACGTGGTGCAGTCGGGGGAGGGCGTCGGCAACGAGTTCCTGTACATCATCGCCGCAGTCATCGGCGGCTGCCTGATGACGGGCGGCCACGGCTCGGCCATCGGGTCGGCGGTGGGGGCGTTCATCTTCGGCATGACGAGCAAGGGCATCGTGTACGCGCAGTGGAACCCGGACTGGTTCAAGTTCTTCCTCGGCGCGATGCTGCTCCTGGCGACGCTGCTGAACGCGTGGGTGCGCAAGCGGGCGGAGGCGGCCAAGTGACCCCCCTGGTGAAGCTGACCGGCGTCGGCAAGTCGTACGGCAGCGTCCGCGCGCTGGAGGACGTCTCGCTGGAGGTCCACGCGGGGGAGATCACCTGCGTCCTCGGTGACAACGGCGCGGGCAAGTCCACCCTCATCAAGATCATCGCAGGGCTGCACCAGCACGACACCGGCACCTACGAGATCGAGGGCGAGGCGGTCCGCCACACCTCGCCGCGCGAAGCCCTGGACCGCGGCATCGCCACGGTCTACCAGGACCTCGCCGTCGTGCCGCTCATGCCGGTCTGGCGCAACTTCTTCCTCGGCTCGGAGCCGCGCGTCGGCCGCGGCCCCTTCAAGCGGCTCGACGTCGCCACCATGCGCGCCACCACCCGCGCGGAACTGCTGCGCATGGGCATCGACCTGCCCGACGTCGACCGGCCCATCGGCACGCTCTCCGGCGGTCAGCGCCAGTCCGTCGCCATCGCTCGGGCCGTCCACTTCGGCGCGAAGGTGCTGATCCTGGACGAGCCCACGGCGGCGCTCGGGGTCAAGCAGTCAGGCGTCGTGCTCAAGTACGTCGCCGCGGCCCGGGACGCGGGGCTCGGCGTGGTGCTCATCACGCACAATCCGCACCACGCCCACCTCGTCGGCGACCGGTTCGTCCTCCTGCGCCGCGGCACGGTGTCCGGCGCGTACACCAAGGACGGCATCTCCCTGGACGACCTCACCCGCGAGATGGCGGGGGGCAGCGACCTCGAAGCCCTGGCCCACGAGCTGCGCCGCCCCGCCGGCTGACGTACCTGTCCGCCCCCTGGCGCGCTGCGGGCGCACCGGCGGGGCAGAAGCACGGTGCGGGGGTCGCGCAGCGTGAGGGGCGGCCCCCCGAAGCGCCGCGCGCCCCCCACTTAGAATCACTGTGGACCCACCCCCGACCGCCGGAGAGACGAGCCTTGCGAGCGACCGAGCAGCAGCCCCGGACCGGAACCACGGCGGTGAACCGATGAGCACGTACCGTGAGCGCGCGTACCGCAGCGGTTCCGCGCGATCCTCCAGCAGCTCCACCCTTCTGAGCACCGTGGGACGGCGCGAGCGGCGTTCGCACCTCACCGCTCCGCGCGTGCCGACCGTCGGCATCGACATCGGCGGCACCAAGGTGATGGCCGGCGTCGTCGACGCGGACGGCAACATCCTGGAGAAGCTGCGCACCGAGACCCCTGACAAGAGCAAGAGCCCGAAGGTCGTCGAGGACACCATCACCGAGCTCGTCCTGGACCTGTCGGAGCGCCACGATGTGCACGCCGTCGGCATCGGCGCGGCCGGCTGGGTCGACGCCGACCGCTCCCGGGTGCTCTTCGCCCCGCACCTGGCCTGGCGGGACGAGCCGCTCAAGGACCGCCTCACCGAGCGCCTGCGCGTCCCGGTCATGGTGGACAACGACGCCAATACCGCCGCCTGGGCCGAATGGCGCTTCGGCGCGGGCCGCGGCGACAGCGACCTGGTCATGATCACGCTCGGCACCGGCATCGGCGGCGCGATCCTGGAGGACGGCCACGTCAAGCGCGGCCGCTACGGGGTGGCGGGCGAGTTCGGCCACATGCAGGTGGTGCCGGGCGGGCACCGCTGCGCCTGCGGCAACCGCGGCTGCTGGGAGCAGTACAGCTCGGGCAACGCCCTGGTGCGCGAGGCCCGCGAACTGGCGGCGGCGGACTCGCCGGTCGCGCACGGGATCATCGACCGGGTCGGCGGCCAGGTGCGGGAGATCACCGGTCCACTCATCACGGAGCTCGCCCGTGAGGGTGACGCGATGTGCGTCGAGCTCTTCCAGGAGATCGGCCAGTGGCTGGGTGTCGGCATCGCCAATCTCGCCGCTGCCCTGGACCCTTCCTGCTTCGTCATCGGCGGCGGCGTCAGCGCGGCCGACGATCTGCTCATCGCCCCCGCCCGCGACGCGTTCCGGCGGCACCTGACCGGGCGTGGCTACCGCCCCGAAGCGCGTATCGTCAAGGCGCAACTCGGCCCCGAGGCCGGGATGGTCGGCGCCGCGGACCTGGCACGGCTGGTGGCCCGTCGCTTCCGGCGGGCCAATCGCCGCCGGGTCGAGCGGTACGAGCGCTACGCGAAGGTTGTCGGCAAGTGAGTAGTCCCCCTCAGAGGAAGCCGTCCCGCTGGGTGCAGTGGACGGTCGTCCCGCTGCTGGTCCTCGTGCCCGTCTTCTACGTGATCATCTCCGCGGAGCAGAGCCGCGACGGAGGCGAGCAGAAGCAGAAGCTGGCCGCGGCCACCACCCTCACCTACACGTGGCCCACCAAGGTGCAGCGCCGCATCTATGAGATGCCGATCCCGCCGCGATCGCGCCCCGTGGCGTTCCTGGAGACCAACGACTGGGCGGCCAGCTCGCTCTATGTGCAGTTCACCACCAGCCAGGGCGGCCTCGACACGTTCCTCGCCCAGGTGGGGAGCAGCCGCGCCGCGCTCAAGGACGGCGAGGTCACGGTGAGCCGCAAGCAGGCGAGCACCGTGCGCTGGGCCTTCGGCTCCGGGCAGCACTGGGCCGGTGTGCGGGTCCAGCAGCACGGCGACAAGCCCGACCACGACATCACGGTCGACCTGACGAGCCCGGACACGCCCGTCGTCTACGTCGTCTCCACCATGGACTTCGCCTGACGCGTGGGCCGTGGCCGGAAAAGGCCGGGCGGGGGGCGGTGGCACCGCTCGGCCGTTCGCTCGATAGCGTGACAATTGTGAGCGACGAGCAGACCCCGCAGACCCTCCAGTACCGCTTCGACGGCCCCGAGGACGCCCCGGTCCTTGTCCTCGGCCCCTCACTCGGCACCACTTGGCACATGTGGGACCGGCAGGTGCCCGAGCTGACGCGCCAGTGGCGCGTCCTGCGGTACGACCTGCCGGGACACGGCGGCGCCCCCGCCCAGCCGTCGGTGTCGACCGCCGAACTCGCCGACCGGCTGCTGCGCACCCTGGACCAGGCCGGGATCGAGCGCTTCGGCTACGCCGGCTGCTCCTTCGGCGGCGCCGTCGGCACCCAGCTCGCGCTGCGCGCCCCGCACCGTGTGGCCTCCCTGGCGCTGATCTCCTCGGCCGCCCGCTACGGCACCCCCGACGCCTGGCGGCAGCGCGGTGTGATCGTCCGCGCCAACGGGCTGGACCAGATCGCCCAGAGCGCCCCGGAGCGCTGGTTCGCCGACACGTTCCGCGGCGCGCAGACGGCCATCGTCGACTGGGCCGTGCAGATGGTGCGCAGTACCGACCCCGAGTGCTACGTCGCCGCCTGCGAGGCGCTCGCCTCCCATGACGTCCGTGCCGACCTGGACCGGATCGCCGTCCCTGCGCTCGTGCTGAACGGCGCCGAGGACCCCGTCACGCCCCCCGCGGACGCCCGGGCGCTCGTGGCCGGGATAACCGACGCGCGGCTCGCGGTCGTCCCCGGCGCCTCGCACCTGGTGCCGGTCGAGCAGCCCGGCGCGGTCACCGAGCTGCTGGTCCGCCACTTCGAGTCCGCCTGGGCCGAGCCGGCGGCCGGCTACACCATGGCCCCCGCCACGCCGACCGGGCCTGTCGCACCCGTGGCCCAGGCGCCGGCCCCGGCCGCCCCCGTCTCCGGCGGTGCACCGCAGGGCGCCGCGGGCGCCTACGGCGACGGCGACCGCATCCGCCGCGAGGTGCTGGGCGACGCCCACGTCGACCGGGCCGCCGAGCAGGCCGACGGCTTCGGCGTCGACTTCGAGGACTTCGTCACCCGCTACGCCTGGGGCGAGGTCTGGAACCGCCCCGGACTCGACCGCCGCACCCGCAGCGTGGTCAGCCTGACCGCGCTGGTCGCCGGCGGCCACCTCGACGACCTCGCCAGCCACATCCGGGCGGCGCTGCGCAACGGTCTGAGCCCCGCGGAGATCGAGGAAGTGCTGCTGCAGACCGCCGTGCACTGCGGCGTCCCGGCCGCGGGCGCCGCCTTCACGGTGGCGCGACAGGTGATCCGGGAGGAGACTCGCCCGGGGGAGTGAGACCGCGCGCGGCGCCCCGAACCCCATCACCTCCCGCACCAGGACGGGGCGCCCGGCCTCGGCCATGATGGCCATGCAAAGGATCACCGCCGCGGAGGAGAGTCATGAAACTGACGAAGAAGGGCCACGCCTGCGTCCGGCTGGAGAAGGACGGGCGGGCGCTCGTCATCGACCCCGGCGGCTTCACCGAGCCGGGGGCCGCGGCCGGGGCGGAGGCGGTCCTCGTCACCCACGAGCACGCCGACCACTTCAGCGAGGAGCAACTGCGCGCCGCACTGGAGGCCGATCCGGGATGCGAGATCTGGACGCTCAAGAGCGTCGCCGACCAGGTCTCCGCCGCATTCCCCGGCCGGGTGCACACCGTCGGCGAGGGTGACACTTTCAGCGCCGCGGGCTTCGACATCGAGGTGCACGGGCAGCTCCACGCGGTGATCCACCCGGACATCCCGCGGATCACCAACGTCGGCTTCCTGCTGGACGGCACCGTCTTCCACCCCGGTGACGCGCTCACCGTCCCGAGCCGTTCCGTCGAGACCGTGCTGCTGCCGGTGCACGCCCCGTGGAACAAGGTCTCCGAGGTGATCGACTACCTGCGCGAGCTCAAGCCGGCCCGGGCCCTCGACGTGCACGACGCGCTGCTGAGCGACCTGGGCAGCACCCTCTACGACCGCCTGCTCGGCCCCGGCGGCCCGGGTGTGGCCGGTGCCGAGCACGGCCGGCTGGCTCCCGGGGACAGCGTCGAGCTGGGCTGACGCCCGGCGCGGCGGCGGGCGGGACCGGTTGTCGGAGGCGGACGGTAGATTCGGTGCCATGCGCATCGCCACCTGGAACGTCAACTCCATCACCGCCCGCCTGCCGCGGCTGCTCGCCTGGCTGGAGCAGAACAGCCCGGACGTGCTGTGCGTCCAGGAGACCAAGTGCGCCGAGGCCCAGTTCCCCTTCGACGAGCTGCGCGCCCTCGGCTACGAGACCGCCGTCAACGCCACCGGCCGGTGGAACGGGGTGGCATTGCTCTCCCGTGTCGGCCTGGCGGACGTCGTCGTCGGCCTGCCCGGCGGTCCGCTGTACGAGGACGCCGAGGAGCCCCGCGCGGTCTCGGCCACCTGCGGCGCGGTCCGCGTCTGGTCGGTCTACGTGCCCAACGGCCGCGAGGTCGGCCACGAGCACTACGCCTACAAGCTGCGCTGGTTCGAGGCGCTGCGCAGCGCCGTCGCCGAGGACGCGGCGGGCGAGCGCCCCTTCGCCGTCCTCGGGGACTACAACGTGGCGCCCACCGACGAGGACGTCTGGGACCCCGCGGTCTTCGAGGGGATGACGCACGTCACCCCGGCCGAGCGGGAGGCGCTGGCGAGCCTGCGCGAGGCGGGCCTGAGCGACGTGGTGCCCCGCCCGCTCAAGTACGACCGCCCCTACACCTACTGGGACTACCGCCAGTTGGCCTTCCCCAAGAACCGCGGCATGCGCATCGACCTGGTCTACGCGAACCAGCCCTTCACCAAGGCCGTCAGCGACGCCTACGTCGACCGCGAGGAGCGCAAGGGCAAGGGCGCCTCCGACCACGCCCCCGTGGTCGTCGACCTCGACGTCTGAGGGCTGCGGGGCATCCCCACCGCGAAGCGGCCGCCGTGGCGGCGCTGGAACTCCACCCAGCCGCCGGGCAGCCCCGGCGGGCACGGCAGGTGCAGGGTGACCGGGGCGGCCACCTCGCGCAGGTCCACCACCGGCGCCTCGTCCGGCAGTCCCGCCAGGACGGCGGCCAGTTCCGGGTCGGCACCCTGCCGGGCCTCGCCGGCCGGGGTGCCGCGCAGGTCGGGCCGGTAGGAGACGACGTGGGAGGCCTCGGCCAGCCGTTCCAGCACGCCGGCGTCGTCCGAGGGGCCGCGGCCGTCCGTGCCCTGCGCGCCCGTGCGCTCCAGGGCGGCCAGTCCCGCGCGCGCGAGCGCGGTCACCCAGGAGACCAGGGACGGCGCGACATAGGCCCAGGTCTCCTGGAACACCCCGGTCGCGGCGAACACGCGCCCCCAGGCACCGGTGACCGCGTCCACGTCGACGAAGAGCGTGTCCTGGCCCGCCTCGTGCAGCAGATGCGCCGAGCCCGGCGGCCCCACCGCCCAGCCGCCCGCGGTCAGTCCCTGTTCCGGCGCGAAGCGGTACTCCTCCCGCCCGCCGATCCTGACGGCCCGGACCCGGCCCACCAGGCGGCGTGCCTCCGGCGGCAGCGGCACGCCCCAGCCGTCGATCTCGCGCTCGCCGGCACCGGGGGTGAGCCGCACCGCTCCCGGCGCGCGTTCCGCCAGTTCCTCGAGCAGGCGCCAGGCGCGGTCGGCCGTCCGCAGTGCGGCCTCCCGTTCATCGGACATCCCGTGCCCTTTCTCGCACCGGGTTTTTCACGCTACGTATTGTGCGGCAACGGAACGTGTGCGGTGTGCTGTTGCCGTCCTCCGGCGGCCCCCGACGGATCCCGCCCGCACCGCGGTCGTGGAAGCGGGACGCGGCCCCTCCGGGCCGGGCGCGGTGCCGCGGGAATCACCCGACCGGAGTCGGATGCGGGCCATCCGGCGGATCGCTCCCCGGGGGGTGACACGCGTTCGAGGAGCGCTCGACACAGACTGTGCACGAGACTTTGATGAAGGCGTACTCCATCACCGCCCGGGTTTTCGCGCAGACGGCATACGCTGACCTGCATGGAGATCTCGTTCCTCGACAAGTGGCGCAAAAGGTACGGCGAGGTCGTGGGCACGGCCCTGACGGGGCCGGTCGTGGACGATCCCGAGGGCGTGGGTGAACTGCTGGCCGAATGCGAGCTGCTGCGGGCCCGTGCCGAGTCCGAGGGGGTCGTGCTCGACGACACCCCCAGGTCGCTGGAGAGCGTCGACCAGTTGCAGCCGCGCTGGCGCGACGATCCCGACGAGCTCACCTGGCTCGGCAACGACGCCGGGCTCTACCTCGGTACGGTCATCGTGCGCACGGTGCCGGGTGCCGCCTGGCAGATTTGGCCCAACGGCAGGCCCGTGGTGCTGCTCGCGTCCGGACGCGAACTGGATGTCGTCGAGGCGGGCCACGAGTGGGCCGAGGGCGGTACCCCGGAGCTGTCGCAGGTGTACGCGGAGGCCTCGGAGCCGTAGGCCCGCCGGTCCGGGACGTCAGATGACGCGTTCCGCCTCGCCGAGCATGGCCTCGAAGAAGCGCTCGAAGCCGTGGAGGACCGAGCCCGGCGGGGTGGCGGAGAGCCGGTAGACCATCGAGCCGCGCGCGTCGCCGGGCCGTCCGATGACGGAGACGAAGGTGAGGCCGTCGAGCCGGACCAGCCGCCACACGGGCGTGGTCCGGTACCGGTAGACCTCCAGGCGAATCGTTCCTTCTTCGGCGAGCGCGGCCAGCATGTCCTCCGCGAACCGCAGGCTCGACACGAAGAACCGCGCGGTCTCGCCGACCTCCTCCGCGATCCGCGCCACCGCCGGGCTCTCCGGGTGGAGCAGCAGCAGCCGCAGTCGCGGGACACCGGTACGGTCGCGGCTCGTCAGGGGGCCGCGCAGCAGTGAGTCGCCGAGCGCGACCAGCCCCAGGGCCCGGACACCCACCACGTCCACCGACTCCGCGCCCCCGGCCGCCTCGCGGATCTCGGCCGCCGCCTCGGACTTGGTCAGGGCCACGGCCGCGACCCGCGGATGGTCCGTCAGATCCCGTGTGCCGTAACCGGCGAAGCGCCGCGGGGCGAGCCCCAGGAGCATCCGTGCCTGGTCCGGCATCCGCAGCCCCTGCGCGATCCGCTCGAAGACGTCGAGCCGCACGACCGAACGGCGCCCGCGCACGATCTCGTTGACACGGCCCTGCAGCAGCCCGGTCGCGGCGGCGATCCGCGACTGGCTGGCACCCCCGTACTGCTGGGCGAAACGGAGGATCGCCCCGGCGTCACGGGCGCGCAGCGCCTCTTGGATCTCGTCGCGCTCCCACGCCCAGGAGGGTATCCCGACCCCGTCGCCGGAACCCGGTTCCGACATCCGCGCCTCCCGTCCACGCCGCGGCGGAACCGGCGTTACCAGCGGGTATGTCGTGGTGAGAATAGCGCGGGGGTATCGCGTGCACAGAGGCTTCACGGGAATGCTCGGCGCCAGCCACGAGACCTGTGAGGTGGACACATGCGGGAGAACCCGGCCCCGAGACCGCCCGTCCTGAGCCTCGCCGCCGCCCGCGGCCCGGACGCGCCGGCCGCCGCTTCCCCGGACCGCGTGAACACCCGGGAACGGCGCGCCGCACCGCCCGGCGCGCCGCGGGCCTGGGCGCCCCTCGGCGAGGTCTTCGTCCCGTGCGACGAGCTTGCGGCGGCCCATGCACGGCGCCTGCTCTCGGCGGCCCTCGACACCTGGGGGCTCGGCCATCTGCTGGAGACCGGCGAGGCCGTCCTGGCGGAACTGGTCGGCAACGCCGTACGGCACGCCGGGGGCCGCCACGTGGGCATCACGTTGTGGCGGAGGCTCTCCCTGGTCCATCTGTCGGTGCGCGACGGCTCGCGTGTGCTGCCGTGTCTGAGGCTCACCGGGCCGCCTCCCACCTGCCCGGAGGACGGCAGCGGACTGCAGGCGGTCTCCTCCCTCAGCTTCCGCTGGGGCACCGAGCTTCTCCCGGCCGGCAAGCGTGTCTGGGCCGAGATCGCTGTCTGACGGGGCGTCGGGAGGTGCATGATGAGGGCATGGACTCCCTGCAGCAGATGCCCAACATCGGAGCTGTACTGGCGGAGCGCCTCCGCCGTGTCGGCGTGACGGACGCCGACGAGCTCCGGCGCCTCGGGGCGGGACGTGCCTTCGCGATGATCCGCGGGGACCTTCCCGAGGACGCCCGCAGCCACACCCTGTTCGCCCTGGAGGGCGCGATCCGCGGCACCCGCTGGACCGCCATCCCCAAGCCCGAGCGGGACGCGCTCGCCGGAAAGGTCCTGGGGGAGGGGCACGCCGACGCCGCCGCGGGGAGCCAGTAGCGCCCAGTACGACGCCGCCCCCGGTGTGCGGCGGACCGGCCGCGGACCGCGCGCGGGGCGCCGCACGAGGCGGACGGCGCTCGGTGCACTTCCCGCACAGTCATTGACTTTCGCCTCGTCCCGCGTCGAGTCTGAACCGTCAGCGTTGACAGGGGGAGGGCCCGATGGCTGTCGGACGTGCGTCGATCCTGGGTGTCGCGGCGGCCGCCGCCGCACTCGTCCTCACGGCCGGGAGCGCGGTGCCCGCCGCCGCGCACGGGGGTGCCGGACACGGTGGCGGTCACGGGACGGGGCACGGGCACGGCCACCGCGCCGCCTATGTCGCGCTCGGCGACTCCTACACCTCCGGGCCGCTGATCCCCACTCAGGTGGATATCAACTGTGCCCGTTCCAATCGCAATTACCCCTCACTGGTGGCCGCGCGGCTGCGTGGCGCGGACCTCACCGACGTGAGCTGCGGCGGTGCGACCACCGCCGAGATGTGGAAGGCGCAGGGCACCAATCCGCCGCAGCTGGACGCCCTGTCCCGCCGGACGTCCCTGGTGACGCTTCAGATCGGCGGCAACGACGTCGGTTTCGGGAGCATCATCCGGACCTGCGCCGGGGCCGCGCTCAGTGATCCCACCGGCAATCCCTGTCAGCGGTTCTACTCCTCCGGCGGCAGCGACCAGTTGCGCGCGGCGATCGACGCCACCGCGCCGAAGATCGACGCGGTGCTGGGCGCCGTCCACCGCCGCGCCCCGCACGCCCGTGTCGTGGTGGTCGGCTATCCGGCCCTGCTCCCCGACAGCGGTGTCGGCTGCCGGCCGGCGGTGCCCTTCGCGGACGGGGACTTCGCCTACCTGCGCGACACCGAGAAGCGTCTGAACGCGATGCTCGCCCGCCGCGCGAAGGCCGCCCACGCGACCTACGTGGACACCTACACCCCGACGGTCGGGCACGACATGTGCACCGCCCCCGGTGTGCGCTGGATCGAGCCGCTCACCCCCGCCGCACCGGCCGCCCCCGCCCACCCCAACGCGCTCGGCGAGCAGGCGATGGCGGCCGCGGTCCTGGCCCGTCTGCACGTCCACCGGTGAGGCGGTCCGCTCCCGCGGCCGGGCCGTCCGTCACCTGATCATTCCGTGGCGGCGGCGGCCGCCGCGGGCGCGGCCTCCGGGCGGGCGACGGGCGTGGTGGCGGCCCTGGTGACGTCCGAGACGATCTCCACGACGTCCGGTCCGTACGCCTGCGAGTTGACGACCTTCAGCAGCAGGCAGAACGTCCCGTTGACGCCGTACTTGCGGGTGAGCCGGCCGTAGTGGCGCGCCAGGTAGCGCACCGCCGCCTGGTTGGTGACCGCGCGCTGGCCCGAGGCCAGGAAGACCGGGCGGCTGTTGCCGGTGTTCTCGTCGGCGGCGAGCCTGGCCAGCAGGACGTACTCGGTGGTGCCCTTGTCCATGCGGTAGGTCTCGCCGCCCACCGTCAGCGCGCCCTGGTCGGGGCCGTTCTTCTCCTTGGCGACCTCCACACCGGGCAGCATCGACCGCAGGTGGGCCGCCATGCGGTGATTGGAGACCGGGCCGCCGATGCAGAACTCGGTGCGTGCGCCGAAGCCCTGCCAGGCGGTGTCGTGCGGCAGGATCTCGGCGTTGGCGCGGCACTCCTTGATGAGTGCGGAGAGCTCGATGAGCGCGAAGACGTCGTGACGCGCCACGCTCCACTCGCGCGCGCCCGGGTCGCGGTTGACCACCAGCAGGCACTCGGAACCGGCGGGCAGGCCGAAGAAGCGCTGCTTGCGGCGGAGCCTGCGGCGCCACACATAAGTGCGCACGAACCATCCCAGTGCGGCGCTCAGGCCGCTCGCGGCCAGACCCAGCACGATATTGCGCACGTCGTCGCTCATGGCCCGGGATGGTAGTTGAGGTGTTCCTGACGAGGAACCCGGGGTCGGGTTACGCTGCCTGAACGGTCGCCCTAGTGGAGGTCCACGTATGCGTCGTCACGCCGCACGGATCCTGTCGCTGCTCACCGTCACCGCCACCGCGGCCCTGTCGGTCGCGGCGGCCCCGCCCGGCGGCCCGGCGGCCCATCACGGACCACCGGACAAGGCGCCGCTCGCCGTCGGCTACGGCGGCGCCGTCTCCAGCGTCGACGCCGACGCCTCGGCCGCCGGCATCGAGGTCCTGCGCCGCGGCGGCAACGCCGTGGACGCCGCGGTCGCCACCGCGGCCGCGCTGGGCGTCACGGAGCCGTACTCCTCCGGCATCGGGGGCGGCGGCTACTTCGTCTACTACAGCCCCAGGGACCACAAGGTCCACACGATCGACGGCCGGGAGACCGCGCCCCGCAGCGCCACCGACCGGCTCTTCGTCGAGAACGGGCAGCCGCTGCCCTTCGACGCCGCCGTCACCAGCGGCCTCAGCGTCGGCGTCCCCGGCACGTCCGCCACCTGGGACACCGCGCTCGACGCCTGGGGCACCCGGAGCCTCGGCGAGATGCTCGAACCCGCGGAGCGGCTCGCGCGCACCGGATTCACCGTCGACGCCACCTTCCGCAGCCAGACCGAGGGCAACCTCGCCCGCTTCAAGGACTTCCCCGCCACCGCCGCCCTCTTCCTGCCCGGCGGACAGCTGCCCGCCGTCGGCTCCACCCTCAAGAACCCGGATCTCGCGCGCACCTACGAGGAGTTGGGCCGCAAGGGCGTCGCGGCCCTCTACGACGGCGAGATCGGCACCGACATCGTCAACACCGTCCGCAAGCCCCCCGTCGACCCCGCCGCCACCCGCGTCGTACGGCCCGGGGACCTCACGGCGCGCGACCTGGCGGCGTACCGGGCGAAGGTGCAGAAGCCGACCCGGGTCGCGTACCGCGGACGGGACGTGTACGGGATCGCGCCCTCCTCGTCCGGCGGCACGACGGTCGGCGAGGCGCTCAACATCCTCGAGCGCACCGGAAGCCTGTCGCGGCTGTCGGACGCCCAGTACCTGCACCGCTTCCTGGAGGCGAGCCGCATCTCGTTCGCCGACCGGGGGCGCTGGGTCGGTGACCCCGCCTTCGAGAAGGTCCCCACCGCCGGGCTGCTGTCGCAGCGGTTCGCCGACTCGCGCGCCTGCCTGATCAAGGACGACGCGACGCTGACCAGCCCGCTCGCACCCGCCGACCCCGCGCACCCTGCGGCCTGCGGCGCGGGCGGCACGGCCGCCCCCACCACCTACGAGGGCGAGAACACCACGCACCTGACGGTCGCCGACAAGTGGGGCGGCGTCGTGGCGTACACGCTCACCATCGAGCAGACCGGCGGCAGCGGCATCACCGTGCCCGGCCGCGGCTTCCTGCTCAACAACGAGCTGACCGACTTCTCGTTCGTGCCGGCGAACCCCGCTGTCCACGACCCCAATCTGCCCGGTCCCGGCAAGCGGCCGCGCTCCTCCATCTCGCCGACGATCGTGCTGAAGGACGGCAAGGTCGACTTCGCGCTCGGCTCACCGGGCGGTGCCACGATCATCACCACCGTCCTGCAGGTGCTGACCGAGCACGTCGACCGCGGCCTGCCGCTCGTCGACGCCATCGCCGCCCCGCGCGCGAGTCAGCGCAACACCGCCACCACGCAGGCGGAGGCGGCGTTCCTGGCCGGTCCCGCGGCGGCGCAGCTGAAGGCGCTCGGCCAGAACCTGGTGGAGGGCGCCGAGATCGGCGCGGCCACCGGTGTCCAGCGGCTGCCGGACGGCCGCTGGCTGGCCGCGGCCGAGCCGGTGCGCCGCGGCGGCGGGTCCGCGATGGTGGTCCGGAGCGACGGCCGCTGAGCGGGCGGTGACGGCACGTGCCGCGGCTCCCGCCGTGAGCGCGGCGGGGCAGCGCCGCACCGGTCGCGGCCCCGCCGGAGCGGGCCGGCCCCGCCGCTGAGGGGGTGGACCGGCCTCGGTCCCGCGCCGCGACGCGGCGGCCGCACTGCGCCGAGCGGGTCTGTCCGGTCGCGAAATCCGATCGGCTTCGTTGAGTAAAGGCGCCGGTATTGCCACAGTGGGCAGTGGGCCCTACGTTCTTCCCACCGCCGGATCTACGTGCGTAGACCAGCCCGCCGGTCCGGTGTTGCACCGCGTCAAAGGAGCTGTCATGCCCAATGTCGTACGAGCGGCGCTGGTTCAGGCGACGTGGACCGGCGACACCGAGTCGATGATCGTCAAGCACGAGGCGCACGCTCGTGCGGCCGCCGCCCAGGGCGCCAAGGTGATCGGGTTCCAGGAGGTGTTCAACGCTCCCTACTTCTGCCAGGTGCAGGAGGCCGAGAACTACCGCTGGGCCGAGCCCGTGCCGGACGGTCCGACCGTGCGGCGCATGCAGGCGCTGGCCGAGGAACTGGGCCTGGTCATGGTGGTCCCCGTCTACGAGATCGAGCAGGACGGGTTCTACTACAACACCGCGGCGGTGATCGACGCCGACGGCTCGTACCTCGGCAAGTACCGCAAGCACCACATCCCGCAGGTCAAGGGCTTCTGGGAGAAGTTCTACTTCAAGCCCGGCAATCTCGGCTGGCCCGTCTTCGACACCGCGGTCGGCAAGGTCGGCGTCTACATCTGCTACGACCGGCACTTCCCCGAGGGCTGGCGCGCCCTCGGCCTGGCGGGCGCCCAGCTCGTCTACAACCCCTCGGCCACCCATCGCGGCCTGTCGGCCTACCTCTGGAAACTGGAGCAGCCGGCCGCCGCCGTCGCCAACGAGTACTTCATCGCGGCCATCAACCGCGTCGGCCAGGAACCGGAGTACGGCGACAACGACTTCTACGGCACTTCGTACTTCGTCGACCCGCGCGGCCAGTTCGTCGGCGAGCCCGCCTCCGGCAAGGAGGAGGAACTCGTCGTCCGTGACCTGGACTTCGACCTGATCCCCGAGGTGCGCCAGCAGTGGGCCTTCTACCGGGACCGCCGCCCGGACGCCTACGGCACCCTCACGGAGGCGTGATCGTTGATATGACCATGACCGAACGTTCGCAGCAGCACGCCGCGCTCCACGCCCGCCACAAGGCCGTCATGCCCCAGTGGCTGACGACCTACTATGCCGACCCGATCGAGATCACCCACGGCGAGGGCCGCCACGTCTGGGACGCCGAGGGCCGGCAGTACCTGGACTTCTTCGGCGGCATCCTCACCACCATGACCGCCCACGCCCTGCCGGAGGTCACCGCGGCCGTCCGCGACCAGGCCGGGCGGATGCTGCACTCCTCGACGCTCTACCTGAGCACCCAGGCCGTCGAACTCGCCGAGCGCATCGCAGCCCTCTCCGGCATCCCCGACGCCCGGGTCTTCTTCACCACCTCCGGCACGGAGGCGAACGACACGGCGCTCCTGCTGGCCACCACCCTGCGCGGGTCCAACCAGATCCTGGCCCTGCGCAACAGCTACCACGGCCGCTCGTTCTCGGCGATCGGCATCACCGGCAACACCGCGTGGTCGCCGACCAGCCTGTCGCCGCTCCAGACGCTGTACGTGCACGGCGGCGTGCGCACCCGCGGCCCGTACGCGCACCTGTCGGACGCGGAGTTCATCGGCGCCTGCGTCGAGGACCTGGAGGACGTGCTCGGCCAGGCCAACGGCCGGGTCGCCGCCCTGATCGCCGAACCCGTCCAGGGCGTCGGCGGCTTCACCTCCGGCCCGGACGGGCTGCTGGCCGCCTTCAAGCAGGTGCTCGACCGGCACGGCATCCTCTGGATCAGCGACGAGGTGCAGACCGGCTGGGGCCGCACGGGCGACCACTTCTGGGGCTGGCAGGCGCACGAGGGCTCCGGCCCGCCGGACATCCTCACCTTCGCCAAGGGCGTCGGCAACGGCCTGTCCATGGGCGGTGTCGTCGCCCGCGCCGACGTGATGGACTGCCTCACCGCCAACTCCATCTCCACCTTCGGCGGCAGCCCCATCACCACCGCCGGCGCGCTCGCGAACCTCCAGTACCTCCTCGACCACGACCTCCAAGGCAACGCCCGGCGTGTCGGCGGGCTGCTGAAGTCCCGTCTGGAGGCCATCTCCGCCGGGCTGCCGGTCGTCCGCGAGGTCCGCGGCCGCGGACTGATGCTCGGCGTCGAACTCGCCGACGCCGCCGCCGTAGGCGTCGTCATGGAGGCGGCCCGCGAGGGCGGTCTGCTGATCGGCAAGGGAGGCCGCGCCGGTGACGCGCTGCGGATCGCACCGCCGCTGTCGCTGACCGTCGCCGAGGCCGAGGAGGGCGCGTCCATCCTGGAGGCGGCGCTGAAGCAGGCGCAGAGCGAAGTGGGCGGCGGAGCGGCCTGACGCTCCGTCCGTTCCCCGGTCCGGGCGGCGCGCCGCCGCCCGGACCGCTTCCATCGGCCCGATCCGCGCCTGATGTGACGCCGCTTCATCTCCACGCGTCAGGGCGCGGAAGCCGCACCTATAGTGCCGCCCACGCCCGTTTCGTGGCATATTGTGAACGTTCGCCTTGGGGGCGGTCACCGGGAGGACGGTCGGCCCGACGATCGGCGGCAGCGGTATTGCCACCGTGGGTGACGGGTCGTACGTTCTTCCCACGGCCGGGGTCTACGTGCGTAGAGCCGTTCCGACATGGCATCGAGTCACCGGCGACCCCGCCCTCAGCCATGGAAGGAGTGGGAGCATGAGCCGCACCGTCATCCGCGGCGGACTGGTGGTCACCGCCGCCGACGAGATCCACGCCGACGTGCTCGTCGAGGGGGGCCGGGTCGCCGCACTCGCCGCCCACGAATCCGATGCCGCCCGGGGCTGGACGGAAGCCGCCGACCGGGTCCTCGACGCGACCGGGAAGTACGTCATCCCGGGCGGCGTCGACGCGCACACGCACATGGAGCTGCCCTTCGGCGGCACCCATGCCTCGGACACCTTCGAGACGGGAACGCGGGCCGCCGCGTGGGGCGGGACCACCACGATCGTGGACTTCGCCGTGCAGTCCGTGGGCGAGTCGCTGCGCGCCGGGCTCGACGCCTGGCACGCCAAGGCGGACGCCCAGTGCGCCGTGGACTACGGCTTCCACATGATCCTCTCCGACGTGAACGAGGACACCCTCAAGGAGATGGACATCCTGGTCGAGGAGGGCGTCACCTCCTTCAAGCTGTTCATGGCCTATCCGGGGGTCTTCTACAGCGACGACGGCCGCATCCTGCGCGCGATGCAGCGCGGCGCCGGCAACGGCGGCCTGATCATGATGCACGCGGAGAACGGCATCGCCATCGACGTACTCGTGGAGCAGGCGCTGGCCGCCGGGAAGACCGATCCCCGCTACCACGGCGAGGTCCGCCACGCGCTCCTGGAGGCCGAGGCCACCCACCGTGCCATCCGCCTCGCCCAGGTCGCCGGTTCCCCGCTCTACGTCGTCCATGTGTCGGCCGAGCAGGCCGTCGAGCAGATCGCCCTCGCCCGGGACAAGGGCCTGCCGGTCTTCGGTGAGACGTGTCCGCAGTATCTGTTCCTGTCGACGGACAACCTCGCGGAGCCGGACTTCGAGGGGGCGAAGTACGTGTGCTCGACGCCGTTGCGGCCCAGGGAGCACCAGGCCGCGCTGTGGCGTGCCCTGCGGACCGATGATCTCCAGGTGGTGTCCACGGACCACTGCCCGTTCTGCTTCGTGGGGCAGAAGGAGCTGGGCCGCGGGGACTTCTCGAAGATCCCCAACGGTCTGCCGGGGGTGGAGAACCGGATGGACCTGCTGCACCAGGCGGTGGTGGACGGTCACATCTCGCGGCGGCGGTGGATCGAGATCGCGTGCGCGGCTCCGGCGCGGATGTTCGGGCTGTATCCGCGCAAGGGGACGATCGCGCCGGGGGCGGACGCGGACATCGTGATCTACGACCCCGCGGCGGAGCAGGTCGTGTCCGCCGCGACCCACCACATGAACGTCGACTACTCGGCCTACGAGGGCAAGCGGCTCACCGGGCGGGTGGAGACGGTGTTCTCCCGCGGCGAGCCGGTCATCGAGGGCCGCACCTATGTGGGGCGGGCCGGCCACGGCCGGTACACCCCGCGGGGCACCTGTCAGTACCTCGGCTGAGAGAGGCGTGTTGAGCCATGGAATTCGGACTCGTCCTGCAGACGGACCCGCCCGCCTCGGGCGTCGTGGAACTGATGAGGCGTGCGGAGCGCAACGGGTTCGCCTACGGCTGGACCTTCGACTCGGCGGTGCTGTGGCAGGAGCCGTTCGTCATCTACAGCCAGATCCTGGCGCGGACGGAGCGGCTGATCGTGGGGCCGATGGTCACCAACCCGGGCACGCGGACCTGGGAGGTGACCGCGTCCACGTTCGCGACGCTCGCGGACATGTTCGGCAACCGGGTGATCTGCGGCATCGGGCGCGGTGACTCGGCGATGCGGGTGGCCGGGCGCAAGCCCAACACCCTCGCCCGGATCGAGGAGGCCATGCACGTCATCCGCGAGCTCGCGGAGGGCCGGGAGGCCGACCTCGGCGGGCATGTCATCCACATCCCGTGGGTCAAGGAGGGCTCCCGGCTCCCCGTGTGGATGGCCGCGTACGGACCGAAGGCGCTGGCGCTCACCGGAGCAAAGGCCGACGGCTTCATCCTCCAGCTCGCCGACGTCCATCTCACCGAGTGGATGGTCAAGACGGTCAAGGACGCCGCCGTCGCCGCAGGGCGCGACCCGGGCGAGGTGCGGATCTGTGTCGCGGCACCGGCCTATGTCACCGAGGACGACTCCCCGCAGGTGCTGGCGCACGCCCGCGAGCAGTGCCGCTGGTTCGGCGGCATGGTCGGCAACCACGTCGCCGACCTCGTCTCCCGCTACGGCCACCACTCAGGCGCGGTCCCCGAGGAACTGACGGAGTACATCAAGGCGCGGATGGACTACGACTACGCCGAGCACGGCAAGGCCGGAAACCGGCACACGGACTTCGTCCCCGACGAGATCGTGGACCGCTTCTGCCTGATCGGCACGGCGGAGCAGCACATCGAGAAGCTGACCGCCCTCAAGGCCCTGGGCGTCGACCAGTTCGCGCTGTACGACATGCACGACGCCAAGGAGGCCACCATCGACGCCTACGGCGCGACCGTGATCCCCGCCCTCACCGGCTGACCGGGGAACCGCGCACATGGAGGAGGCCGCGGCCCCCGCCCAGATCACGCACAGCGACGGCCGCGTCGAGCTGGCACCCGGCGCCGCCGTCCCGCACGGCCGGCACGCCAACGAGGACCTGCTGCCGGTCCCGCTGGCCCGACGCACCTGGACCACGTACAACTTCACCGCCCTGTGGGTCGGCATGGCCCACAACATCCCGTCCTGGACGCTCGCCTCCGGTCTGGTGGCGCTCGGCATGGACTGGAAGCAGGCGGTGTTCACCATCGCCCTGGCCAATGTCATCGTGCTCGCCCCGATGCTGCTCACCGGCCATGCCGGGCCCAAGTACGGCATCCCCTTCCCCGTGCTGGCCCGCGCCTCCTTCGGCGTGCGCGGCGCGAACCTGCCGGCACTGCTGCGGGCGGCGGTGGCCTGCGCGTGGTTCGGCATCCAGACCTGGATCGGTGGGCAGGGCATCTTCGTGCTGCTCGGCAACATCTGGGGAGGCTGGGCCGGCGCGGCACGGATCGGCGGCTACCCGTGGACGCTGTGGCTGTGCTTCGCGGTCTTCTGGGCGCTCGAACTGGCCATCATCTACCGGGGCATGGAGACGCTGCGCCGCTTCGAGAACTGGGCGGCGCCCTTCGTCATCGTCGGCGCCCTGGTCCTGCTCGGCTGGATCGCCGCGAAAGCGGGCGGCTTCGGGCAGCTGCTGGGCCAGCCGTCCTCCCTGGGCTGGGGGCCGGACTTCTGGCAGGTCTTCTTCCCCGCGCTCATGGGCATGATCGGCTTCTGGTCGACGCTGTCCCTCAACATCCCCGACTTCACGCGCTTCGGCGCGGGGCAGCGCGCCCAGGTCCGGGGGCAGACGCTGGGCCTGCCGACGACCATGACCCTGTTCGCCGTGCTGTCCGTGCTCGTCACCTCGGGCTCCGAGGCGGTCTACGGCAAGGCCATCTGGGATCCCGTCGAGCTGGCCGGCAAGGCCGACAGCGTCTTCGGCCTGCTCTACGCCCTGGTCACCGTCCTGGTGGCGACGATCAGTGTCAACATCGCCGCCAATGTCGTCTCGCCCGCCTACGACCTGTCCAACCTCGCCCCCAGGACCATCGACTTCCGCACCGGCGCCCTCATCACGGGCGTCGTGGGCGTGCTGATCTTCCCGTGGAAGCTGATCTCCACGCCCGAGTTGTACATCTACACCTGGCTCGGGGTCGTCGGCGGCATCCTCGGCACGGTCGCGGGCATCCTGATCGCCGACTACTGGGTCGTCCGGGGCACCCACCTCGCACTCGCCGAGCTGTACCGGTCCGGCGGGGGCCGCTACTGGTACCGCGCCGGCTGGAACTGGCGGGCGGTGGCGGCCTTCGCCGCGGGCGCGCTGCTGGCGATCGGCGGCTCCTACTCCAAGGTCGACGCCAAAGGCGCGAAGCAGGGCCCGTTCCCCGTCGACGGGCTGATCCCGGCGCTCCGCCCGCTCGCCGACTACGGCTGGGCCATCGGCCTCGCCACGTCCTTCGTGCTCTACACGCTCCTGATGTGGCCGGCACGGCGGCGCGCGCGCACCGCGTGAGCGGCGCGGATGGCGTGAACCGGCCAATGCCACCGCGACTGCGCACGGCGCCGGGCGATCTGGTCTGATGGGGGAGTGATCGATGACGCACTCTTCAAGGCCGTGGAGGACGCCGTACGGGCGGTCGCCGAGGCGTCGGTCGTGCCGCGCTGGCGGCAGCTGACCGCCGCCGACATCAGCCACAAGACCGGCCCCGGGGACCTGGTCACCGTCGCCGACCGCGAGGCGGAGGCGCGGCTCACCGAACAGCTGCCGGCGCTGCTGCCCGGCTCCGTCGTCGTCGGCGAGGAGGCCGTGCACGCCGATCCCTCCGTCCTGCGCCGGATCGGCGGCGGTGACCCGGTCTGGATCGTCGATCCCGTCGACGGCACCGCCAACTTCGTCGCCGGCAGGCCCGAGTTCGCCACCCTCGTCGCCCTCGCGCAGGACGGCGAGGTGCACGCCTCGTGGACGTACGTGCCCTGCCTCGGCCTGATGGCCACCGCACGGCGCGGCGCGGGGGCGCTGCTCAACGGCGAGCCGATCCGCACCGCCGAGGGCGCGGAGGGGGCCGCGCTGACGGTCGCCACCTCGCAGTTCTCCTTCCTGGACGAGCAGGAGCGGCGGCAGTTCGACGTGCTCGGCAGCGGCGGGGTCACGGCCCGCCAGTGCACCTGCGCCGGACTGGACTACCTGGAGGTCGCCCGGGGCGCCCTCGACGCCGTCGCCTTCACCTGGGAGTCGCCCTGGGACCACGCGGCCGGTGTGCTCCTGGTCGCCGAGGCCGGCGGGGCGGGGGTCACCGCCGCGGGGGAGCCCTTCCGGATCGCGGGCGGCAACGCCTTCCCGTTCTCGGTCGCGCGTGACGAGGCGACCGCGCGACGCGTCGTCGGCCTCATGGCGGGTGGCCGGTGAGCCGGGCGCGCGTTCTGGACGCGATCGTTGTCGGCGCCGGCCCCAACGGCCTGACCGCCGCGGTCGAACTCGCCCGCGCCGGGCTGTCCGTGGAGGTCTTCGAGGCCGGCGACCGGGTCGGCGGCGGGGCGCGTACCGAGGAACTGACGCTGCCGGGCTTCCTGCACGACCCCTGCTCGGCCGTGCACCCCCTCGGCGTGGGCTCGCCCGCCTTCAACGCCATGCCGCTCGCCGCCCACGGACTGGAGTGGCTGCACCCGGAACTGCCGCTCGCCCACCCCTTCGACGACGGCACCGCGGCCGTCCTGGCCCGCAGTGTCGGCGCCACCGCCGCCTCGCTGGGACCGCGCGACGCGGGCACCTACCGCCGGCTCCTCGCCCCGTACATCGGCCGCTGGGACACCCTCGCCCACGACTTCCTGCGGCCCCCGTGGCAGGGGCTGCCGCGCGACCCGCTGGGCTTCGCGCGCTTCGGGCTCACCGGTCTGCCGCCGGTGGCGCTGCTGGCCCGGCGGTTCCGCGACCCGAAGGCCCGCGGGCTGCTCGCCGGTCTCGCCGCGCACACCGTCGCACCGCTCACCAGCCCGCTGACCGGCGCCATCGCCCTGATGTTCGCGATCGCCGGGCACGAGGTCGGCTGGCCCCTGCCGCGCGGCGGCTCCCAGAGCCTTTCCGACGCACTGGCCTCCTACCTGCGCGAGCTGGGCGGCACCGTGCACACCGGGGTGATGGTGCGCAAGATCGACGAACTGCCGCCCGCGCGCGCCTACGTCTTCGACACCTCGCCCACGGCGCTCGCCCGGATCGCCGGGCTCGGCGACGCCTATCAGGGGTACCGCTACGGCCCCGCCGTCTGGAAGATCGACTACGCGCTGGACGGCCCGGTGCCCTGGACCGCCGCCGACGCGCGAAGGGCCGGCACCGTGCACATCGGCCCGACCTACGGCGAGATCGGCGACGCGCTCGGCCGGGCCGTCTCCGGCCGGGACCCGCACGTGCCGTTCCTCATCACCGCGCAGCCCAGCGTCGTGGACCCCGGCCGTGCACCGGAGGGCAAGCACGTCTTCTGGGCCTACGCGCACGTGCCCAACGACTGGCCGGGCGACGCCACCGACGCCGTCGAGCGGCAGATCGAGCGCTTCGCCCCCGGCTTCCGCGATCTCGTTCTTGCCCGAGCCGTCAGCGGCCCCGCCGAAATGGCGGCCCGCAACCCCAACTACACCGGCGGCGACATCGCCTGCGGCGCTTTCACCGGCCTGCAGACCGCCTTCCGTCCCAAGCCGAGGTGGAACCCGTACACCACCGCCCGCCCCACCGTGTTCCTCTGTTCCTCCGCCACCCCGCCCGGGCCCGGCGTCCACGGAATGCCGGGCCACCACGCGGCCCGCGCCGTCCTGAAGCGGCTGGGCGCGGCCGTCCCGCGCCGGTGACCGGCTCCGCGGCCACGGCATGGACCCGTGCCGCGCTTGTCGGACGCAGCGATTAGCATCGCGGACATGGAACAGCGCGTATTGGGCAGGACGGGCCGCAAGGCGTCCGTCGTGGGTCTCGGCACCTGGCAGCTGGGTGCCGACTGGGGTGACGTGCGGGAGGAGGACGCGCTGGCGGTGCTGGACGCCGCGGTCGAGTCGGGCGTGACCTTCTTCGACACGGCCGACGTCTACGGCGACGGCCGCAGCGAGCAGCTGATCGGCCGCTACCTGCGCGAGCGCCCCGACGCCGGTGTCTTCGTGGCCACGAAGATGGGCCGCCGCGCCGCCCAGCTCCCCGAGAACTACGTGCTGGACAACTTCCGTGCGTGGAACGACCGTTCGCGCGCGAACCTGGGCGTCGACACCCTCGACCTCGTGCAGCTGCACTGCCCGCCGACCGCGGTGTACTCCTCGGACGCCGTCTTCGACGCCCTGGACGCCCTCGTCGCGGAGGAGCGCATCGCCGCCTACGCGGTGAGCGTCGAGACCTGCGAGGAGGCGCTGACGGCGATCGCCCGCCCGGGTGTGGCCAGCGTGCAGATCATCCTCAACCCCTTCCGCCTCAAGCCGCTGGAGCGGGTGCTCCCGGCCGCCGCCGAGGCGGGCGTCGGGATCATCGCCCGCGTACCGCTGGCGTCCGGCCTGCTGACCGGCCGGTACACCAAGGACACCGTCTTCGCCGCCGACGACCACCGGAACTACAACCGGCACGGCGAGGCTTTCGACCAGGGCGAGACCTTCTCCGGCGTCGACTACGAGACCGGGCTGGAGGCCGCCGCGGAGTTCGTGGCGCTCACGCCGCAGGGCGCGACCCCCGCGCAGACCGCGCTGCGCTGGATCATCCAGCAGCCCGGCGTCACCACCGTCATCCCCGGTGCCCGCTCGGTCGCCCAGGCCCGCGCCAACGCCGAGGCCGCGGCCCTTGCGCCGCTGTCGCAGACGACCCTGGACGCGGTGCAGGACCTGTACGACACCCGCATCCGCGCCCAGGTCCACCACCGCTGGTAGCCACCACCGGGGCTCAGTTCGCGCCCGCCTCCTGGAGGACGCCCTCCAGGAGTGCGGGCAGCGCGGTCCCGATCGGCTCGCGCACCACTTCGTCCGCGAGGTCGTCGTACGGCGTCGGCTCGGCGTTGACGATCACCAGCCGCGCACCGTGCTCGGCGGCGATCCCGGCGAGCGCCGCGGCCGGCTGCACCTGAAGGCTGGTCCCCACGGCGACGAACAGGTCGCAGCCCTTGGCGATCGCCATGGCATTCCCCAGCACCACCGGGTCGAGCCCCTGCCCGAACATCACGGTGGCGGTCTTCAGGATGCCGCCGCACTTCCCGCACGCAGGATCGTCCTCGCCGGCCCGGATCCGCTCCAGTGCCTCGGCCAGAGGGGTGCGGTCGTGGCAGCGTGTGCAGACGACCGAGCGCGCCGTCCCGTGCAGCTCCAGCACCTTGCGCTCGGGCAGCCCGGCCATCTGGTGGAGCCCGTCCACGTTCTGCGTGATCACCCGCACCGGCAGGCCCGAGCGCTCCAGCCGGACGATCGCCGCGTGCGCCTCGTTCGGGCGCGCCTGCAAGGTGGGGGTGTCCATGCGCATCCGCCACGACCTGCGGCGGATCTCCGGGTCGGACATGTAGAACTCGTACGTCACGAGCTTCTCGGCGTCGGGGTCGCGCGTCCACACACCGTTCGGGCCCCGGTAGTCCGGGATGCCGGAGTCGGTGGAGATCCCCGCACCCGTGAGAATCGCGACAAGCGGCCTCTTGGCGTTCATGCGGCGAGCGTACGCAGACCGTGCCGCACGCGGCCATCGTGTTTTCCGCGCCGCTCAGGCCAGCCGCTCCCGCACCTCCGCGACGAGGCCGGCGGCCTCCTCCACGGCGGCCACCGGATCGCCCAGCCCGGCCAGTACCGCCTCGGCGCGGATCCGGAAACCCGGCGGCGCCCCGGGCAGCGCCGCCGCGGCGGCCAGGGCGCCCTTCTCGTTCAGGCACCAGGCCCGGTGGTGGGCGTGCAGGGACTGCGTGAGCACGCCGACGGCGCGGGACAGGCACAGCGCGGCATGCAGGACGTCGCCCGCGGCCGCCGACTTGCGGGCGTTGACCACCAGGAAGTCCGCCTCCCACGCGGCGCCGGTCAGCGCGGCGCGCAGCGGCTCGGGGTACACCCGCGTGCGGTCGCGCAGCGCGGCCAGTTCACCGGAGGGGTCCGCCAGGACGCGGCCGAGTGCCACCTCGCCGGGGTAGACCGGCGACCAGAAGCCCAGCGGATGGCCGGGCTGGATGCCCACCTCGTAGCGGCCGGCCGCGCAGTCCTCCCAGACCCGCAGTACCCGGTCCAGGTCGCGCAGGATCCAGTCGACGCGGGCGCCGGCCACCGTCAGCCACGCCCCGCCGTTCACCCACGGGCCCCAGCCGCCCGGTCCCGCGACCTCCACGGGCCCGCCGGTTGCCTCGGCCGCGAGCGCGGCCAGTGCCGCCGTGCCGGGTGTGCCGCGGTAGTAGACGCCGAGATCCCAGTCGGAGTCCGGACGGTGCGTACCGCGCGCCCGGCTGCCCCCGAGCAGCACGCCCACGACACCGGGGACACCGCACAGGGCCTCGGCCATGGCGCGCACAGGGGGTACGGGGACAAGCTGTTCGGGCATCGTGCGAGTGTAGGAGCCATACGGCGCGAGGAGTACGCAATTGTTCACCACCCGGCCCACCCTTCAGGGCACCTTCGGCATGGTCTCGTCCACGCACTGGCTGGCCTCGCAGTCGGCCATGGCGGTGCTGGAGAGCGGCGGCAACGCCTATGACGCCGCGGTCGCCGCCGGATTCGTCCTGCACGTGGTGGAGCCGCACCTCAACGGGCCCGCCGGCGAGGTGCCGATCGTCCTCGCCCCGGCGGGCGGCGAGGTGCGCGTGCTGTGCGGCCAGGGCCCGGCCCCGGCGGGCGCGAGCGTCGAGCACTACCGGTCGCTCGGCCTGGACCTCGTCCCGGGCACGGGACCGCTGGCGGCGGCCGTGCCGGGAGCCTTCGACGCGTGGATGGTGCTGCTGCGCGACCACGGCACGAAGCCGCTGGACGAAGTGCTGTCGTACGCCATCGGCTACGCCGAGCACGGGCACCCCGCGGTGGAGGCGATCGGCGCGACGGTGGAGTCCGTGCGCGCGATGTTCGAGACGGAGTGGACGACCTCTGCGGAGCTGTACCTGCCCGCGCCGCGCCCCGGCGAACTGCTCCGCAACCCGCAACTGGCCGCCACCTGGAAGCGCCTGCTGCGCGAGGCGCAGGCCGCTGGCGGCGGCCGCGAGACGCAGATCGAGGCCGCCCGGCGCGTCTGGCGCGAGGGCTTCATCGGTGAGGCCCTCGTGGACTTCGCGGCCCGCCCGGCCATGGACACCTCCGGCGAGCGGCACGCCTCCACCCTGACCGGCGACGACCTCGTCGCCTACGAGGCCCGCTACGAGGAGCCCGTCACCCACGACTGGAACGGCTGGACGGTCTGCAAGGCGGGCCCCTGGAGCCAGGGCCCGGTCTTCCTGCAGCAGCTGGCGCTGCTGCCCGGCCCGGCGGACCTGCCGGAGTACGGCACCGCGGACTGGGTGCACACCCTCGTCGAGGGCGCCAAGCTCGCCATGGCCGACCGCGAGGCCTGGTACGGCGACGCCGACCCGGACGGCGTCCCCCTCGTGGAACTGCTCTCGCCCGCCTACAACGACGCCCGGCGCACCCTGATCGACCCTGCCAAGGCCTCGGACGACCTGAGGCCCGGCAGCCCCGGCGGGCGCATCCCGCGGCTGCCCGCCTTCCCGCTCCACGAGCCGGGCGCGGAGCCGGGGTTCGACGCGATGGGCGTCGGCGAGCCGACCGTCGCGCACAACGGGGCGACCCGGGGCGACACCTGCCACGTCGACGTCGTCGACCGCTGGGGCAACATGATCGCCGCCACCCCCAGCGGCGGCTGGCTCCAGTCGAGTCCCGCGGTCCCCGGCCTGGGCTTCGCCCTCGGCAGCCGCCTCCAGATGGCCTGGCTCGAACCCGGACTGCCCAACTCCCTCACCCCCGGCCGCCGTCCGCGCACCACCCTCACGCCGTCCCTCGCGCTGCGCGACGGCGTGCCCGTGATGGCGTTCGGCACGCCGGGCGGCGACCAGCAGGACCAGTGGTCACTGACGTTCTTCCTGGCGGTCGCCCTGCGCGAGGAAGTGCGCGGCGGCCTCGACCTCCAGGGTGCCGTCGACGCCCCCAACTGGCACACCGACAGCTTCCCGGGCTCCTTCCACCCCCGCACCATGCACCCCGGCAGCCTCACCGTCGAATCCCGCCTGGGCGAAGCCCTCATCGACGACCTGCGGCGCCGCGGCCACGACCTCACCGTCGCGGCCCCCTGGACCGAGGGCCGCCTCTGCGCCGTCGCCCGCGACCCGCGCACGGGCGTTCTGTCCGCCGCCGCCAACCCCCGCGGTATGCAGGGCTACGCGGTGGGCCGCTGAGGGTCCGCGCGCCGGCGTGCTCTCAGGCCCGCCGCCTCGGCGGGACGCCGTTGACGAGTTCGACGGGGGTGGAGGCCGCGGCCAGGGCGGCCAGGGCGGCGCGGACGCGGCGGTAGAGGCCGGGGGAGAGGTAGGCCTCGGCCTCGTCCGGGGTGGCCATGCGCCAGTCGGAGAGCTCCTCGGCCTGGAGGCGGACGGCCGCGAGCGACGCGTCGTCGAGCACGCCCCCGTCGAAGAGGAACGAGGCGAGCGGCGGCCGCCCCGGAACCCCCTGGATCCAGTCGACAGCGAGGAGTTCGCCCGGTTCGACGTCGAGACCGATCTCCTCCAGCGTCTCGCGCCGGGCGCCCTCGCGGGGCGTCTCCCCGTCGGCGGACTCGATGGTGCCGCCGGGCAGCACCCACTTGCCGTCCTCGCGGTAGGTGGTCTCAGCGATGAGGATGCGGCCGTCGGCGTCACGGAACAGGGTGCTCGCGCCGGCGAGGATCTTGGGGAGGCTCTCGATGTACGCGGAGAAGTCGGAGGTCGTCACGGGTCCCAACCTAATCGGCTACCGGTCGTTCCCAGGAGACCGGGTCGCCCCGCTCACCCCTCGCGCCGCACCCAGGGGGCGAACCTCTGGCCGGGAACGGCATCCGCGCGCCAGTGGCGCAGCACCGTTCCGGGCACGACATCGAGCCATTCCGCGGCGACCAGGCACGAGGCCGGGCCGGGGCCGCCCGCTCCCCGGGCTGTCGTTGTCGCCTCACACCCTCAACAACGGGCCGGTGAAGACCGCTTCGAGGCCGTGGTGGTGGGTGAGGTCGTGGGCCGGCGGCGAGCCGGAACCGGCACCCCGCCGTCCGGCGCCGTGGTCACGTCCCGGCCGCGGCGACGGCCGCGTCCACCGCCGCCGCGAGGTCGGCAGCGGGAAAGCTGCCAGGGGCGCAGCGGGCCCGGGCGGCGCGGTTGAGGAGGTTGCGCAGGGTGTCGTTGACGGGGGTGGGCACGCCGTGGAGACGCCCGAGGAGGACGATCTCGCCGTTGAGGTGGTCGGCCTCGGCGGAGCCGGTCGCGCGGCTCAGGCTCTGCCAGGTCGAGCCGCCGCCCCGGGCGGCGCCCTCGACGGGGCGCACCGTGACGAGGTCGCCGCGCATCGCGGCCTGTTCGGCCTCGCTCGCGTACGCGATGCCCGCCGCGTCGAGTACCGCCTCGCCCTCGGCACGCGCCCGCCGGTGGAGGGCGCGCAGGGAGTCGTCGCGGCCGATGAGCGCCTCGACGGCGTTGCCCAGGTTCGTCAGCAGCTTGGCGTACTTCCACCGCATCACGTCCTCGGTGACCGGCGCGCGCAGGAACGGGGACGCCTCCAGGCCGGCGGCGATGCGCCGGACGGTGGCGTCAGTGCCGTGCGGGTAGCGGCCCAGGTGGAGCATGCCGGTGAGCGGTGCACAAGGGGCGATCACGACGCCGGGCTCCACGTGGGCCGACGGCAGCCACACGCACATGCCGTACACGTCGGGGAAGCGCCGCAGCGCGAGCCGTTCGTTGGCGACGCCGTTCTGCGCGAGCACCAGGGGCAGGCCCTGGCCCACCGGCGCCCAGGTGTCGAGCGCCGCGGCGGTGTCCTGGGTCTTGACCGCGAGGACCAGGACGTCGTCGTCGCGCAGGTCGAGCGCGTCCGGTCCGTCGACGACCGGGACGGCGAGGGAGAGCGTCGCATCGGGCGTGCGCAGGGTGAGCCCGTGGTCCCGCAGTGCCGCGCCGTGCGCGCCCCGGGCGACCATGACGACGTCCTGCCCGCTTTGGAACAGCCGCCCGCCGATGGATCCGCCGACCGCGCCCGCGCCGATGATGATGTACCGCACACGCGGACCCTACGGCACCAGGGCGAGGGTGCGGCGGGCGAGGTCGCCGATCGCCACGCCGTCGAAGCCGAAGACCGCGCTGCGCACCCGGTCGCGCAGCGGTTCCGTCCACTGCGGCGGGATCGCGGCGGCGCCGCACAGCACGCCCGCAACCGAGCCCGCCGTGGCGCCGTTGGAGTCGGTGTCGAGGCCGCCGCGCACGGTCAGCGCGATCGTGGACGTGAAGTCGCCCTGCCCGTACAGCAGTCCGGCGGTGATGACCGCGGCGTTGGGCACGACGTGGATCCAGTGCAGGTGCCCGGTCTCCTGCTCCAGGTCCGCCAGGGTGTCCGCCCAGCCGAGCCCGGCCTCGTGCAGCGCCATGGTGCGCCGCACCGTGCGCGACAGCCGGCAGCCGGGCGGGATCTCGGTCAGGGCCGCCTCCAGCGCGTCCCGCGCTTCCGGAGCCGTGAACGCCGCGGCGATCAGGGCCGCCGCCCACATCGCGCCGTAGACGCCGTTGCCGGTGTGCGACAGCACCGCGTCGCGCCGGGCGAGGGAGGCGGCGCGGCGCGGGTCGCCGGGGGAGGTCCAGCCGTACACGTCGGCGCGGATCAGGGCCCCGATCCACTCCTGGTAGGGGTTGTCGACGGTCGCGCTGAGCGGCGGTCCGATACCGGACGCGAGGTTGCGGTACGCGGCCCGCTCCGCGGTGAAGGTCTGGAGGTAGGGCAGCCGCAGCAGCCACAGCTCGCCGACGTCCTCGGTGGTGAAGCCCGCCCCGTGCGTCTCCAGCAGGTCGAGGCCGAGGATCGCGTAGTCGACGTCGTCGTCCCGCACGCTGCCGTCGATGCCGCCGCGCGTGCACTGCCGCCACTCGGGGCGCAGGTCGAACTCGGCGGGGTCGGGGGGCGGGGACAGCGCGGGCAGGTAGTCCGTCAGCGGCAGGGCGTCCGCCAGGCGCAGGTAGCGGTCGATGCGGTCCCTGGTCCAGTGGTCGCCGCGCTCCACGGGCTTGCCGAGCATGTTGCCGGCGATGCGGCCCAGCCAGCCGCCCAGGATCCTGTCCTGGAGGACGGGGGTTGGTGACGTCATGCTCCCGGTGTACCGGAATCCCACGGCTCCGGCGGGAAGCCCGCACTCCTGCCGTCGCGCGTCGCGCTCTTCCGACGCCCCGCCCGCCCCCAGGGGTGCGCTGGGACAATGACCGGGTGTCAGAAGCCTCCGGTGCCGCCCCCGCGACCGCCCCCGCACTGCTGCCCGACGACGAGCTGGAGGGGTCGTCCGTGGTCGCCAACAACACGATGAACCGCGAGCGCGGGCTGTCCGGGGTGAACAGCTACGCCCGTGAACTCGGCTTCGATCCCGTCGGCGAGCTGCTCGCCCGTTCCGCCTCGCCTTCCTGGCTCGACCTGTGCAGCGGGGAGGGCCGGGCCCTCCGCGAGGCCGCGGCCGTGCTCCCGGCGACGGCGGTGCTGACCGGCGTCGACCTGGTGGGTCCCCTCGTCCCGGTGCCGGTACCGCCCGGGGTGGAGCTGGTGACGGCCTCGGCCGCGACCTGGACGCCGCGGCGGTCCTACGACCTGATCACCTGCGTCCACGGGCTGCACTATGTGGGCGACCGGCTCGGCCTGCTCGCCCGCGCGGCTTCCTGGCTCAGCCCCGGGGGTCTGCTGGTCGCGCACTTGGACCCCGCCTGGATCCGTCGCGTCGACGGTACGTCGGGCGGCCGCCAGGTGGCGGCGGCCCTGCGGTCGGCCGGCTTCACCTACGACGCCCGCCACCACCGGCTCACCCTGAGCGGACACCGGGTCGTCCGCCTGCCCTTCCGCTATCTCGGCGCGGATCCGCACGCCGGACCCGACTGGACCGGCCAGCCGTCCGTCGCCTCCTACTACGCCGCGGGGTCCCCGGGATAGGGTCCAAGCGGCGCGACCTGTGGCAAGGGAGATCAATGTGACGGACACACGGCGAGCGCGCGTACTGATCGCCGCGGACAAGTTCAAGGGCTCACTCACCGCCGTCGAGGTGGCCGAGCGGATCGGCGCCGGACTGCGCCGCGTCGCGCCGGACGCCGTCGTCGAGTCCGTACCCGTCGCGGACGGCGGGGACGGCACCGTGGACGCCGCCGTCGCCGCGGGCTTCGAACGGCGGTTGGTGGAGGTCACCGGGCCGCTGGGGGAGCCGGTCACGGCCGCCTACGCGCTGCGCGGCGACACCGCCGTCGTCGAGATGGCCGAGGCGTCCGGGCTGCGGCATCTGCCGCCGGGGGTCTTCGCGCCGTTGACGGCCACCACGTACGGCACCGGCGAGCTGCTGCGTGCCGCGCTCGACGCGGGGGCGCGCTCCCTGGTGCTCGGTGTCGGCGGCAGCGCCACCAACGACGGCGGTGCCGGCATGCTCGTGGCGCTGGGTGCGCGCCTGCTGGACGCACAAGGTGTGCCGGTGGCCCCCGGTGGAGCGGCGCTCGCCACCTTGGCGTCGGCGGACCTGTCGGGGCTCGACGCGCGCCTGGCGGACACCGAGGTGGTCCTCGCCAGTGACGTCGACAATCCGCTGCTCGGCCCGAAGGGCGCGGCCGCTGTCTACGGGCCGCAGAAGGGTGCCGGCCCCGAGGACGTCGCGACGCTGGACGCGGCCCTGGCCCACTTCGCCGAGGTGCTGGACGCCACCGAGGCCGCGGAGGCGCCCGGCGCGGGTGCGGCGGGCGGTGTCGGGTTCGGCGCCCTCGTCGGGCTGCGGGCGCGGTTCCGGCCCGGCGTGCAGGTCCTGATGGACATGCTCGGCTTCGCGCAGGCACTCGAGCGGGCCGACCTGGTGATCACCGGCGAGGGCTCCCTGGACGAGCAGACGCTGCACGGCAAGGCCCCCGCCGGTGTGGCGGCCGCCGCCCGCGCCCGGGACGTCGAGGTCGTCGCCGTGTGCGGGCGCCTGGCACTGCCCCCGGCCGCGCTGACCGCGGCGGGCATCCGGCGCGCGTACGCCCTCACCGACATCGAGCCGGACCCGGCGCGCTGCATGGCCGAGGCCGGGCCGCTTCTGGAGCGCCTCGCCGTCGACATCGCGCGCGACGTCCTGGTCTGAGCCGCCGCCGCACGCACGTGGGGCCCCGAGCCGTTCCCGGCTCGGGGCCCCACGGACGTTCGTCGTACGGCTACGGAAGCTGCGCCGCACGCGCCTCACGGCGGTTGTTGCGGATCGTGTTGACCCGGCGGGTCGTCGCGAACAGCGGGATGACCGCCGCCGCGATGATCTGCAGGGCCGCGCCCGTCTGCAGCAGCACGTCGCCACCGGGGACCGCGAAGGCCCAGCAGACCAGGCAGCCCATGCTGACCACGATCCAGGCGAGGGTCATCACCGCGAGCCGGCCGCGCGGCTTGGGGTACTCGACCCGGCTGACCATCAGCCACGCCACACCGACGATGGCCAGCACCGTCGGGATGAACGGCAGGTCCAGCAACACCACCGAGATCACGGTCATGGCCCCGAAGGGGCTCGGCATGCCCTGGAAGATGCCCTCGCGCACCGTCGTGCACGAGAACCGGGCGAGCCGCAGCACGACCGCCAGCAGCACCACGACCGCGGCCACCGCCGACACCCGGCCGTAGGCGTCGTCGGAGATCAGACCCCAGACCACCACGAAGTAGGCGGGGGCCAGGCCGAAGCTGATGAGGTCGGAGAGGTTGTCGAGCTCCGCACCCATCGCCGAGCTGCGCAGCTTGCGCGCCACGAGCCCGTCGAAGAGGTCGAAGACCGACGCCATGAGCATCAGCAGCACGGCGGTGGCGGCGCTGTGCCGCGTCATGCCGCCGTCGGTGTTGCCCATGAGGTGCGGGACCAGGACTCCGGTGGTGGTGAAGTACACCGCCATGAAGCCGCAGATCGCGTTGCCGAGGGTCAGGCCGTCCGCTATCGACAGCCGCGTTGACAGCGGCATGTCATCGTCGTCGTCCTCGTCCACCGCGGCGACCCACGGTGCCTGCGCGTCGGGCTCAATCACGGTCAAGGCGAGTCACCCCGGCAACGGTGGTCTGGCCGACCTCGACGGCGGGCTCGACGCCCTCGGGAAGGTAGATGTCGACGCGGGAGCCGAACCGGATCAGGCCGATCCGCTCACCCTGCTCGACCTTCGCGCCCTGCGGGATGTAGGGCACGATGCGACGCGCGACGGCACCGGCGATCTGCACCATCTCGATGTCGCCGAGCTCGGTGTCGAAGTGCCAGACAACGCGCTCGTTGTTCTCGCTCTCCTTGTTGAACGCCGGAACGAATCCACCGGGGACGTGCTCCACCGACGTGACCGTGCCCGCGAGGGGGGCGCGGTTGACGTGGACGTTCAGCGGGCTCATGAAGATCGCGACGCGCGTGCGCCCGTCCTTCCACGGCATGATGCTCTGCACCACGCCGTCGGCCGGCGAGATCACGCGGCCCTGGGCGATCTCCCGCTCGGGGTCGCGGAAGAACCACAGCATGCCCGCCGCGAGGGCGGTGGTGGGGACGGCCACGGCCGCCCATCGCCCGGAGCGGCGGGCGCGAACGAGACTGACCGCCGCGGTGGCCACGGTCGGGAGGAGCCACGGCGATGCTCCGCGCGCGAGGCGTACGCCGGCCAGGCTGTCGCGTTTAGCAGAGGATTGGCTGTGGGGCATGGAAGACCTTCGTAGCGGAGGGTGCCGCAAGATGGTTCTGGGGACGGCGGCTTTCCGTGAATGGTATCGGCAGTGACGGGCAACTGGGCAAGCCAGTGGCGGAGTCAGTGGCCGGTTATTGATGACTGGGTGTGACCTTTGGCTCGCACAAAGTGTCACAACCCAGACATTCATCCCTGGATTCGGTACTCCTCGAGCAGCCGGCGCCCGATGATCATTTTCTGGATCTCGGCGGTGCCCTCGCCGATCAGCAGCATCGGCGCCTCGCGGTACAGACGCTCGATCTCGTACTCCTTGGAGAAGCCGTAGCCGCCGTGGATGCGGAACGCGTCCTCGACGACCTCCTTGCAGTACTCCGAGGCCAGGTACTTCGCCATGCCCGCCTCGAGGTCGTTGCGCCGGCCCGCGTCCTTCTTGCGTGCGGCGTTGACCATCAGCGCGTGCGCGGCCTCCACCTTGGTGGCCATTTCGGACAGCTTGAACTGGATCGCCTGGTGCTGCGCGATCGGCTTGCCGAAGGTCTGCCGCTGCTGGGCGTACGCGATCCCCAGCTCGAAGGCGCGCTGGGCCACGCCGCAGCCGCGGGCGGCCACATTGACCCGGCCGACCTCCACGCCGTCCATCATTTGGTAAAAACCGCGCCCGGTCTCGCCGCCCAGGACGCGATTTGACGGAATCTTCACATCCTCGAGGACGAGCTCGGTCGTGTCGACGCCCTTGTAGCCCATCTTCTCGATCTTCCCGGGCACGGTCAGGCCCTTCACCATCGGGTTCGGGCCGAAGCCCGGCTCCTTCTCGATGAGGAAGGTCGTCATGGACTTGTGCGGGGCCGTGCCCTCCGGCAGGCCCTCGTCCGTACGGCACAGGACCGCGACGAGGTTGGACGTGCCGCCGTTGGTCAGCCACATCTTCTGGCCGTTGATGACGAAGTCGTCGCCGTCGCGGACGGCCTTGGTGCGGATGGCGGAGACGTCGGAGCCCAGGCCCGGCTCGGACATCGAGAACGCGCCGCGCACCTCGCCGGTGGCCATCCGGGGCAGGAAGTGGTCCTTCTGCTCCTGCGTGCCGTGCTGCTTGAGCATGTAGGCCACGATGAAGTGGGTGTTGATGATGCCCGACACGCTCATCCAGCCGCGGGCGATCTCCTCGACCGTCAGGGCGTACGTGAGCAGGGACTCGCCGAGGCCGCCGTACTCCTCGGGGATCATCAGGCCGAAGATGCCGAGCTCCTTCAGGCCCTCGACGATGTCGGCGGGGTACTCGTCCTTGTGCTCCAGCTCGTTGGCGACCGGGAGGATCTCCTTGTCGACAAAGCTGCGGACCGTGGAGAGGATCTCCTGCTGGACGTCGGTCAGCCCGTCGGTCTGGGCGAGACGGCTCATCTGTCGTATCTCCTAGGAGTTCAGTGGGCGACGGACGGACGGCCGGGCTGCTCGCCGCCGCGCTCCTTGATGTAGGTGGCGGTCGGGACCATCACCTTCCGGCGGAAGACGCACACCAGGGTGCCGTCCTGCTTGTAGCCCTTGGTCTCCACATGGACGATGCCCCGGTCGTCCTTGGACTTCGACGGCCACTTGTCCAGCACCGTGGTCTCGCCGTAGATCGTGTCGCCGTGGAAGGTCGGCGCCACGTGCTTCAGCGACTCGATCTCCAGGTTGGCGATGGCCTTGCCGGAGACGTCCGGGACGGACATGCCCAGCAGCAGGGAGTAGATGTAGTTGCCCACGACGACGTTTCGGCCGAAGTCGGTGGTCCGCTCGGCGTAGTTCGCGTCCATGTGCAGCGGGTGGTGATTCATGGTCAGGAGGCAGAAGAGGTGGTCGTCGTACTCGGTGACCGTCTTCCCGGGCCAGTGCTTGTAGACAGCGCCGACCTCGAACTCTTCATACGTGCGGCCGAACTGCATCGCTACTGCGCCTCCGGGGTGTCGTGCTTGCTCGTACGGGTGACGTCCGCGGCGGTCACGCGGGGACCTCCAGCGGGTCCAGCGTGTTCGCCCTGCGGATCTCGTCCACGATCCTGCCGATGATCCCGGTGATTCCGAAGTCCTTCGGCGTGAACACGGCGGCGACGCCGCACTCGATCAGCTTGGCCGCGTCCGCCGGGGGGATGATGCCGCCGGCGATCACCGGGACGTCGTCCGCTCCCGCCCGGCGCAGCCGCTCCAGGACGTCCGGCACGAGCTCGGCGTGCGAGCCCGACAGGATCGACAGGCCGACGCAGTGGACGTCCTCGGCGACCGCCGCCGACACGATCTGCTCGGGCGTCAACCTGATGCCCTGGTAGACCACCTCGAAGCCGGCGTCGCGGGCCCGCACGGCGATCTGCTCGGCGCCGTTGGAGTGGCCGTCGAGCCCCGGCTTGCCGACGAGCAGCCGCAGCTTGCCGCCGCCCAGCTCCCGCGCGGTGAGCTCCACCTTGCGGCGCACCTCGGCCAGCGGCGTGCCCGCCTCGGCGGTGACCGCGACCGGGGCGCCGCCGACGCCCGTCGGCGCGCGGTACTCGCCGAAGACGTCCCGCAGGGCCCAGGACCACTCGCCGGTCGTGACGCCGGCCCGTGCGCACTCCAGGGTGGCCTCCATGAGGTTGGCGGTCCCCGCCGCGGCCGCCTTGAGGGCCTCCAGCGACTTCTGGGCGCGGGACTCGTCCCGGTTGTCGCGCCAGTCGTGCAGGGCGGCGACGACCCGGGCCTCGTTCTCCGGGTCGACGGTCATGACGGCGCCGTCCAGGTCGGAGGTCAGCGGGCTGGGCTCGGTGCCCTCGTAGCAGTTGACCCCGATGATCTTCTCCTCGCCGGACTCGATCCGCGCCCGGCGCTCGGCGTGCGAGGAGACCAGCTGCGACTTCAGATAGCCCGACTCGACGGCCGCCATGGCGCCGCCCATCTCCTGGATGCGCCCGATCTCGGCGAGCGACTGCTCGACCAGCTCGCCGACCTTCGCCTCGACGACATGGCTGCCGTCGAAGATGTCCCCGTACTCCAGCAGGTCGCTCTCGTGCGCCAGCACCTGCTGGATGCGCAGGGACCACTGCTGGTCCCAGGGGCGCGGCAGCCCCAGCGCCTCGTTCCAGGCCGGCAGCTGCACGGCGCGGGCGCGGGCGTCCTTGGAGAGCGTCACGGCCAGCATCTCCAGCACGATGCGCTGGACGTTGTTCTCCGGCTGGGCCTCGGTCAGGCCGAGCGAATTGACCTGGACGCCGTAGCGGAAGCGGCGCTGCTTGGGGTTCTCGATCCCGTAGCGCTCCTTGGTGACCTGGTCCCAGATGCGGGTGAAGGCCCGCATCTTGCACATCTCCTCGACGAAGCGCACGCCGGCGTTGACGAAGAACGAGATGCGCGCCACGACGTCGCCCATGCGCTCCTGCGGCACCTGGCCGGAGTCGCGGACGGCGTCCAGGACGGCGATCGCCGTCGCCATGGAGTACGCGATCTCCTGGACCGGCGTGGCGCCCGCCTCCTGCAGGTGGTAGCTGCAGATGTTGATCGGGTTCCACTTGGGGATGTGGCTGACCGTGTAGGCGATCATGTCGGTCGTCAGGCGCAGCGACGGCACCGGCGGGAAGACGTACGTCCCGCGCGACAGGTACTCCTTGACGATGTCGTTCTGCGTCGTCCCCTGGAGCTCCGTGATCGCGGCGCCCTGCTCCTCCGCGACGACCTGATAGAGCGCCAGCAGCCACATGGCGCTGGCATTGATGGTCATCGAGGTGTTCATCCCGTCCAGGGGGATGTCCTGGAAGAGCCGGCGCATGTCGCCGAGATGGGCGACCGGGACCCCGACCCGGCCCACCTCGCCGCGGGCGAGGACGTGGTCGGGGTCGTAACCGGTCTGCGTCGGGAGGTCGAACGCGACCGACAGGCCGGTCTGGCCCTTGGCGAGATTGCGCCGGTACAGGGCGTTGGACGCCTCGGCCGTGGAGTGCCCGGCGTAGGTCCGCATCAGCCACGGACGGTCCTTCTGACGCTCGCTCATGCTCGTTCCCGATCTCAGATGTTCCGGAAGCGGTTGATGGCGTCGATGTGCCGGGCCCGCATCTCCTCGTCGCGGACGCCGAGCCCCTCCTGCGGGGCCAGCGCGAGCACGCCGACCTTGCCCTGGTGGAGGTTGCGGTGCACGTCGTAGGCGGCCTGGCCGGTGTCCTCCAGGCTGTACGTCCGCGACAGCGTCGGGTGGATCTTCCCCTTGGCGATCAGGCGGTTGGCCTCCCACGCCTCGCGGTAGTTCGCGAAGTGCGAGCCGATGATGCGCTTGAGCGACATCCACAGGTAGCGGTTGTCGTACTCGTGGGTGAAGCCCGAGGTCGAGGCGCAGGTGACGATCGTGCCGCCCTTGCGGGTGACGTACACGGACGCGCCGAAGGTCTCGCGTCCGGGGTGCTCGAAGACGATGTCGACGTCCTCGCCGCCGGTCAGCTCGCGGATGCGCTTGCCGAGGCGCTTCCACTCCTTCGGGTCCTGGGTGTGCTCGTCCTTCCAGAACCGGAAGTCCTCGGCATTGCGGTCGATGATCGCCTCGGCGCCCATGCTGCGGCAGATCTCCGCCTTCTGCGGCGAGGACACCACGCAGATCGGGGTGGCGCCGCCGGCCAGCGCGAACTGGGTGGCGTACGAACCGAGGCCGCCGCTGGCGCCCCAGATCAGGACGTTGTCGCCCTGCTTCATCCCGGCGCCGTTGCGGGAGACCAGCTGCCGGTAGGCGGTGGAGTTGACCAGGCCGGGGGCCGCGGCCTCCTCCCAGCTGAGGTGCCGGGGCTTGGGCATCAGCTGGTTGGACTTCACCAGGGCGATCTCGGCGAGGCCGCCGAAGTTGGTCTCGAAGCCCCAGATGCGCTGCTCGGGGTCGAGCATCGTGTCGTTGTGGCCGTCCGCGGACTCCAGTTCCACGGAAAGGCAGTGCGCGACCACCTCGTCGCCGGGCCGCCAGGCGTTGACGCCGGGGCCGGTGCGCAGGACGACGCCCGCCAGGTCGGAGCCGATGATGTGGTACGGCAGGTCGTGGCGCTTGGTGAGCGGGGAGAGCTTGCCGTACCGCTCGAGGAAACCGAAGGTGGACATCGGCTCGAAGATCGAGGTCCACACCGAGTTGTAGTTGACCGAGCTGGCCATGACGGCCACCAGGGCCTCGCCCGGGCCGAGCTCCGGCAGGGGCACGTCGTCCACGTGCAGCGACTTGCGCGGGTCCTTCTCGCTGCTCTCCAGGCCCTCGAACATGCCGGCCTCGTCCTTGCGGACGGTGACGGCACGGTACGACTCGGGGAGCGGCAGGGCCGCGAAGTCCGCGGCCGTGCTTTCGGACGCCATGATTGCGTCGAGGATGTCCTTCACAGTGATGCCTCCGGCGAAGCGCGACGTAGGGACGCTTGAGGGAACGTCGGGGGGTGCGGTGGGTCGTGCCGTCGGTTCGGCGGTTGTGCTGTTTCCGTGGCGGTCGCACGGAACGAGCAAGAGCGCGTGGTGGCGCGGGTGGAGTGCCTGTGACGCAGGCGTCCGGGCCTTTGGGGACAGACGGCGTGCGAAGGTTCACCGCACGCCGCCCGCCCGGACTGCTCTCACGGTATGGCACCGCGTGCCACTCGGCAAGACACTGGGTGCCAACATTTTTTCTCAAATGGCACCACGGCTGCACATCTGAGCGGCTTGGGGATGTCGGGAATATCGGGGAATGTCGTCGCGCGCAGGATGCGCGGATGCGCGGATGCGGGGGTGCGGGGCGGGGGGTACTTCACGGTCCCACCGGCCGGCCCGGGCGGCGAGTCGGGGCAGCCCCTCCGGAGGGCGGTGGGGATGTGGCACGGCGTGCCACCTCGCGTCCCGGGGGAAGGCCCGGGACGGCCGGGCCCGGCGCCTACGCGCCCTTCAGGGCCTTCTCGATGGTCCGCATCACTTCCGCGGGCGAGGCGTCGGTGCGCGCGACCGCCACGACCACCTCGCCCTGGTGGGAGGTGAGGATCGGGGCGGGGAGGGGCCGGCGGCCGATCCCCGTGCCGAAGGTCGTCCTGATCACATCGAAGGCGTGGTCGAGCTGCGCCTCCACGTCGCCCTTGCCGCCGGCCCGCAGCCAGCGCCGCAGAACGTGGTTGTGGGCGGCGACCACGGCCGACGCCGCGACCTCGGCCAGCAGCGGGTCGTCGTCGCCGTCGTGGTGGGCGCTCTCGTCGAAGTGGCCCAGCAGGTAACGCGTGAACAGGCGCTCGTAGCGGGCCACCGAGGCGATCTCGCGCTCGCGCAGGATCGGGATCTCCCGGGTCAGGCGGTAGCGCTCGACGGAGACCTCGGGCGCCTCCGCGTACATCCGCAGCACCTCGGTGATGCCTCGGCAGACCGTGTCCAGGGGGTGCTCGTGGGGCTCGGCGGAGTCCAGCACCTCCCCGACCCGCACCAGGGTGTCGTCGTGGTCGGGGAAGATCGCCTCTTCCTTGGAGCGGAAATGCCGGAAGAAGGTCCGCCGGGCCACGCCCGCCGCGGCCGCGATCTCGTCCACGGTCGTCGCCTCGTAGCCCTGGCTCGCGAACAGGTGCATCGCGGCGGCCGCCAGATCCTGGCGGACGCGATGGCGCTGGGCGGTTGCGGAGGACGTACGGGTGGGCTTCGCGGGCTGGGACATACCGCGAAAGTACTGCATTCCCGCCGACTCTTGGGCAGGGCCCGGCTTCCGCAGCCTGTGGGGCGGCCCCAGCAGGCCGCCCCAGCCGTCCGCAGGCTCAGCGCCGGGCATACTCGCGGAAGCCGCGGCCGGTCTTGCGGCCCAGGCACCCGGCCGACACCAGGTGCTCCAGGAGCGGCGCCGGCGCCAGGCCGGGGTCGCGGAACTCCTTGTGCAGCACCTGCTCGATCGCCAGCGAGACGTCCAGCCCCACGACGTCCAGCAGCTCGAACGGGCCCATCGGGTAGCCGCCGCCGAGCTTCATCGCCGCGTCGATGTCGTCCACCGTCGCGTAGTGCTCCTGCACCATCTTCACCGCGTTGTTCAGGTAGGGGAACAGCAGTGCGTTGACGATGAACCCGGCCCGGTCGCCGCAGTCCACGGCGTGCTTGCGGACCTTGCCGCAGACCTCGTGCACGGTCGCGTGCACGTCGTCGGCGGTCAGGACCGTGCGGACCACCTCGACCAGCTTCATCGCCGGGGCGGGGTTGAAGAAGTGCATGCCGACGACGTCGGCCGGACGGGACGTCGCGGTCGCGATGGCGACGACCGGCAGCGAGGAGGTGGTCGTGGCCAGGACCGCGCCCGGCTTGCAGACCTTGTCCAGGGTCGCGAAGAGCTGCTGCTTGACCGCCAGGTCCTCCGCGACCGCCTCCACGGCCAGGTCGACGTCCGCGAACGCGTCCAGCGAACCCGCCGCGGTCACCCGGGCCACGGCCTCGTCCCGCTGCTCCTGGGTGAGCCTGCCCTTGGCCACCGACCGGTCCAGGGACTTGGTGAGCGCCGCGAGTGCCTTGCCGGCCTTCTCCTGGCCGCGGGCGGCCAGGACGACCTCGTAGCCCGCCTTGGCGAACACCTCGGCGATGCCGGTGGCCATGGTGCCGGAGCCCGCGACGCCGACCTGCCGCACGGGGCGCCCGGCCGCGGCGCCGTCGCCGGCGACGGGCGTCTCGGTGTCCGCCACGACCGTGGCGCTGCAGGGGGCCTCGTAGGTGTAGAAGCCGCGGCCGGTCTTGCGGCCCAGCAGTCCCGCAGCGGTGAGCTGCCCGAGGATCGGCGCCGGGGCGTGCAGCCGGTCGTGGGAGGCCGCGTACATGGCCTCCAGCACGGTCCGGGCGGTGTCGATGCCGATCAGGTCGAGCAGGGCGAGCGGGCCCATGGGCAGGCCGCAACCGAGCCGCATTGCCGCGTCGATGTCCTCGCGTGTGGCGTAGCGGGACTCGTACATGGCGGCCGCCTGGTTCAGGTAGCCGAAGAGCAGCCCGTCGGCGATGAAGCCCGGCCGGTCGCCGACCGCCACCGGCTCCTTGCCGAGGCCGCGGACGAGCGCGGTCACGCTCTCGGTGGCCTCCGGCGAGGTCAGCACGGTCGAGACCACCTCGACCAGCTTCATGGCCGGGGCGGGTGCGAAGAAGTGCAGGCCGAGAACCCGGTCGGGGCGCGAGGTGCGGGAGGCGAGCTCCGTCACCGACAGCGCGTTGGTACCGGTCGCGATGACCGTGTCGGGCTTGACGACGGCGTCGAGCCCGACGAGGACCTCGCGCTTGATCTCGAAGTGCTCGGTGACGACCTCGATCACCAGATCGGCGTCGGCCGCGGCCTGGAGGTCGGAGAAGGTGCGGAAGCGGGCCAGCACATTGCCGCGCTCCGGCTCCGTCATGCGCTCGCGCCGCACGGCGCGGGCGGTGGCTGACTCCAGGGAGTCGACGGCGCGGCGCGCCGCGGCCTCGTCGGTCTCGATGCCGATCACCTCGTGACCGGCGCGTGCCATGACCTCGGCGATGCCGGTGCCCATGGTGCCGAGGCCGACGACGGCGACAGTGCGGAAGGGACGTGGACGGTCCATCGCGGAACTCCAGTTGCTGAGGATCCGCGCCGTGCGTCTTCATGGCACAGGCGCGGGCGGGAGAGGAGTTGTGAGGAGCCGCGGGGTGCGTACGCGTGGGTGTGCGTGCCCGCGTGAAGATGCTGGCGCGCCCTGTCCCGGGGCTGCGCCGCGATGGTGCCGAACCGACGGCGGCGGCACACGGCGGCTGCGTCACCAGGCCGCGGTGTGCGTTGGTTAGAGGGTAACCGGCGAGTAACCAGCGCGCCAGCCCCCCGCCCATGTGATTTGTACCCCCGACAGATGAGCGCGCCATTAAGGTGAACATCGGGCGAGAGGGGACGCTGTGGACGACGCGGGGGACGGGCGTTTCGGGGAGCACCGCGCGGCGCGACGCGCCGGGGCCCTGTACGGGTCCCTGCGCTCCGGCGGCACCACCCTCGCCGAGCTGCGGGACCGGGGCGAGTCGCGCCGCGTCGTCGGACTGCTGTCCTTCGCGGCCCAGGGCGCCGCCGAGTCCCGCGACGCCTATGTGCGGCGCATGGCCGCGTCCAGGGACGCCGCCGCCATGGTGCGGCCGTGGCTCGGACCGGAGGAGCGGGCCCTGCTCGACGGGGTGACCGGCCGGTCACCCGGTGTCCCCGCCCTGCTCGGCATCCTGCCCGGTGGCACGGCGGACGAGCGCCGCTACGTCCTGGAGGCGCTGGCCGCCCGGCGCGCACCAGAAAGCGCCGCACCGCTCTTCGAGTTGCTCTGCGACGCCTGCGCGGAACACGGCACGCCCGCCTGGTACCCGGACCTGCTGGAGCGGACCATCGGCCGCGTCTTCAGCGGGGGTGAACGCCGGCACTGGCGCCTGACACCCTGCCCGGCCGACCTGCCCCGGGCGCCGGGAAGCGTGCCGCTGCTGCTCCGGTACACCGCCCACCCGGCGCCCCGGGCCAGGGCCCTCGCCCTCGATCTGCTCGGGTGCGCCGGGGAGCCGGCGCACCTCGGCCTGTTCGTCGCGGCCGCCCGGGACACCGAGGCGGACGTGCGCGAGGCGGCGCTCGCGGCACTCGGCAGGACGGACCACCCCGGTGCGCGGGACGCGCTCGCGGGCGTCCTGACCGAGCCGTCGCGCTCCCTGGAGGAACGGGAGATCGCCGCCGTCGCGCTCGGCCGCGCCGGCGACCGCCGGGCCTTCGAGACGCTCTTCCTGCTCCTCAACCACCGCGACGCCTTCCGCAATGTCACCGCCGCGGACACCCTCGCCCGGCTCGGCGACCCGCGCACCGCCCGTGCCGCCGCCGCGCTCGCCACCAATCGGCTGCGCATCACCTATGCCCTCGCCGCGATCCGCCTCCTCGGGCGTCTGGGTGCTCCGGAGTCCGTGCCGGCCCTGACGTCCACCCTGCGATGGCTGCTGGACGAGGGGCGGTTCGGCCTCCAGGCAACGCGCGGCTGCGTGCAGGAGCTCGGCCGGCTCGGGGACGCGCGGGCGGTGCCCGCGCTGAGCCGGGCCGCGGGGGTGCCGGCACTGCGCGCCCCGGCCGTGGAAGCCCTCGGCCGGATCGGCGGCCCGGCCGTGCTGGACCTGCTGCTCGCCGCGGCCGGCGACCCGGAGGAGCAGGTGCGGAGCGCGGCCGCGCGCGGACTGGCCCGCTACTGGGACGAGCCCCGCGCCACTGCCGCGCTCGCGGGGCTGTGCGCGCCGCCGTACCCGCGGCGGGTCGTCCGGGCCCTGGTGCGTTCCGGCGACCCGGTGGCGGCCTCGGCGCTGGCCAGGGCGCACAAGGAAGCGCCCAGTGCAGCGACGCGGAGGCTGGCGGGCTCGTTCAGTCCAGTTCCGCGGCGTAGCGCAGCTCCTTGAGGGGCACGTCGTCGTACATCTCGATCTGGTCGGTCCCGTCCGGGCCGAAACCGGCGCGTGTGTAGAAGCGCCGCGCGGGCTCGTTGTCGGCCAGCACCCACAACCGCAGCTGTCGGAAGCCGCGTTCGGCGGCGCGGGCCCGGACGGCTGCCATGAGGGCGCGTCCGGCGCCCTTGCCGATGTGGTCCGGGCGCACGTATATGGCGTACAACTCGCCGACCTCGCCGCCGTCCTGCTCACCGCGGTACGGGCCGAGCGCCGCCCACCCGGTCGGTTCGCCGCCCTCGGCGGAGACAAGGTTGTCGACCCGCCCATTGCCCTCGTCGAACCATCCCCGGCGGCGTTCGGCATCCGCCTCGGCGTCCATGGCGTCCAGGTAGGGCTGCGGGACGATCCCCGCATACGCCGCCCGCCAGCCGCTGACGCGGATCGCCGCCACGGCGTCGATGTCGTCGCGGGTCATCGTCCGTACTTCGTTCATGCACCGGACGCTATGCGCACGGAGGAGGTGCCGGCCAGCGGCTTTTCTCACAGCAGCGTCAATTGCGTCGGCTCCGGCACCGGCTCGGCGGCGGCCGACTCGTCGGCGGGCGGCGTCGGTACGGCCCGCAGACGCCGGGCGGCACCCGCGCGGGAGGGGCCTATGCCGAACTCGTCGGCGAATTCGTGCACCATGCGCGTGATGCGCCGCTGGTACCAGGTCGGGGCGTAGGCACCGCTCTCGTACAGCGCCTTGTAGCGGGAGATCAGACGGGGGTGGTGCACCGACAGCCACGCCATGTACCACTCGCGGGCGCCGGGGCGAAGATGCAGCACGAGCGGGGTGACCGAGGTGGCGCCGGCCGCCGCGATGGCGCGGACGGTCTCCCGCAACTGCTCGGGGGAGTCGCTGAGATAGGGCAGCACGGGTGCCATCAGGACGCCGCAAGGGATGCCGTGGCCGTTCAGGGTCCGGCAGACGTCCAGCCGCCGCGCGGGCGCGGGGGTGCCCGGCTCCACGGTGTTCCACAGCTTCCGGTCCAGGAAGCCGACGGAGACCGCGACGGAGACCTCCGTGACGCGCGACGCCTCGACCAGCAGGTCCAGGTCGCGCAGGATCAGCGATCCCTTGGTGAGGATCGAGAACGGATTGGCGTGGTCCCGCAGGGCCGCCAGGATGCCCGGCATCAGCCGGTACCGTCCCTCGGCGCGCTGGTAGCAGTCGACGTTCGTGCCCATGGCGATGTGCTCGCCCTGCCAGCGCGGCGCCGCCAGTTCGCGGCGCAGCAGTTCCGGGGCGTTGACCTTGACGACGATCTGCGAGTCGAAGTCCAGGCCGGTGTCGAGGTCCAGATAGCTGTGCGTCTTGCGCGCGAAACAGTAGACGCACGCGTGGCTGCACCCGCGGTAGGGGTTGATCGTCCACTCGAAGGGCATCCGGGACGCCCCCGGCACCCGGTTGACGATGCTGCGGGCGCGCACCTCGTGGAAGGTGATGCCGCGGAACTCGGGCGTGTCGAATGTGCGGGTCACGGCGTCCATGCCGAAGAGCGCGGGTGTGGCCGCCGCCGTGTCGCGGCTCAGGTTGTCCCACCTCATGCCGCCTCCTTTTGTTGCTCTGCCCCGAGAATAGAACACCTGAGCGAAAAACGTCGAGGGGTATCCGGAGGAGGTGTCGCCGGCGGTTGGCGGAGTCCCGGAGCCGGGGGAGTCCCGGTCCGGGCAAGAAGGCGGCGCTCGTGGGCATGGGCGGGCTCGGCCGCGTCGCGTTCAAGAGCGCCGATGTGCTCGGCGCCGAGGTGACGGTGCTCTCGCCGTCACTGCGCGAGGGCGTCGCGGCACGCTCGACCACGGCGGAGCCGTCGATCCGTGCCGAGGGGGTCAACGAGGCGTACGAGCGGGTCCTCGTCAGTGACGCGGCCGCGATCCGACGTAAGGGCGTTTCACGGCTCCGTGTACCTCAGCCCGCTGCGTGCTGTTCGAGGAGGGCGAGGTAGCGGCGGGCGAACAGATACGCGTCGCCCGGCCACCGGGCCGACAGATAGTGGCCGTCCTCGACGACGAACGCGTGGGTGTCGTCGTCCTCGGTTCCCCGCTGGGTCAGCACGCGGGGTCCCCGCTCGAACTGCGACGCCGGGTCGGCGAGCGCGTCGCGCACCTCGTCCTCCACGTACGCCGGATAGGTGCGGTAGTACCGGCCGAGGCGCCAGGCGGTCGTCCAATAGGCGGTACGTTCCATGTACTTGGGCAGGCAGGTGGTGCGGCGGTCGGCGAGGAGCCCGCGGCCCGTATCCAAGTCCTTGGTGCGGGCCAGCACGAGGACTCCGTGGCAGATCGCGCCGACCGGCCGGTCCAGTGCCCAGAACCGGGCCACCTGCTCCCGCAGTACGCCCGAGTCCAGGTACTGGCGCATCCCCGGCGCGTGCCCGCCGGGCAGCAGCAGCCCGTCGAACTCCGTGACGTCCGTGTCCTCCCAGCCCACCGGGTGCTCGAACGCGGCGCTGCGAGTCAGCTGTTCGTACCGGTCCTTGGCCTCCGCGGCGGCACCGAGCCGGCCGAACACCACCCCGTCCAGCAGCCGCGGGTCGGCCGCGGGCCGGGTACCGGGCCGTTCGGTGGCGAGCACGACCTCGTGACCTGCCAGGGTGAGCACGTGCCACGGCACGGCGACCTCGGTCACGTCGAAGTCCCGGTCCGGGACCGGCATCCACACGCGCATGCGGGCATCATGCCAGGACCGCGCGCGTTCATGGGCGTGGACGCCACGGCCATGCGGAACAATGCTGTGCTGGAGCCTCGGCGGCTTTCCGGCAGTAAGCACGCCATGGGAATGCCCGAAAGGGAATCCCGGGGACAGGGGCATGGAATCCTGGCGCCAATGTCCCTCGGCTGAACCGGCCGGCTTGGGCACGGCATCCGTGATGTCCCAAGACGGGGGAGGGACGCCGCGGGCAGAACTCTGCCGGCCGTGTCCTGGCAGGCGGGAAGAGTCGTGCGTGTGCCATTGCGGTGCCGGAATATCCGCGCCACACCTTCTCCGTGAATGACCGCGGGTGCCGCAACCCGTGGACGGCCTCGGACGGTTGGTGCGGGCGATCACAAAGTCGCGCCGATTGAATTTCCGTGCCGTCCTCGAGCGTGGCGATGTTCAATTCTCGGACTTCGGAGAGGCGTGCGACGTACGTCGTCCCTTCCCGGCGCCTTCCTACTCTCCGGCCCATGAAGAGATCAGTTGTGAGTGGTGCTACCGCAGCCGCCGCGTCCCTGACGCTGGTTGTGGCCGCTGCCGTGCTCGGCGGGGGTCTCCCGTCCGCTGACATCGGCCTGGCCGCCGGCCGCGGTTCGGACAGCACGTCGTACCTTTTCGGAGGCTCCGGCAAACCCGGGAGCACGGCGGCGGTACGTGCCTACCGGGATCTGCTCGACCACGGCTCCGACGCGAAGATCCTCACCACCGCGCACCGGGGCCAGTGGCGAAAGGCCCCGGAGAACTCGCTGGCGGCGTTCAAGGCGGCCTACGACGACGGTGCCGAGATCATCGAGACCGACATCCAGCTCACGAAGGACGGCGTTCCCGTCCTGATGCACGACACCACCGTCGACCGCACCACCAACGGACGCGGCGCGGTCTCCGACATGACGCTCGCCCAGATCGAGCAGCTCCGCCTGCGCGAGGGACTTGGCGGCGGCCAGGCGGCGGTCACCGACCAGCAGGTGCCCACGCTGGAGGAGGCGATGGAACTCGCCAAGAATCGCGGGCTGATCAACCTGGACAAGGGCTGGCCGTTCCGGGAGCAGGTCTGGGACGTGCTCACCCGCACCGGCACCGTCGGCAACGGCCTCTACAAGAGTGACGCCCCGGTGCCGGAGGTCCAGGACTTCCTCGCCACCCACAAGGGCGCCCTCTACATGCACATGATCACGGACGGCAACCTGGGGGCCGTGGCCGCGTTCGGCGACGACCAGCCGGTGGCCTACGAGGTGAACTACGGCAGCGTCCAGGACGCCGTCGCCCGCAAGCCGTTCCTCGACGCCGTGGCCCGGCACAGCCGCGTCTTCAACAACACCATGTGGAACGGCCTGTCCGACCACATGACCGACGAGGCGTCGCTGACCGACCCGCTGCGCGGCTGGGAGGCCCTCGCGCGCAGCTTCGACACCACGATCTTCCAGACGGACGATGTGGAGAAGTTCGAGTCCTGGCTCCGCACCGGCGAGGGCGACCCCGTTCCGCACGGCGGCGTACGGGTCCAGGCCGAGAACTTCCTCCCCGGCCAGGACAGGGGCTACCACGACAACGACGGCGGGAACAATGGCGGGTTGAAGATGCGGCCCGGCGAGGACGTCGACATCGAGGACGCCGACGGCAACGTCCGGGTCGGCTGGATGCGCGGCGGCGAGTGGCTGACCTATGACGTGGACGTCCCGCGGACCGGGACGTACGCACTCTCCGTCCGGGCGTCCTCGCCGTACTCGCCCGCGGGCACCTACACCGTCTCCTTCGACGGCGGCGTCGAGAGCAAGCGGGTCGACATCCGCAACACCACGAGCCACAGCAAGGAGGTCCTGCAGCCCAGCGGTGTGCAGCAGCGGCTCACCGTCGGCCGTCACACCCTGCGGATCAGCCTTCCCCAGGACGCCTACCAGAACTGGAACCTCGACTACCTCCAGCTCGTCCCGGTCCGCCGCTGAAGCACTCCTGGCCGGCCCCCGTCCGGGGACCGGCCAGGACGCGGGCCCCCGGGTGCCCCGATGGGAGCCGCCGATTTCGCGGGGGCGCGCCCGTGGTGATTGGCTTGCCGTGACGGCACACGGATCACGGCAAGTCACCGGAGGACGGCGATGGCACAGGTCGAGGCCACCACCCAGCGCGAGATCGCGGCGAGCCCGGAGAGCGTCTTCGCGGCGCTCGCCGACTACGCGGGGACCCGGCAGCGGCTGCTGCCCGAGCAGTACAGCGAGTACGAGGTGCGGGAGGGCGGGAGCGGCGCCGGCACCCTGGTGCACTGGAAGCTCCAGGCGACGGAGAAGCGCATCCGCGACTGCCTGTTCGCGGTCACCGAGCCGACCGCCGGGCAGCTCGTCGAGACCGACCGCAACTCCTCGATGGTGACCACCTGGACGGTCACCCCGGCTGGCGAGGGCCGCGCCAAGGCCGTGGTCAGCACCACTTGGACCGGCGCGGGCGGCATCGGCGGCTTCTTCGAGCGCACCTTCGCGCCCAAGGGGCTCAACCGCATCCAGGACGCGGTGCTCGCCCGCCTGGCCGCCGAGACCGAGAAGTAGCCGGCGGGAGCGAACCGCTGTGCCGGGCCGGCGCCGGGCGCTCAGTGCGCTCCGGCGCCGTCCCGGATACCGGGCCGGTAGCCCAGGCAGCGGGAGGCTTCCTCGGCGGCCTCGACGACACCAGGGGCGAGCCGTCCCACATCTGCCGGGGTGAGCCGCTGGGT